>CAZSBQ010000244.1:0-5548 GCA_964604795.1 uncultured Victivallales bacterium | reverse complement strand
GGGTTGGAGGGGGGATTGCGGGTGGTGGTCGTCATTGTTTTGGCGGTGGTTTTCGCATTGATTGTTCAGCCTCTGCACGACTGGGCGAAGCGGGTGGTGGACCATTATGTTTTTGGCGGCAGGTATGATTACGAGGGCGCGGTTGTGCGGTTCGGCGACCGGCTGTCGTACAACTACGACCGTCCGGACATCTCGCGCGTGGTGGTCGAGGAGTTGCCGATTTTGTTTCGCAGCAGTTCGTGTGCCGTTTATTTGGCGGGGACGGACGGCGGGGGGCTTCGGAAGGAAGGAACTTACGTATCGAAGACCTGCGACAGGGACGGGTTTCCGGAACATCTCAAGCCGGACATGCCCGTGGTGCGCGCGCTGATGCAGATGCGCCGGGTGATCCATGCCGACGCCCTCGAGCGGCTGCCGCTCAAGTGGCGGAACCAGCGTGCGGCCATCGAAGCGAATCTGCATGACATGGGCGCGCTCGTGGCCGTGCCGATTTTGTCCAAAAGGGTGATTCACGGCATCGTTTTTCTGGGCGAGCGAATCAACGACAACATCTACACCAGGGATGAGTTGGCGCTGGCCCGGACCTTGGTCGGCCACGCCGCCCTGGCCCTGGACAACGCGGCGCTGTTCGATGAACAGCTCGCGGCCAAACGGCATTACGAAACCATTCTGCGCCACATGCAGCGCGGTCTGCTGTCGGTGCATTCGGACATGCGCATCCGCACGCTCAATTTGCGCGGTTCGCAGATTCTGGGCCTGACGGTTGACGATTGGCTCGGCAGACCCGTGGCGGAGCTGAACCCCCGCTTCGAGGACCTGCTGGCGAAAACCATGCGCGAGCAGGCCAGCCTGCCTGCGCAGGAGGAGGCTCTCGACATTCGCGGGCGACAGTTCCCCTGCGAGTGCGAAACCTCGTTGCTGCGCGACGGCAAAGGAGCGGTTTCCGGTGCCGCCATTGTTTTTCAGGACCTCACCGAGCGAAAGAAATTCGAGGAGGAAGTCCGGCGCGTGGACCGTCTGGCCTCGGTTGGAACCCTGGCGGCCGGACTTGCCCACGAGATCAAAAATCCGCTTGTCGCCATCCAAACCTTCACGCAGCTGCTGCCGGAGCGGTTCGGCGAACCGGAGTTTCGCGGCCAGTTCACCGCCGTGGTCGGCAACGAAGTCAACCGCATCAACAACTTGGTGCACAACATGCTGGACCTGGCGCGCCCGCGCAACGAGATTCCCGCCGAAGTGCAGCTCCACGATGTCCTCGACCAAGTTGCCGCCCTGCTCCACAACCAGCTGGTCAAGCACAACATCACGCTGCGCCAGCACCGGGCCGCGCACATGCCGCCGGTGTGCTGCTCGGTGCAGCAGATGCACCAGGTTTTTCTCAACCTGCTGCAGAATGCCCTGGAGGCGATGACCGACCAGGACGGCGGCGAGCTGATCGTCTCCACCGCCTTTGAAAATGGCGGAAAGAGCGACAATGGTACCGCTTGTGAATCGTGTGTGCGAGTCGTGGTGCAGGACACCGGCTGCGGTATGAGCAAAGAGCAGGTCCAGCGGATTTTCGATCCGTTCTATTCCACCAAAGCCAACGGCAGCGGCTTGGGTTTGTCCAACTGTCTGAGTATTTTAAAGGAGCAGGGTGCGACCGTCGCAGTGGACAGCACGCCCGGTGTCGGCAGTGTGTTTACTCTTGTCATTCCGCTGATCCCGCCCTCGCCTGCCGAGACGGAAACCAGCGATTGCCAGCTCAATTCATGAGGTTTCATTGATGCGCGGTGTTCTTATAGCTTCCGCCAGTCCGGCCGTTCGACGATCACTGGCGGCTGTCCTGGGGGCCGATTTCGTGGTGTATGAAGTCACCAGCGTCGGCGAAGCCCTGTCCAGAGCCGGCATCGAACGCATGGACGTCATTTTTTTCGACGACACGTTTGCCGACGGTGACGCCGAACTGCTGGCTTCCCGGCTCAACGGCCTCGAGTACGGCTACGAGATGGTGCCGCTGGTCCTTTCCGACCAGGATCGATACCTTCAGCGCTTTCGTCCGCACGGTGTGCGCTACGCGGTCACAAAACCCTTCAACGTGCAGCGCATCCAGGAGGTGTTGGGGCAGATCGAGGCGCTTACCGCCGCCCTGAACGTGGCGCCTGCGCCGTCAGTGCCGGCCGCCCCGACACCAACCGCTTCTCAGAACGGATCGCACCAGCCCGGTGACTATCCGGCATCGCCGCCGCATGATGTTGTGCGCGAGATTTCTCATCGGTTTCGCCGGCTTTTGTCGCGTTCTTTGAACCGTGACAGCCTCGTCGACACTTTTATCGAAGCCCTGCAGGAGCAGTTCGACACCGATCACGTGATCGTTTTGCTGCCGGCGCGGGATGCCCCCTGCTACCGGGTGGTGTCCGGTCCGAATGCCAATCAGGCGCGCGTGGCCTACGGGTTGTCGATGGGCGAACCACTCCTGGCGTACGTTATTCGCGTGGGGCGGCCGGTCTCGCTGATTGATCCGGGCGGCTTGGATTCTCAGCAGCGCCTCAAGGCGCGCCGCATCGCCGAGCGCCTGGGCATTCAGTACCTGTGTCCCGTCCTTTCCGGCGGTCAGGCGATGGCCTTGGTCGGGATTGGAGGCATGTCGGACAACGAGCAGAGCGCCGACCACGCAACGCTGCGGTTGTTCCTCAGTTTCTTCTCCAAGGCGCTGGAAAATGCCGAGCTGCATGGTCGCGTTTCGACGGCGGAATCGACGTATCACCAAGTGTTTGCCCGGTTGCCAGTCGGCGCCGTGGCCGTGGGGCCGGACGGGACGGTGCGCGACGTCAACGAGCGTGCCGCCCAGCTGCTTGGATTGGACGTGGACGACGTGTTGTACCAACCGGTGGAAAAGGTGGGATCGCTGGTTGCCGATGCGCTGCGGCAGGTTCTGGTCACGGGGCTTGAGGCGCCGCCGCGTCACTTTAGCACCAACGGGGGGCAATTCAGCCTTCATGCGGTGCCTCTCGGTCCCAACGCGAAAGACGGCGCCAGCCTGGCCATTCTTGATGCGTCCGCCCAGGCCGAGCCGGCCCCGAGCGAGCCGACCGCGCCCGCCGACGACACCGAGCTGCTGGCCGGGCTGGCCCGGGTTCTCGCCCATAACTTCAAAAACGCGATGGTCCCGATCCGCACCTGCGCCGAGCTGCTGCCCGAGCGCTATCATCTTGAGGGGTTTCGCGCCTCTTTTTTCAACGTGGTCGAAGAGAACACAGGGAAAATCGATGGATGGATCAACCGCCTGCTTCACTTCTGCGACATGCCCGCCGGCGTGGGCACCCGCCAGACCGTGCCCGTCGCCGAATTGATCGACGACGCCCTGCAAACGGCTATCCCGGACCCCGGCAAGTCCCCGGTGACCCTGGCTAAGGACGTGGACGCCTCCCTGGGAGTGACCGGACACGCCCAGGCGCTGACCCAAGTCTTCGTCGAGGTCATCAACAATGCGCTGGACAGCTTGCAGGACTGCCCCGAGCCTACGATGCGGATTCACGCGAAAGCGGGTGCTGCGGATGAGGCCGAAATCCTCGTGGAAGACAACGGAGTCGGGATCGCCGAGCAAGAGGTGGAGGAATGCTTTCGCCCCTTCCGCACCAACAAACTGAGCGGGCTCGGATTGGGGCTGGCATTCGCGCAGCGCATTCTCCGACAGCATGACGGCGACATCGAGTTGTCCCCCGGCAAAGACGGCGGCACGCGGGTGAGCCTGCACCTGCCGGCAGTGAAGCTGCAGGCGCCCGTGCTCTGAGCACGACCGGCAATGGCGGCGCATCCGGACCGAAAAGAGCAGACTCGAGGCTGGGAGTGGCGCCCCGGACAGGGATCGAACCTGTGACCGACGGCTTAGAAGGCCGCTTATTTGAGGCTAAAAATCAGTTTTGTTGGTGTTTTGTTGTTGATTTAATGTATTGGATGGGTTACATTGTTGCATTGCTTGGCAAAGTAGAGCATCACTCAGCAATCCACCCAACAAAGCATTCGTCATGGCAAGCGTAAAACAACTCCGGGGACGCCTCTTCACTCGCGGCAAGAAAGCCATCTATTATCTTGAGTACTATATGCCGCAATTCGACGCGGCCGGGCGCCGCACGAAAGGGAAGCGCATTATCCAGCGCCTCCTGGACGAACATGACAAGCCAATCACCCGAAAGCCAAAAGCGGAAGCGGCCAGGGATCAAATCCTCAAACCCTACATCGCCCGAAGCGAAGCGGAACTGCGCCGCAGCGTGTGGTACGAGTATCAAGCTGCGGAGGAAACCGCCAAAAAACTGGAGGAACAACAGGAAGCGGAGGTCAAAGCACGCGAACGGACTCGGCTCGATGAAGTGTGGGAGAAGCATCCCTACGAATACACAACGCCCAAGAAGCACAGCAAGCGCAGGAAACGCAAGCTCTCCGACGCCAGCATCCGCGACTATCGTCAACAGTGGGAGAAGTTTGTTCGATGGTTTGCCGCAAACCACCCGGATCAGCCCTACGCCGATGAAGTCACCCCGGAACATGTTCAAGCGTACTCCGACTTCCTGCGCAATGACGAAAAACTCTCGGCGAACCGACACAACAAGCTGCTCCAAACCGCCGGCGTCATGTTTCGGACTGCGGGACTCGAAAATCCCTTCGAGAACGTTGACTATTACGAGGTTGATGCGGCGACACGAGAGCCTCTCACAGACGAAGAACTCGCGAAGGTCTGCCAATCCGCCGAGGGTGAATACCGTCGTTTATTCGCCGTGGCTATCTACTCCGGCATGCGCCTGAAGGACTGCTGCCTCTGCGAGTGGGGAAAGAACATCGATCTGACTCACAACCTTCTGTTCAAAGTCACCTCCAAGACCAAAGCGCCCGTGTCGTTCCCCCTCCATCCCGTATTGCGGACGATCTTGGAGGAAGTGCCTGCCCAGTCCCGCAAAGGCTATGTCTGTCCGGAACTCGCCGAACTCTACGAGAACGGCCAGAGGTGGCGCATCAGCCTGACCGTGCGGGAACAGTTCGAAGCAGAGGAGCTTGTCACCCAGCAGGCCGGAACCGACAGCAAACGCAAAATCGCCTTGCGCAGCTTCCATTCATTTCGCCATACGTTCATCACCCTCTGCGCTCGCGGCGGCATACCCGAAGGCAAAGTCATGCAGTGGATCGGCCACAAAAGCCAGGATGTGCACCGACTCTATCAGCACTGGGCGCCGAAAGGGGGCGAACAGGAAATCATCAACGCCCTCCCAGCAAACTTCGGCACCACACCGCAACTCCCCGCTCGACCGGAAGACGAACGCCGCACCCATCTCCACAAGCTCGTCGACGAACTTCCGGACGAGCAAATCAAAAAGCTCCTGGAGCTGTCCCAGAACCTCGAACCCGCTCCGCAGCCCTGACCGGGCTGCGGATCGTCATTCGTTCTCTCGTTTTCTGCACAGTAGGGCTACCCCCTTGCCCGTCGTTTTCGGAGGCATTTTGGCGGGCAAAACCATCGCACAGCCGGGAATCTTGAAGGTCTTTGTGACCGAAATCCTGAATCGAGTGCGGGATG
>CAZSBQ010000243.1:0-5697 GCA_964604795.1 uncultured Victivallales bacterium | reverse complement strand
TGCCTTTGCCCGTGCCCCTGTCCGTGCCTTTGCCCCTGCCCCATTCGCGTGGATTTGCATGATTCGCGGTAAAATAGCCTGAGGGGTTCAGGGGAAATCATTTCCCTTGGCGGGGTTTGGGGCAGTGCCCCAAGACTTTCAACTGATTTTTCTCAATCTATAGTTTCCCATGAACTGTCCCAAATGCCATAAAGAGATTCCTGACGGGTCGCGATTCTGCCTGGAGTGCGGATCGAGCGTATCCGGGGAGAGTGGTGAGGAGCTGCTCTCCGTCGGGCAGGAGAACACGCTGCTCGGCGGGGATGCCGGGGAACGTTCCGTGGGCGGGGAGAGAACCGTGGATGCCCCAGGGGGCGGCGAATTGTCTCTGGGCGGTGCGGAGACAGTGATTCCCGAGGCGGGAGACCGCAGGCCCGGCATTGTCGAGGGAGTGCCGTTGTCGAAGCGCTACGAGGTGCGGGACGAAATTGGCGACGGCGGGTTTGCGCGGGTGTATCGCGCCACGGACCGAAAACTGGACCGGGTGGTGGCGGTCAAGCGGCTGCGTCCGGACAAGACGCACGGCGCGGCGGGCAAAAAGACCATCGAGCGCTTTGCGCGCGAAGCCCGTGCCATTGCGGCGCTCAACCATCGGAACATTGTCCAGGTTCACGACACCGACCGCGACGACCAGGGCTACTACATCGTCATGGAGTACGTCGACGGCGGCACCCTGCGCGACTATTTAAAGGAGCGCGGCACGCTCTCGCTTGAGGAATCCGTCCCGCTCTTCTCCGGGATTGCGCGCGGCCTGGCCTACGCGCACCGGCACAACCTGGTCCACCGCGACATGAAGCCAGCCAACGTTCTGCTTGCACGGCACGACGGCGAGCTGACTCCGAAGATCGTCGACTTCGGCCTGGCGCGCGCCGGGGCGGATTCGGACCTGTCCATGACCGGCTACGGCATGGGCACCCCCTTCTACATGCCTCCCGAGCAGCGGCGCGACGCCAAGGGGGTCAACCACACCGCCGACATCTACGCGCTGGGCAAGATACTCTACGAGATGGTCAGCGGCGAGATACCCGACAACGTCGATCCCGAGGCCATCCCGCCGCCGCCCGAGCTGGCGCAGATCGTCTTCCGGGCGATCAAGTCCCGCCCCGAGGAGCGCTACTTCAGCGTCGAGGACATGCTGCGGGACCTGGACGAGCTGAACGTGGCATCCGCGTCGGCCCCCTCCGCAGGGAAGGGGCAAGGGGGGACGAACCCCTGTCCCTCCTGCGGCGCGTCGAATCTGGAGAATGCGGCGTTTTGCGAGCAGTGCGGCACCGGCCTGACCCGCAACTGCCCGGAGTGCGCTCTGGAGGCGTCCGTCAACAAGCGCTTCTGCCGCAGTTGCGGGACCGACGTCGACACCTTTTCGAACGCCCAGGAAGCGCTGGAGCGCATGCAGCGCTACACCGAGGAGAAGAAGTGGAGCCGGGCAAACAAGGAATTCGGCCTGCTGCCCGACGATCTCAAACTGCCGGGGGAGAAGGGACAGGAACTCAAACAGCAGCTTGAGCAGTTGAACGCTGCCGCCCGGCAAAAGGTCGCCGAACGGGACACCCTGATCGGGCAGATCAAGACGGCCATTGACGAGGAGCGCTACGGGGAAGCCGGAAAGCAGATCGACCAGGCCCTCGAACTGGATCCTCACAAGGCGGAACTTCGCGAACTCCGCAACGATCTCGAGCGCCGCAGCGAAGAGCGGGACCGCCGAAACATCACCCGTCCGCTGCCGGAACTGGTCGCCGAAAAAGGCGTGGAAGGGGCCAAATCCGCATTGCAGGCCTACGCGGAGACATATTCCGACGCCGAGCATGCCGCCGAAGCCCGAGAGCGCATGGATGTCCTCGAATCGATCCCGGCTCTGGAAGCAGCCTTGAATGACCTCGTGTCGGCGGGGCGCGCCCTCGCCGACGGCGATCCGAAAACCGCCTGCGAAACCGCCCGCGACATCGAACAACGAGTGGGCGAACTCCCCCGGTACGCCGTCGGTTTCGCCGTTCTCGCTGCCGCGCGACCCGACAACCCTCTCGCAAGCGCGGAGGACTTCGCCGCCGAGGTTCAGCGACTCGGTCAGGAGCACGATGCCGCCAAGGAACGCGCCGACGAATTCCTGGCCGAAGCGGAAGGCGCTCTCAAGGCCGCACGCTATGACGACGCCCGGCAGGCGCTTCAGTCCGCGCAGGAGACGTATCCCGGCGATCCGGCCCAGAAGGACCTGCTTTCTCGTCTCGGCAAAGCCCAGGCGGTCGCCGAAGCCGAGCAGGCGCGCACCGCCCTGCAGTCCGAGCAGTTCGACAAGGCGGAAAACCTCGCATCCCAGGCCATCGGGCACGATCCGGACTCGCTGGACTACACCGAGCTGAAACGTGAGGTCCAGGAGCGCAAATCGACGGCAGGGAATGCGTCGAATTCCCTTCGTGAATCTCTCGACCAAGCCTTCGCTTTGCTGCATGAAGGAAACCTGAGCAAACTCGAAGCACAGCTTCCCAACCTGGAACAATCCATCGAGGATGCGACACCGGTCGAGACCTCCGACTTCCGCGAGAGCTGGCAAGCGCTCAACGACAGAAAGGACAAACTCAAGCAGGCCGCCGCCGATGCCCGAATTCGAGAAAAGGAACTGCTGGAGGAGGCCCGTTCAGCCTACGACGAGAAGCGCTACGCTGACGCCGGGGAACAGTTGGAGCGGGTACACCAGATCGACAAGGCCGATCCCATGTATGCCAAATTGCGCGGCCAGGTCGAAGCCAATCGGAAAGAGGTGCAGCAGTGGCTCTCGAAATCACAGGCCGCGCTTGGCCGGCACAAATGGCGTCGCGCCATCCGCTGCGCCGACGAAGCCCTCTCCCGCGCCCCGCACAATGCCAGGGCCAAAGAACTGCGGGAACTGGGCAGAAAGGGCCTTCAGAGCCGGAAGCGCAAGCAGATTGCTCTCGGCATCCTCCTGCTGATTCTGGTCGCGGCCGCCCTCGCTGCCAAACCCCACATCGAGTACCGAGGCGCCAAAAGCGACTACGAAAGTGCGTTCGCGGACCTTCGCGACCACCTCGGCGATTCGGTGCCGGAAGTCCCCGACGTCCTGGACACCGAACCGCGCCAGAAGTACCGCGCGGCCATGGAGAATCTCGAAGCCGCTCGCGAAGATCGCAAATGGGGAAAGGCCGCCGAGCACTACGATGCGGCCTCCGCACTTCTCACCGCACCCTCGATGGAGTTCCAAATTGCCAAATATCGATACAAGCAAACCGCCGAAGACGAGGCCATCGGCGGCATCGCACTCGACGAGTTTCTCGCGGCGCAAGACTCGGAGACCCGCGCCGGAATACAGGATGCAGTAGCCGACGCGGAAGCCCAGGCCGACAAAGAAAACTGGTCCCCTGCCGCGAGGAAATACCGCGCAGCCCGGCAAGACCTCGCCGACGCCATCGCCGCCGCCGTCAACGCAGCCGACGATGCCAGGCAGCACTGCGAAACCTACATCCGGGCAAACCGAACCATCCTCGAGGAATACGGCGGCGAACAATGGAAACGCATGGAGGCACTGCAACGGCAAGCGACCGGAATCCAGGGCAACCCAGTCAAAAAACGACAACTACACGAGACCGTGCAGAACACACTACGCCCCCTCCTCGATGCCGCCCAAGCCGCGAAGGCGGCCCAATCCGCGTGGCACCGCGCAAAAGACATCGACCGCGGCCAGGGATTCGGCACACAGATCGACAGCGTGCAAGACCTGCTCTCCCAAGCGAACAAACTGCTGGAAAACGAGGAGTATGCCGACGCTTTCGAAAAATACCAACAAGTGTCAGACAGATGCGAGCATCTGCAATCACTGGACCAGAAACGTGAGACCGCACGTGAAGTCCGCGCCCAAACCGAAGCGGCAAGACGCAAAGCACAGGACAACCACGCCCCCAGGGATGCCGAATCCCTCTTCGAGTCTGGAGCGCGAGCGTCCTCGCGAGCGAAAGACGCCTTCGATGCGGGCGACTTCGAGACTGCCGCCAAGCACTGGAAAGAGGCCGCCTCAACCTACACGGACTCCGCAACCCGCGCGGCCGCCGTGCAAAACCAATACCGTTCCGCGAAGTCCGCATACGAAGACGCGCTCGCCGACAACAAAGCACTCCTGAAGGAGTACGGAGGCGACATGTGGCGCGAAGTGCGCCAACATGCCCGCACGGGCGAAACCAGCGTCGATGATCCGGTCGCCGGAAAAGAAGCCTACGATTCCGCCCGCAAGCTCCTGCCCGCCGCCGTACAAGAAGCGCGGAATCTCATGCCGAAACTCACGATCATCGCAATGATTGACGACCGCGAAGTCGAGGGTGCCACCATCGCGCAAGGCGACAAAACCTGGAAGAGCCCACACACCTTCCCTCTCGAAAAGGGTAAGCGCTACGAATTTAGAGTCTCTCTGAGCAAGCGTCAGGGCAAGCGCTATCAGCCGCAGACCGTCTCCCTGACCGCCGACTGGACGGGAAAAAGCATCAAGCGCGTGAGTCTGGCTCAGATACCTAGGGGGGGCGACCCGACGGCATTGAAATGGATCGTTGTGAACGACCGTTGGGTCCGGAACATCTATGCCAACGGCGACGTTACCATGAGTGATCGCAAGACGAAACTAATGTGGGTCTACGATGCGAACGCGAACGGCAGGGAAGGGTGGAAAGACGCCAAATCCAAATGCAGCAAACTGAAATATGCCGGACACGACGACTGGTTCCTCCCCGAATGGGACCAACTCAAGGCAATTCACAGCCAGAAAGAGCACTTCAAAGACGTGCCTTCGTCGTGGTCGTGGTACTGGTCGTCTACGCCGTACTACCACCCCACCAGCACCAGCGCGTACTACGTCGAAATGTTCAATGGCGGCGTGGGCAACTACAGCCGCAGCTACGACTGCTGGGTTTGGCCGTGTCGCGGCGGATAATGACTCTTTGGGTGTTTGATGATTTGGGAATTTGAGAAGTTCAGGCCCGGCTTGCTGTTACTAAGAGCACCGAAGGCTTGACTGGCACTGCGGCGAAGATTGGTTTGGACACAGTCAATCAATTGGGTCCAGCGTCGGAGGAAAACGTGAAGGCCCGCTCACGGAATGAAGCGTTCGTTCCGTTTGCAGCGGAGGCAACAAACCGGGCAGGTATGACGATGTTGGGGTATGACGATTGGAAAGGCGAAGGCAAAAGGCAATTGGGTTGACGATTGGAGGGTTGACGATTAGGAAGGCAAGGGCAAAGGCAAAGGCAAGGGCAGAGAGAAGGTATGACGATTATTGGGGTATGACGATTGGAAAGGCAAAGGCAAGGGCAAAGGCAGAGGCAGATTTAGCAAAATCATTGACAGCAGAATCATAAGGCAGGAATTTTGAAGGCTCCGGTCTACCAGTCCCATGGACCCCCAGTCCAAAGGCAGGTTTGGTTGACGATTGTAGGGTTGACAATTGGAAAGGCAAGGGCAGGTATGACGATTTTTAGGGTATGACGACAGGAATATAAAATGCGGAACCGGGTCGGGAACTTGATCGGTTTGCCAAAAACCGGTCAAGTTCCCGACCCGTGCCTTTGCCCCTGCCCCATTCGCGCGGATTCGCCAGATTCGCGGTTTAATTCCATGGGGGGTGCAGGGGGAACCACGTTTCCCCTGCCGAGGGTTTGGGGCGAG
>CAZSBQ010000242.1:0-5756 GCA_964604795.1 uncultured Victivallales bacterium | reverse complement strand
CCTCGGACCCCAAAAGTATAATGCTGCATTCACAAATTGCCCGTCCCCAAGGTTCAAGACGTTAGTGAGGAAGTTCAGGAGAAAAATCGTGACAACAACTGCAATGATGAACTTTACAGACTAATTTCTGAATCCTTGGAAAAACCAACTGCGGCTTCTCCACTCGCCGGATTCAAGCGTTTATCATCTCGCAAGTCCGTGGTTGTCGTCGGCGAGCTGGCAATCCACTGTTTGACAGACTATCTTTTTTAGTGTGGACAAGAGTCTGCGGTTTCCATGTCCCAGCTTTTCGAAGACGTTGACTTTTGCGCCCTCTTTAGTGAGGCATAGCTTCCTCAGACGACGCGAGGACGGATTATCCGCAATGAAAGGGAGCGAACCTGGCAGCCCCATGCTCGACAAGAGAACCAACGGCATATATTATACCCCGGCTGAGGTCAGCAAAGCACTTTCAGAGTGGGCAATCGCGTCGCCGGAGGACCGGGTACTTGAACCATCGTTGGATTGCTTGCGTACTGCGGCCACCTGGGTGCGGAGAACTTCACAACAGGCAGGGATGCCCGTTGATACTAAAGCCATTGCTAACTCAACTGACCGGACCCAACCAAATTCTGTGGACATAGGATCGACCTGCGAGGTCGTTGCCAGTAGACCCTGTCGATCGCAAACAACGGCAGAAAAAAGGAATGATGATGAACCGGAAACCAAAATCGCAGACCGTATCTTATATCGTCAACAATGTTTCGATTGAGCTAACGGCGGACACGCTGGAATTGTGCCGACTCAAGGTTGGGGAAAGGACGTGGCTGGACAACGGTGCGGAGGGGGCGCCGCTGTGGCAGGTGCATCTGGCCGACGCGGGCGGGCGGCAGGTGAACCTGGACGGCGCGGCGGCGGCAGCGGTCGCGGCCCGAATGGATGGCGACACACTGCGCCTGGAGTGGCAGGGCGTGCAGGACCCGGACACCGGCGCCGGACCGTTCGACGTCCAGGTTGCGATCGCGTCCCACGCGACCGCGCCCCACCTCACCGCCTGGCGTTTGACCGTGAAGAACCACTCGCAGGACTGGACGCTCTGGCACGCGCTGTTTCCCCGGATCAATGGTGTTCTGCCAAATGCGGACTCCGCAAACGACCGCGTCTTCTGGCCCGAGATGTGGGGCATGCAGGCGACGGGCTGGGACACCATGCCGGCGCTGTCCGCTCCCTGTGGTGGCTACGGCAAGCACGCGATGCAGTTCATGGGATTCACGCGCGCCGAGCAGACTTTGTACATGGGCGCCCATGATCCCGAGCAGTGGCAGAAACAGATGATCTTCGCTCCGGGCAAGGCGACGGACGCGCCGCGGCGGGCGGCCATGCACTTCCTGCTTTATCCAGAGGGCATGACGCAGGCTGGAAACAGTTTTGAGCAGAACTATGACATCGTGGTCGGCGAGTTGGACGGCGACTGGTACGATGCCGCGACGCTCTATGCCGGGTACGCGCGGCAGCAACCCTGGGCGAACCAGCCGCCCGCGAATGCCTTCCACGGCGCACGCGAAGACCGCGAAGTGCTGATCTGGGAACAGGCGTCTGCGAACAAGTTCCCCAGCGACCGCCTGGTAACGGTCAATGACAAACCGGTTGCGGAATGGACGGCGTCGATGAAAGAGCTGCGCCGTCGTCTGGGTGTGCGCATCGCCGTGCACATGTACCACTGGCATCAGACGCCATTCGACACTGACTATCCGGACTATTTCCCGATCAAGGCAGGCTTCAAAGAACTTGTCGCCGAATTGAAGGAAGGCGGCGTGGTCGTCATGCCCTACATCAACGGTCGGCTGTGGGATCAGGCGGCGCCGAGTTATGGGCCGGAGGCCGAAGCGGCGGCCGAGAAGATCAGTGCGCACCGGGTCAATCCGAAAACCCTGTACGCCTGGCCGGAGAACTACGGCAACGGCCAGTTGCTCACCGGCATGTGCATGCACACCGAATACTGGCGCGAAACCGTGGTGAACCTGTGCCGGCGCATTGTCGAAGACCTTGGCTGTGGCGGAGTGTATCTCGACCAGCTCGGCTGTTTCGGCGGCCGCACCTGTCTCGATCCGAGCCACGGACATCCGCTGGGCGGCGGCGCCTATTGGCTGGAAGGAATGCGCCATCTTGTTGCTGCGATCCGCGATGAGATCGGACCGGACCCGTTGTTGACGACCGAATGCAATTGGGAAGGCTGCGTCGCGGATTTCGACGGGCTCCTGGACACCGAATGGAACCATGAAACAAACATCCCGCTGTTTCCCGCCGTGTACTGGGGACGAAACTCGATCTTCGGCGGTACGTTTTTCGGCAATACATACAGAAATGACGGCGAAATCCTTGTCCGCCGCGCCAGCATGCGCTTTGTCTGGGGCGGCCAATTCGGCTGGGGACATTTCGAGCCGCTGCTGAAGCCGGAGAACAAGGAACTGTTTGATTACTTCGCAACCCTTTGCCGCCTGCGCACCGAATACGCCCGATTCTTCTGTCGCGGCGAGTTTCTGCGCCCGCCCGAGATCAGGATGCCGGACGGAACTCTCTGCACCAGTCCGCTCCAGGGGCCGGTGCTGGGCGCGCGCTGGAGTGATCCGGATGCACCCGAAAATGCTGCCGTGTTCCTGGTCAATGTAACGCGGCAAGCGCAGTCCGTTCAGGTGCGGGTCGAAGACACGGGCACAGTTTCGGTTGACCTGGCGGCTCTGGAGTCAACCGTGATTTAATTTCAGAACTGCTTTTTTTTCCAGTGCCGCTTGACGTCTCCATTTACCCTGATATAGTATTGCTGTATTGCACAGCAATAGGCCGGCATTCCGTGGCGCAATGGATTTGCCGAGCGCGATATAACCACTCGAAGTTGAATTGACGAATGACTCGAAAGCAGCAGAGTTCCAGCGGTTCGGGAAACAGCCTGGACCGCATACGTCCCTTGCCGGGCACACCGAGTCGTCATGACCGGGTCGCCGCGGTGTTGCGGGAGATGATTCAGTCCGAGTTGAAACCGGGGGATCCCTTGCCGTCGGTCCGCGATCTCATGAAGGCGCTGGGAGTGAGTATGCCGACGGTGCGTGCCGGCCAGGCGATCCTGGCCAGTGAGGGATTGCTCGAGGTGCGGCAGGGCAGGGGTGTGTTCGTTGCCGAGCATGCCTCGCGCTGGCGCATTGGTATCCTGTCCGAACTGGACCTGCTGCATCCGCGCACGGGACACTACTTCCGCGCCCTGGCCAGCGAAGTCACGACGCGCTTGATCGAGGCGGGCCTCACTCCGGAGTTGTATAACGGCAAATATTTGGGAATGGATCCGCAGGACGAACCAACATGCCCGCGGTTCTGGATCGATGTGGAAGCCGAGCGCCTGGACGGTGCGGTCATCGTTGACCTGCCGCACACGACTGCCTGGGAAAAGCGTCTCGAAGAGTCACCGATTCCGCTGGTCGGATCATACACGGATTTGACCACTTGCACGGATTCCGAAAGCATTGTTTCACTGGCGGCCCGCCGCCTGGCCGAGCAGGGCTGTCGGCGCGTCGCCCTGATTACATGGGAACTGAATCGCGTTCTCGACCCCTTCCTGCGCACTGTCTCGGACACCGGCATGATGACGAGTGAGGCCTGGATTCGCGGCAATCTCGATCCCGCCGTCCCCGGGGGGGGCTGGGATGAATTCCGCGAGGTTTGGACTGCCACGGATGAGAAGCCCGACGGCCTGATCGTGCTTGACGACATGCTGTTTCAGGACGCGCAGCTGGCGATCTTCGAGCTGGGTATCCAAGTGCCGGAGGACCTGCGCATTGCTGTTCAGACCAACCGCGGGTCGGAGGTGACAGTGCGCATGCCGGTGACGGCCATTGAAGTCGATCCGGCTGAAGCGGCCCAGTTCCTGGCCGACAGCCTGATCAAGCGGCTCCGGGGCGAGTTGCTTCCGCCGACCACATGCACACTGAGTTTCCGCGAACTCGCGGCCGCAGAGGGACCGCCGGGAAAAACGCCCGAAACCGACGCCGATCGACTGCAGGCGACTCGAGTCGATTCGCGTCGGTTTGCATCGGCAGTCACTGACGGCAAGACCGAGGAATTCAGATGAGACGCAGCGCCTTTACACTTGTCGAGCTTTTGGTCGTGATCGCCATCATCGCCGTGTTGGCGTCTATGCTGCTGCCGGCGCTTGGCAGTGCTCGTGAGCGCGCCAATCGCATCGCCTGCCTGAGCAACAAGCGCCAGCTTGGCATCGCTGTTCTGACCTATTGCAGTGACAGCGATGGTTTCTTCCCGCACCCGGTCAATATGTCAACGCACCAGATGCTCGACTACCAGAAGTGGTTCCAGGGTCACAACAGCCAGTTGTTCAACGGCGGCAGCAGCGGCACTCTGAGCGCCCTGGCCGTGCTGGCCAAGACCGGGTACGTGCATGATCGCGCTATTCTCTACGAGCCCAGTTACGATCACTGCGGCAACACCTGGGTCGATCCGCTGACCGATGCGGAGTGGGAAGCGTTCATGGCAGCACCCATCGGCGGCCCCATGCCCGGCGTGCTGAGCTACCGACGGGTTCTGACGACGTCGGACTATTTTTATGTCTTCAAACAAACCGATCCAGGCGAGACGCCGCAGTACACGGCGCGGAACATATCGAACATTCATTTTTTCGCCCGGAATTGGGACCGCGATCCCTGGGGGGGGACTACGCCGAGTTACCAGGGTGCGGTCTCGCCGATCCTGCTGTCCTGCTACAACCGCAACGAACCTAATTACGGCGTCAGCCACGGCGGGGCCGGGGTGAATGCGTTCTACATCGACGGGCATGCCCGATGGGTACCCTACAAGGAAGTTCTGGGCGATGCCGGCCCGCCCCCCGCCTACTACTCCAGCTATCCCACCGAGTACGGCGATCTCAATGTGCTCGGCACCTATTATCCGTACGGCGGCTGGTTCAGTCTCTGGGCCAGGAAATATGCGCAGGTGAACTGAGAGTCGCGCCCACGTAATACATGAAAAGCAGCAGCGGACAATACGACAGAAAAATGTAGGACAGAAAGAACGCCGTAAATCGTCTGACATCACCCAGGAGGTTAAAAGGCATGTGTAATCGTGAGGTCCGGACAGTGAAACGCAGAGGAACCGAACACAGTAAAGGAGACAGGATATGAACAGCAGAAATTTGGTGAAGCGACTCGGTTTGGCAGTGGCGATGGCAGCGTTGACAGTGGCAGGGGTTGTTGCTTCGGCCGCCTCTTACGAAACTCCGGTGCTGTGGTGGAGTTTTGACGGGAATGTTCAGGACACATCCGGCAATGGCAACCATGGCACGTGGAGCGGCACGGCCGCGTACAGTGACAACGCGATTTCGGGACAGGCGGGTTCTTTCAATAACGCTAGTGCCGTCAGCATTGCGGCGCCTTCGGCTATCGATTTTACCTCCAGTCAGTCTTGGACTTTGGTCTATGCCCTTAATCTGAATGGGAACGAACCGGACAATATTACTGACAGAATCACTCATCGGTCAGCGGGATCGGGATTGCTCGCTACATCGACTGGGACGAGCAAGTTGGTCATCAACCCAAATGGCGGCTGGACTTGGTCAGGCGTCGGCATCGACCGCCCCGACAGCGGCTGGACGCAGATCGCCTGGGTGAACACCGGGTCGAATTTCAACCTGTATCAGGACGGTGTACTGACCTACTCAAGGGAGACGCTTGCAAGTGCCGCAGGCGAGTTCAGCGTCGGTGGCGCTGGCGGAGCGT
>CAZSBQ010000241.1:2179-5814 GCA_964604795.1 uncultured Victivallales bacterium | reverse complement strand
AAGAGAGCCTCATGAGCTCCCATCATCCGTATCGAAGCCGCACCTGCGGCGAACTCCGCGAGGAGCACGTCGGCAAGACCGTCCGCCTGTCCGGATGGGTCCATCGCGTGCGCGACCATGGCGGAATCATCTTCATCGACCTGCGCGACCAGCATGGCGTCACCCAGGTTGTCGTCCATCCCGAGCGCGATTTCTACGCCGAATCCGAGCGCTGGCACCTCGAGTCCGTGCTGTGCTTCACCGGCGATGTGGTGAATCGCGATCCGGACACGGTCAACGACAGGATCGCGACCGGCACCATCGAGGTGGTGGCTTCCGAAATGGAAATACTGGGGCCGAGCGATCCGATTCCGCTGCCGGTCGCCCAGGAACTGCCCTGCGACGAAAACGTGCGCCTGCGCTACCGCTTCCTCGACCTGCGCCGCGAACGCATGAAGCGCAACATCCTGCTGCGCTCGGACGTCACCGCCAGCGTGCGCCGACGGCTCACCGACCAGGGATTCCGCGAGTTCCAGACACCGATCCTGACCACCAGCTCCCCCGAGGGCGCGCGCGATTTCCTCGTCCCCAGCCGCCTGCATCCCGGCACCTTCTACGCCCTGCCTCAGGCGCCGCAAATCTACAAGCAGCTGCTCATGGTCGGCGGCTTCGACCGCTATTTTCAGATTGCCCCCTGTTTTCGCGACGAGGATGCCCGCGCGGACCGCTCCCCCGGCGAATTCTATCAGATCGACCTGGAGATGGCCTTCGCCACCCAGGACGAGATTTTCGAGGTGGTCGAGGACCTCATGCACGGCGTTTTCAGCGAGTTCTCATCCCTCGCCGTCACGGACACCCCGTTTCCCCGCATCCCCTACGCTGAGGCCATGGCCAAATACGGCTGCGACAAGCCGGACCTGCGCAATCCGCTGCACATGGTCGACGTCACCGACGTGTTTGCGGACAGCGACTTCAAGGCGTTTGCGGGCGTGGCGGGCAAGAAGAACGGCACGGTCCGCGCCATTGCGGCCAAGGGAGTTGCTCAAACCGCCTCGCGCAAGTTCTACGACGACATGATCGAGTTCGCCCAATCCGCCGGCGCCAAGGGGCTCGGCTACATCGTCTTCGCCGACGGCGAGGCGCGCAGCCCCATCGCCAACTATCTCGACGAGGGCCGCATCAACACCCTGCGCGAACGGCTGAACGTGGGCGACGGCGACGTTGCCTTCTTCATAGCGGACAAGCGGAAGAAGGCTCTCAACATCGCCTCATCGGTCATTCCCGAGCTGGGCGAACGCCTGGACCTGCTTGAGAAGGACGCGTACCGGCTCTGCTGGATCACCGATTATCCCATGTACGAATACAACGAGGAGCACGACCGCGTCGATTTCAGCCACAATCCGTTCTCCATGCCCCAGGGCGGGCTCGAAGCGCTGAACACGAAAGATCCGCTCGACATCCTGGCGCACCAGTACGATCTGGTCTGCAACGGAGTCGAGCTGTCCAGCGGCGCCATCCGCAATCACCGCACCGACATCATGGTGCGGGCATTCGAAATCGGCGGCTACACCGAGGAGGAACTGAAAACGCAGTTCAGCGGTCTCTTCCGTGCGTTCCAGTACGGCGCTCCGCCCCACGGCGGCATCGCCCCCGGACTGGACCGCATCATCATGCTGCTCACCGGCGAACCCAATATCCGCGAAGTGATTGCCTTCCCGCTGAATCAAAACGCCCACGATCCGCTCCTGGGCGCTCCTCAGCCCGTCGGCGACAAACAGCTGCGCGAACTGCACATCCGTTCCGTCCCGCCCAAAAAATAAGGGGACCGGAGCACATGAAGCGGGCCTGGCCTCCAGCGCTTTTTCTTCTTCTGTTCGCGCTCTCCGCTCCGAGTGCCGAGCTGACGGTCCTGCAGACCACCGACGTGCACGGCTATGTGGAACACGGCGACGAGGGACCGGGAAACGGCGGCTGGCTCCGGGTCGCCGCGGCCCTGCGTGCTGAACGCAAGACGGCAGGCTCGGAAAACACCCTGCTCATCGACTGCGGCGACACGGTGACCGGCTCCCTCTCCGCCGCGCTTTCCGGCGGCCGGATCGGCATTGAAATGCTCCGCGAACTGGACTACGACGCGTGGGTGCCGGGCAATCACGAACTGGACTACGGCGCCCGCAGACTCCGGGAATTCTGCAAGATTCTGAGCGACCAAACCCTCTGCGGAAACCTCGTGCTGCACCCGGATTCCGACGCCGCGTACTCCGCACCCGCCTGGCGTCTCTTCAAACGAGCGGGCTGCCGGGTAGCCGTCATCGGCGCGAACTCCGCATTCCTCGACAACTGGCTGTGGGGGAAGGACCGCCGCGACTTCAAGGTCGAGCCCGCCATCGACATGCTGCGCCGAATCCTCCCGGCCATTCACGCGCAACAGCCGGACGTCATCATCCTCGCCGCTCACCAGGGATGGTATCCCACCGGAAAGGACAGCCGCAGCGTCAACGAAATCGAGGCCATCGCCACCTACTTTCCGGAAATCGACCTCATCCTCGGCGGCCACACCCACCGCGAACGCGCCGGGCTCCCCCTCAATCCCGGCACTTGGTACGTGCAGGCAGGTGCACACGCCAACGGATACGCCCGCATACGCATGAGTGTCGACACCGAAAACCAGCGCGTTCTCGACGTCGAATCCGCGTTCATCCCCGTCGGCAACAGCCGCTCCGACGAACAATGCGGGGAGGCCGTCGCCCCCTTTCTGGCCAAGACTCGCGCCGCCCGCGAAGAACCCCTCGGCATTGCGGAGTCCGCCGTGCCGGCCCACGGTCGCGCCGGCTTCGGCAGCGCCACCGCCGAGCTGCTGTGCCGCGCCATTGCGGAGTCCGCAAACGCCGACGTGGTGATCCACGGCAAACTCTCCCAATACAGTCTCCCGGCGGGCCCCATCACCGAGCGCGACCTCTTCGGCCTGGTTCCCTACGAAAACGGCATCGGCACCGCGCTGCTCACCCGCGCGGAGCTGAGGACCATCCTGGCCGAGCAGCGTCGTCTGCGCGACTCGTACGTCTACTGCGGAGTATGGGGCGCTCACCTGCGCTGGCACAAGGACGACAAAGTGTCCAAGGTGCGCATCGATGCCGAAGGCGTCATCGGCAGCGACGGTCAACGACGCTACCGCACCGCCTTCAACAGCTACACACTCGCAAGCGGCGGCGGACGATTCAAAAAACTCCGCCGCATCACCCGCAATCCCGACGCCCAACTTGCCGAATGCGAGCAGGACAGCCGCGAAGCTCTCCGCCACTACATCCGCAAGCACTCCCCCATCACCATCACCCCCAAACAATGGATCCAACGCTGAAGACAACCCCCGCACCCAGTACTACAGGCATCCCTGCCTGTAGCCATAAGTACCACCGGCCTTTAGGCCGCGTGCACCGGAAACGCGGGCTGAAGCCCGCGGGCACCAACTGGGGCCGCCGGACACCCTATAGTCCCATCGGCCTTTAGGCCGCGTGCACCGGAAACGCGGGCTGAAGCCCGCGGGTACCAACTGGGCCGCCGGACACCCCATATAGTACCACCGGCCTTTAGGCCGCGTGCACCCGAAACGCGGGCTGAAGCCCGCGGGCACCAACTGGGGCCGCCGGACACCCTATAGT
>CAZSBQ010000241.1:0-2079 GCA_964604795.1 uncultured Victivallales bacterium | reverse complement strand
GCCGCGTGCACCGGAAACGCGGGCTGAAGCCCGCGGGTACCAACTGGGCCGCCGGGTACCCCATAGTTCCATCGGAGCATTTTCATGAGCGAGCGCATCGGAGGATTCATCCTGGCGGCGGGCGAGGGACGGCGACTGCGTCCCGCTACATTCGAGTGTCCGAAGGCGCTGATCCCGTTTTGCGGCGTCCCCCTGCTCGAACTGATTGCGGCGCGACTGCATGCCCTGGAGCTGACGGCGCTCGGCCTCAACGTCTGCACCGAAGCCGAGCGGGTGGCGCTCGCCGCCGAGCGCTGCGGTGCCAACCTGGGCTTCACCCCCCGGATTTCACGGGAAGAGGGCTTGCTGGACACCGGCGGCGGGATTCGGCAAGGCGCGCAACATCTGTCCGACTGCGAGCACATCCTAGTCCACAACGTCGACACCATCCTCGACTTTGACCTGCAGTCACTCATTCAGCACCACCTGTCCTCGGGCGCTGTCGCCACGTTGCTGCTGGTTTCCGCGCGTGGCCCGCGCACCGTTGACATTGATCCGGACGGACGAATTCGCGATTTTCGCCGGGTTCCGGGGACTGGGACGCACACCTTTGCCGGCGTGCACATTATTCGCCGGGAACTGCTGGACTGGCTTCCCGACCGACCGGTCTGCACGATCATCGAAGCCTACGAGCACGCATTGGCGGCCGGCCTGCCGGTGATGGCAATGTCGCTGCCGGACAACGCGTACTGGGCGGACCTGGGAACCCCGGAGCGGTATATCCGCGCACACGGCGAAATCATGGACTGTCCGCTGCTCCATGACTCGCGCCTGCGCGCCGCCCAATCGGAACAGGCCCGCAGACGGAACGACCTCGAATTGTCCGGAGTGCTCTGCACCGGCGCGCTGGGGCTGGGCGACGAACTTCATGTTCCGCCGGGCAGTTACCTGCACAATGCGGTCCTCTGGGACGGCACCCGGCTGCCGCGCACACGACTCTACGCTGACGGCATATTCACCGGCGGCACCGTGCCGCCACCACAACCCCCGTCCCCGTCCCGAACCCCCGATCCGCGCCTGCTGCGCACCCTGGACCTGCCGGCCGAGAACAACCGGCACCCCGCCGACACGAACACCACACGCATCGTTCCGCTGCAGAAACGCGGCAGCGCACGCACCTATGCCCGCCTCACCGATGGGCGGCGCTCCTGGATTTGGTGCGCCTACGACCCAGAACGACGCGAAAACGCCGCCGTTCCCGCCATCACCGATTTTCTCAAGCGACTGAAGATCAATGTCCCGGACGTGCAACTGCACCTGCCCGACACCTGCGAACTGGTCACCCGCGACCTGGGGCCGCACGATCTGCTCCACGAGCCGCGCGACCGCCAACCCGAGATTCTCCGCAACGTGGTCGAACAAATCGCGCGCCTCCACGTGCTGGGCGAACAGGCGCTTCAATTCGAGGAACTGCCCCTGCAGCGCAGCTTCACCAAGGGACTCTACGATTGGGAGCGAGACTACTTCCGCAGGCACATCCTGGACACGCTTCTCGGGCGCCCCGAACTGTGGACCGCAGCCGCGCCAGAGTATTGCGAACTCCGCACACGGCTGCTGCAAGCTCCGCGGGTTCCCATTCATCGCGACCTGCAGAGCGCCAACATCATGCTCGACGACGGCAAACCGTTTCTCATCGATTTCCAGGGCATGCGCCTGGGATGCGCCGCCTACGACTTGGCATCGCTGCTCTACGACCCGTACCAATCCTTCCCGCGCGAACTCCGCAACAGCCTTTGGCAGCACTACCGCGAATGCGTCCGCGCATTGGGCGGCACCCCGCCAGATTCCGACTTACTTTCCCGCGCCGCCATTCAACGACTGCTGCAAGCACTGGGCGCCTTCGGCAAGCTGTGGCTGCAGGACGGCCTGGACTCCTATCGCCCCTACATCGAAAGCGGCCTGACCATGCTGCTCGCCGCCGCACAGGAGGCCGAAACCGTCCCCGGCTTCAAACACCTGGCCGAACAAACCCTGGCAGCCTTCCGAACATAGACACCCGGCTCGACAGGAGTCTCGCCCTCTCCACGGCGTAGCGCACGA
>CAZSBQ010000240.1:3510-5817 GCA_964604795.1 uncultured Victivallales bacterium | reverse complement strand
TCGATCCGTCACAGGACCGCGTCGTGCCCTTTCTGCGTAACGAGAGGCTGAACGCCCGCAATCTCATCGTGCTGCATGTCGGCTGGCGCGCGCCCGATCCGTCGACCGAACGGGCGCGGCGGGAGACCATCGCACATCAGCTGAACAAATTGAAGGCGGAGTGTGAATCCTGCTTCGAGTCCGTCACCTCGATTACGGCGGTGGGCAATCCGAAGCGACGGATACTGCAGACGGCGCGGCGAAACGACGCCGACCTGATTGTGCTGGGCAAACACGAGCAGGGGCGCGCCCTCGACCGCATGCTCGGTTCGACGGCGGAGCGGATCATCCACAAAGCGAAAGCGTCGGTGCTGATCGTGCCGGCCTACGAACTGGACCGTCGGGACCGGGAGGCTGCGCAGCGGCCGGCCGGCGACGGCGCCGCGGACGAAACCAAGCCATGCTGAAACGGAACATCGTCTTTCTCGCCTCGTTGCTGCTCGGACTGCCGTTTGTGGTTCTGGGGGTATTGGCGCCCGAGCGCTTTGAGGCGGCCACCTCCGCGCTGCATGCGCTGATCATCGACAAGTTTGGCTGGGGGTACCTGGTTGCGGCCACGGTCTTTCTGCTGTTCCCGTTGCTGCTTGCATTCAGTCGCTACGGTAGTCTAAAGCTGGGCAAGGACTACGAAAAGCCGCAGTACAGCTACTTCGGATGGTTCAGCATGCTGTTTGCCGCCGGCATGGGGATCGGACTTATTTTCTGGAGTGTGGCCGAGCCGCTCAGCCACTTCAGCGAGCCGTCCGGCGGCATTGCGGCGCGCACACCCGAGGCGGCGCAGTTCGCCATGCAGTACAGCTTTTTTCACTGGGGGCTGCACCCGTGGGCCATCTACATCACCATGGGGCTGGCCATCGCCTACTTTTCGTTTCGGCGCGGCATGCCGCCGCTGATTTCGAGCTGCTTCTTTCCACTGCTGGGATCGAAAATTCACGGTGTGGCAGGCTACGCCATCGATGTGCTGGCGGTGTTCGCGACGGTGTTCGGGATTGCCACGTCGCTGGGCATGGGGGCGCTGCAGATCACCAGTGGTCTGGCCGAGGTGACGGCATTGCGGGACTCCCTGCCGCTGACACTGGCGATCATTGCGGGGGTGACGGTCCTGTTCATGCTCTCCAGCGCCACGGGGCTGGATACCGGCATCCAGATTCTCAGCAAGACGAATCTGCTCATCGCTCTGGTTCTGTTGGTGTTCATGCTTTTGGTCGGTCCCACGGCGTACATCATGAACGTCTTCACCACGACCTTGGCCGACTACGCATCCTCGCTGGTTACGATGAGTCTCAGCACAAATCCGTTCCAAGGCTATGAATGGACCAAGGACTGGACGCTGTTTTACTGGGCCTGGTGGATTTCCTGGTCGCCGTTTGTGGGCTTGTTCGTGGCGAGCATCTCGCGGGGGCGCACCGTGCGGGAATTCATCCTCGGTGCCCTGCTGGTACCGTCGCTGCTGACGTTTTTCTGGTTTTCGGTGTTCGGCGGCGCGGCGTTTCACGTCCAACTCGTGGAGGGGGGTGTCGGTGCGGACATTGCTCAGACGACGGCCGACAACGTCTCGACTGCGCTCTTCGCATTGTTCGCCCATTATCCGCTGTCCAATGTTCTAACCGTTCTGGCGGTGATTCTGCTGATCGTGTTTTTTGTCACCTCCGCGGACTCCGCAACCTACGTGCTGAGCATGATGACCTCCAACGGCAACCTTGCTCCGCCGCTTTGGAAAAAGTTTGTCTGGGGCATTGTTCAGGCGTCGGCCGCCGCCGCGCTGATTTTTTCCGGCGGCCTCGTTGCCCTGCAGAAAATGGCCATCGCCGCCGCTCTGCCGTTCACTTTGGTCATGCTGCTGCTATGCGTGTCGCTGTATCGGGCAATGAAGTACGAACTGGACGTCGAGCAGCCCGGCGGCGGGGGGATGGAACCAGGCGAGGAGGGGGGCGGTGATCAGTAATCGGTGATCAGCGGTCGGGTGCCAGTTGCATGCAATGTCTTCGGTTTCATGTTCCATTACGTTTCGGTTCACTGACGTCCCGACCACCGGCTGGAAAGCCGGCCCCTCGTGGCTCTGCCTTTTAGGCGGAGCAGTGAATGTCTTTTTCCGCCGCAGGCGGAACACAGCACAAATCGCTCCGCATTCAGTGCGTGCCGGTTCCAGTTCCTGTCCGGCATGTGCAATCAGCCTCCCACGCACCGGCTGGAAAGCCAGTGCCACGGGGATCCACCGGCTGGAAAGCCAGTGCCACGGGGATCCACCGGCTGGAAAGCCAGTGCCAC
>CAZSBQ010000240.1:0-3410 GCA_964604795.1 uncultured Victivallales bacterium | reverse complement strand
CACCGGCTGGAAAGCCAGTGCCACGGGGATCCACCGGCTGGAAAGCCAGTGCCACGGGGATCCACCGGCTGGAAAGCCAGTGCCGCGGGGGACTCTCTCCTGTCGAAATCGGAAATGATGGTTCCGCGCTCCCGGCGGCGAATAAGACATTATAGTACCCTTTCCTGACGGGTTTCCTGTTTTGGCGGCTCGTCTCTTTTCTGACTTGAATGCGCATTTGCAACTTCCCCGGAAGCCGACTTCATGATTTCACAGGACAAGATTCGCAACGTGGCCATCATCGCGCACGTTGACCATGGCAAGACCACGCTGGTGGACGAGCTGTTCAAGCAGAGTGGCATGTATCGCCAGAACGAGCAGGTCAACGAGTTGCTGATGGACTCGATGGACCTGGAGCGCGAACGCGGCATCACGATCACATCGAAGAACGGCGCGTTCCAGTTTGGCGAATATCTGATCAACATCATCGACACGCCGGGGCACGCGGACTTCGGCGGCCAGGTGGAGCGGGTTTTGAAGATGGCCGACGGAGCCGTTCTGCTGGTCGACGCCCAGGAGGGGCCGATGCCCCAAACGTATTTCGTGCTGAAGAAGGCGCTGGCGCTGGCCCTGCCGGTGATTGTGGTCATCAACAAGATCGACAAACCGGCCTCGCGCGTCGAATGGGTGGTGGACCAGGTCTTCGATTTGTTCGTGCGCTTGGATGC
Source organism: uncultured Victivallales bacterium (assembly GCA_964604795.1). GTDB lineage: Bacteria > Verrucomicrobiota > Lentisphaeria > Oligosphaerales > CAZSBQ01 > CAZSBQ01. The sequence goes on along the minus strand of CAZSBQ010000240.1, from coordinate 2,703 downwards.
GCCGGACGAAATTCTTGATTTCCCGGTGCTTTATGCAAGCGCGAGGGACGGCTACGCGCTCCTGGAGCCGGGTGATGAGGCCAAGAATATTCTGCCGGTCTGCGAAGCCATCGTGCAGCATGTGCCCGCGCCGCCCGGCGAGGCGGACGAGCCGCTGCAGATGCTGATCAGTTCCATCGAGTACTCGCCCTATCTTGGCCGCCTGGGAGTGGGTAAAATCACCTCCGGAACCCTCAACATCAACAAGGATATCGTCGTGTGTCTGCGCTCGGGCGAACTCAAGCCGGCGCGCATCACCAAGGTGTACGAGTTTCAGCGCAACGAAAAGGTGCCCGTGGATGTCGCAGGCACCGGCCAGATCGTCGCCGTGGCCGGCATGGAGGAGGTCACTGTGGGGGTTACCTTCACCGATCCCGCCGATCCGCGGCCGCTGCCGCCCATGGAGCTGGACCCGCCGACGATCTCCATGAGCTTTGTGCCCAACGATTCGCCGTTTGTCGGACGGGACGGGCAATTCGTCACCTCCCGCCATCTGCGCGACCGGTTGTACCGGGAGACGCTCTCCGATGTGGCCCTGCACGTGGAGGAGTTGACCGAGACCACCGGCTACAAGGTGTCCGGGCGCGGGGAGCTGCACCTGTCCATCCTCATCGAGCGCATGCGGCGCGAAGGCTACGAGTTCCAGGTTTCGCGCCCCCACGTCATTTACAAAACCGAAAACGGCAAACAGCTGGAGCCCTACGAGCAGCTGACCGTGGATGTGGCCGAGGACCATACCGGAACGGTGATCGAAAAGCTGGGCATGCGCAAGGGGCAGATGCTGTCCATGGAAACGGAAAACGGCATGACCCGGATTGTCTACAAGATTCCCACCCGCGGTCTGCTCGGATTCCGCTCGGAATTTCTAACCGACACGCGCGGACTCGGCGTGATGGGCTATGTCTTTTTGGAGTACGGACCCTATGCGGGCGAGCTGCGGCATCGCCAGAACGGCGCGCTGGTCGCCATGCAGAACTGCACCACCATCGCCTATGCCCTGTTCAACCTGCAGGACCGCGGCAAGCTCTTCCTCGGCCCCCAGGTCGATGTCTACAAGGGGCAGATCGTCGGCGAGCATTGCCGCACCGGCGACTTGACGGTAAATCCGGCAAAGGGAAAGCAGCTTACAAATGTTCGCGCTTCAGGGACCGACGACAGCGTGACGCTGACCGCGCCGACCGTGATGAGCCTCGAGGACTGCATCAACTACATCAACGACGACGAGCTGGTCGAGCTGACCCCCGCCGCCATCCGGCTGCGCAAGCGGCGCGTGAAGTAGGGGGGGGGCGCCAGGGACATAGCTCAGCAGTGGTTGCGCAGGTGCAGCTCGACAGGGTGGGGGTGCAGGTACACCTGTTCAGCCAGATAGTGCTTGTCATACTTGCGCACGAAGTGGTTGAGCAGGGTGATCGGCACGATCAGCGGCACATGGCCGTCGCGGAACGCCTGAATGGTCTCGAGCATCTCCGCCTTCTCGTCGCTGCTCAGGTCGTTCTTGAAGTGCCCCAGGATGTGTTCCATGACGTTTTGATGCTTGCTTCGCGTGGCGTGGAGTTTAGTTCCCTCCATCAACAGCTGAAAATAGGGGGCCGCAGTCTCCGCAACTTCCGCCGCACCGACGTCGGCCACCAGTTTGCCGGCCTCGCGGTAATGCTTCTGACTGTGCGCCATGAGCAGCATCTTGTGGCGGGTGTGAAAGTCCACCAGCTCGGCGGCTTTGGGCAGGCCGCCCGCAGTCAGGTCGCACCAGCGTTTCATCAGAAACAGCCGTTCGATGAAGTTTTCGCGCAGGACATCGTCGTGCAGCCGTCCCTCCTCCTCGACCGGCAGAAGCGGGAAATGATCCATGAATTCGCGCGCGAACATCCCCACCCCGGTCTTGACCGGCATGCCCCCGTCTTCCGGATACACTTTTACGCGTTCCATGCCGCTGCTCGGTGACTTGCTTTTGAACACGTAGCCGCACAAGCGCTCCGACTCCAGTTCGCGGACGCGTCGGCGCGCAAATTCCCGCATTTGCTCGGTCAGGTCCCGCTCCGTTCGCGTGGTTTGCAGGTGTGGGTCCTCCGGATCGCCGACCAGGCGCATGGACTCGCGCGGTGTCGGCAAACCGCACTCGACCTCCGGGCACACCGGCACGAAGTCGACGTGCGCGCCGAGCGTCTCGGCCAAAAATCGGTCGTGCTTGTGCTGTCCGTCGTAGCGCACCTGCTCGCCAAGCAGACAGGTGCTGATTCCCAGACGAATGCGCTTCTCGCTGCTGTCCATGATCGACTCCATATTGTCCGACGAAAAATATCGACAACAGCGGGAACGCCCTCGCAGAAGTCCCGATAACGATTGCTGTCACCCAACACCGTCATCGCTCACTATATGCTGGGTCTGCCTGCAATGCAAGGATGAAACGTGACTGTTGCGTCCGCCGCACACACGCGCCGGGCCCCAAATCCGGAACTCTTGATCTTGCGGAAGCTGAGCCGCCACAATTGCAGGTCAATTCCTTTCTGAGAGAGGGGCGCGGCGTGATCCCCCCCAGGATGGAGAGGGCGAGACTCCGTCGAGCCCGCCGTCTGACGAAAAGAAGGGCAGGGTGCCTGCACCGGGGAACCCCATCGCCTTCGGGGAGCCGACACGGGGCGCGGAGGCCGCGCCCGGTACTTTGTA
>CAZSBQ010000239.1:0-5817 GCA_964604795.1 uncultured Victivallales bacterium | reverse complement strand
ATGCTGGCATCACTACGATCAAAGCGCCTTGCAGGACTTGATGGAAGCGCATCCCTTCCTTTTTCCGAATTTCGCCAGGCAGGAGTACGTCACGCCCCAGTATGGATTAACTGAACGCAAGGGCGAACCATATACCGATCCGTGGGGATGTGTCTGGGAAACAAGTGACGACGGGATCACCGGGGCAGTGCATAGTCATCCTCTGTCAGACTGGAACAAACTGGCTGGTTATACCCCTCCTGACCCCGAGACGACCGATGGAACATATCCGATCGACTGGGGGGCAATTGCAGCACACGTGCAGAAGCAGAAGCAGGAGGGACAAATGGTTGCCGGCGGTCTCCCCCATGGGCATACTTTTCTTCGCTTGCAGGACATCCGCGGGTACGAGAACCTGATATTCGATATGGCGGACGAGAGACCGGAGCTGTCACAGCTCATCCAGATGGTTGAAGATTTCAACTATCAGTTCGTACTGAAATGGCTGGCACTTGAACCAGACATGATGAGCTATCCGGAGGATCTGGGCATGCAGGTCGGTCCCATGTTGTCTCCGGACAATTTCCGCAAGTTTATCAAACCGGTCTATCAAAGACTCATGAAACCCGCACGTGAGCAGGGCTGCATCGTCCATATGCATTCGGACGGCGATATCCGCACACTTGCCGACGACCTTGTCGATGGCGGCGTCGAAGTTATCAATCTTCAGGATTTGGTCAACGGTATCGACTGGATAGCAAGCAAGTTCGCAGGCAACACCTGTATTGACCTGGATATTGACCGGCAGGCCATTACCGCGCAAGGCACGCCGCAGCAAATCGACGATCTTATTCACGAGGAAGTGACGAAACTGGGAAGCAAACAGGGGGGGCTGATGATGATCTACGGCCTCTACCCCGGAGTACCTCTGAAGAACGTTGAAGCTCTGATGAACGCGATGCAGAAATACTCAATCTACTATTCATGAGGACACGTTGAAAACCGCAATCATGGCCCGGAGCAAGCATTTTGCCGGAGCACTAGCCTGATGATTTGGATAAAACGCACCTATGTCTGCACAAACACCGAAACCAACACGCTATACCGTGAGCTCCCTGGGCAAAGGAGTTCTTGCCGCAACATGGGCAGGGGAACCGTATTCATTTGACCGCCCGCGGGACAAAAAATTCAAGTTCTGGGATTACAATTCCTATGATGTGACCTGTGACGGGCCCTTGACCTTTAACTTCGCGGTCTCCCGCCTTCCCAACGTTCTCGTCGCCGGCGATCTGCCCCGCTTCGGACTCGGCCGCATCCTGCGGAATGAAACCGCCTGTGGCCCAGCGATGAAATTGGGGGATATGCGCTTTCGCCTGCATTGCAACGGCGACGCCGTTTGGTTGGACGAGACCGGAACCATCGAAGTCCTGTACCACCCCTGGGGAACGGAACACACAATAACCCTGGACGATATCCCGGGCATATCTCTGCATCTCACGGCCGCCCCCGCAGGAACCAACGGGATCGCGGTTCGCATCACGGTCAGCTGTATTGAGGAAGCTGCCTGCGATGGAATGGCTCTTGAAATAGTCTGCGGTGGTTTGAATCCCAGTCCGGAGCAGTGGGGTCCCGAATGGATGACTGTGGATCCCGATGCGGAGTCCGCTACAACAGCGAAAAACGAAGGCAACAAGACAGTTTTGAGCCACCCTGAGATCGCCTGTTCATGTTGCGTCCGCACTGAACCTGCAACTCTCATCCCGCGCGTCGAGGAAGGACACGCATTCTACACCGTTCCGATCACGAAGGATGGAGAATCGGCCATGCTCCTGGCGTATGCCGAAAGTGACGCAGACGAGTCGCTATATACGCCTTCAGATCCCGCCGGGGAATTAGCGGAAGCTCGGGATTACTTTGACCGTTTACTGGCTGATGTTGTCATTGAAACTCCCGATCCCCATATTGCCGCGGGATTCTATGCCTCGATCATCAATCTTGAGTACCTGTACGTCTTTCCCGGCTGGTACGAAGGTTTGCACGGGTGGCGCGCCTACTGGTCAAACAATTATCAGCTTTCCGCGGCCACGGCACTGAGCCAGTTCGACCGTGTCCGGGACGCCATCCTAAAGTTTGGCGGACAACCGGACAGCGCAGGCTGGCGCTTCAATGCCGACGGGTCGCGCCACCCCGGCTTCCCTGATGCTTTTCCCTACTTTGTTCTGCAGCTGCATCGCTATTGGCGGGCCACGGGTGACCGAGAAACGCTGGACCGCGTCTGGCAACCCGCGTGCCGAACCATGGATTGGTATGTTGAAGAACGCGATCAGGACGGGAACGGGTTGCTTGATTTCCATCAAGGCTGCAATCTTGTCTTCTACCAGGCGGACCACATGCAACTGCCCGGCAACGCCACTTCGCCGACACTTCTGGCGGTTCAGGCCCTGCGCCTCATGGCGGAATTGGCCGATGTCGTGGCTGGTACTCCAGGCAGGGCAGATGACTGGCGGCGCCGTGCAACCTGGATGGAACAGGAAGCTCTGAGGCAGCTGTGGTTGGCGGACGAAGGATGCTTCACCGGCTGCCGCGATACGCAGAATCTTGTGCATAAGGCTGCATACTATACGGATTTTGTCTATCCCGAACTCTGCACTCAACTTCCGGACGATATCAAGTTCGCCTCGTTGCGCGCCATGGACAAGCGCCTCTGGATCGGATCCAACCTGTTGCGATGCGGAGACTTCAAGCCACCTGCCTTTGGCAACGATTTGCCGTTGCCGGCCCAGATGTGCGAAGCGGCAGAGGCCTATTTCAGGCAGGGACGAACAGAGCGCGGCAGCAGCCTGTTGTCCGGGGCGGGGGTTGCCTCGACAGTGTTCACCCATTCCCCGGGAAGCGTTCCCGAATTGCTTTCGTACACCGGCCGGGGAAGGGGCGTCTACACCTTCGGCTTGCCGGCCGGTTCCATGTGCTACAGCGTGGTTGCCGGGCTGTTTGGCTGCTTCCCGGCGGCGGCCGACACGACATTTCTTTGGCAACCCGCTGTTCCGCCGGATTGGGATCACGCCGCCCTTGGCGTTCCCGGCTTCCGTGTCGAAGTCCAGGGCACGGCCGAAAAACGAACTTTCCGACTCAATCTGGAAGCCCCCCATCCCGTGGCCATTCGCATCCCGATCTATGACTGCGAGCCGGAAGAAGCCCTGGCGAATGGTCATAAACTGATCCCGCAAATCGAACAACGTGAAACAAGCTGGTTCGCCTGCTTTCGCTTTAACACCACCAGACAAATCGATCTTCAACTCAAACTGAATCACTTGCCCAGGGAACAGGAAAAGTATGGTTCCCCGAAGACCGCCAGACCGGAGCTGCCGGCCTTCCCGGACGAAACAAAACGGTGGCTGGACGTTGCTTCGCTCTATAACGCCCACGGGATATTCGGCGAGACATTTTGGGACTACGAACTGCGAACTTTTGATTTTTGCAGAGTCTTCGATCCGCGCGTGAGCATTGTCAATGGCAGACTTCGGTTCAAGAACTTCGAGTTCGAACTCAATCCCGGTACTCCTCAAAAAATGATGGCCGTCGGAACTCCCGCCTTGGATCATGCTACCAATCGCATGGTGGATCGCGGGCTGTCCGCGACGGAAACTATTGACGTCAATGCCAACATCCATGGCGTCGACTGGCTGATGGTGGCTGAAGTCAGTTCGCGCCTTACCGATATGCAGATCGGTTGTGTTCGGCTCGACTACGACAAACAAGAACAGGACGAAATCGCACTGGTTTTTGGCGGGAATGTGGACTCGGCATCAATGACGTTTGCCACCAATGTCCAGGCGTTTCGCATTGCGGAGGACAAGGCCTTTGCCTATATCTGGCGTATGCCTTGTGATCCGGCGCGGCATCTCCGATCCGTCACCTTCCAGCTATACGCCTTCCAGTGCAGCCTGGGCATTATTGCCGCGACGGTCTATGAAGCCAGCTCCAGTATGCGCAGCTAAACGGAGCACTTCTCGGAAATCTGTAAAATGTCGAATGATGAATGCTGACTATTATAGAATTGACACCCCAAGCACAAATAAGGCTAAAATAATCCCATTTCCACGAGGTGTGGGATGGGCGTAGACCCAAAACAGAATTCACCCGAAGCGAGAGACCTTGCAATGCCCCATTCTCCAAGACCAAGACCAATCCCATCCACCGCCAAAGACGGTTACAGCGCTCACTATATCTCCGGTACCCACTGGGACCGGGAATGGTACCGGCCGTTCGAGGAATTCCGAATCCTGCTGGTCGACATCCTCGATATGGTGCTGGATCTGATGGAAAAAGACAGCGAGTTCCGGTTCTTTCATCTCGACGGCCAGACCTGCATGATCGACGATTACCTGGACATTCGCCCTGAGCGGCGTGATGAATTCGAAATGCTGGTTCAGGAGGGGCGAATTCTGATCGGCCCCTGGTACACGATGCCTGACCTGTTCGGGCCGGGCGCGGAAAGTCTCGTGAGAAACCTCCTGCTCGGTCGCACGATCGCCCAATCCTGGGGCGCTGATCCCATGCCGGTCGCTTACACCTGCGACATGTTCGGGCACCCGTCCCAGATGCCGCAGATCTACGCCGGATTTGATCTGCCCTATTGCATTCTCGGGCGGGGAACGAACGAACATACTACGCCGCCGTTTTTCAACTGGCAGTCGCCGGATGGCAGCCGCGTGCTGTGCTTCAAGCTGCAGGATGCCGGTGGTTATGGCGCCTTTGCGTTGGTGCGCGACATTCTGGAGCAACCTTCGCCCGATCCCCGTGATGAACTGGAGGCGCGGGCACGTAACGCGCTGAAACACTACGTGGATCACGAAAAGGAACGGGCCACGTGCAACGTCCTTTGTCTCATGGATGCCATGGACCACACACCACCGGCCACAGATGTCAAAGGCTACCTGCGAATGTTGCACGAAACCGCGCCTGACCTGCATGTCAAACATTCGACTCTACCGGCATTTTTCGCGGATGCGGAACAGCGGCTCGGGCAAACGCCACCCGTCCGGGAGGGCGAACTGAGGGAGCCGGCCAAAAAACCCCACGGGTACCTTCATCTTTTGGCAAACTGCGTGTCGGCACGGATTCGGATGAAGCAGGCCAATGACGCGTGTCAAACCCTGCTCGAGCGATGGGCGGAACCATGGGGGGTCTTTGCATCACTGGCCGGCCATCGGGAAGCGCGCGGTTTCATAGACTCCGCCTGGCGTGAACTGCTCCTGTGCCATGCGCACGACAGCATCTGCGGCTGTTCCATCGACCAAGTCTTCAAGGATATGATGAATCGATACGAGCGCGTCGATATTATCGGCCGCCAACTGCAGAATCGCGCCCTCGGGGCAATCACCGCCGAATGCCGCAGTCTGTGCCAGGACGAAAATGACATCACACTGAGCATTGCCAATCCGCTGCCGGTCAGGCGACGGGAAGTCGTCGAGTTTGATATCGATTTCCCGAAAAACTGGCCTAGTCGATTCTTTCAAGGCCTTTTGCATTCACCGGAAACATTGACGTTTATTCTGGAAGACGCGGCCGGGAATGAAATACCCCATCAGCGCCTCTCGCAGAGCGTTGACCTTATGGAACGCACCAGGTACGCAAAACCCGCAACGGATTCCGACGGCCCGTGCGTGCGATCCCGCGTGGCTGCCGAAGTTGACCTCCCCCCCCTCGGCTTCACATCACTGCGGGTACGGCCTGCGGCAACCCCGGTCCGCCGGTTCGGCACCCTCCGAACCGGCCCGGCTAGCGCGGACAACGGGCACATCGGTTTCGCAATCAATCCCAACGGCACCATCAACG
>CAZSBQ010000238.1:0-5824 GCA_964604795.1 uncultured Victivallales bacterium | reverse complement strand
CGGGCTGAAGCCCGCGGGTACCAACTGGAAACCCCGGGCACCCCATATAGTACCACCGGCCTTTAGGCCGCATGAACCCAAAACGCGGGCTGAAGCCCGCGGGTACCAGCTGGAACCGCCGGGTCCCCACTTAGTACCAGCGGCCTTTAGGCCGCATAACCAGTAATCAGTAACTAGTAACCCTGAAACCTGCCACACACACCCACACACCCACAAACCCAACACCCCACCCCTCCCCCAGACCGCCCATGAACGACATCGACTGTATCCGCAACATCGGCATCATCGCCCACATCGATGCCGGCAAAACCTCCATCACCGAAGGAATGCTGTTCTATTCCGGGCTGACCCACCGAATCGGAAGCATCGATGACGGCACTACCGTCATGGACTACCTCGACGAGGAGCGCGAGCGCGGCATCACCATCATCTCGGCCGCCGCCGCCTTCCCCTGGAAGGATTGCGTCTTCCACCTCATCGACACGCCGGGACACATCGACTTCACGGCCGAGGTGGAGCGCAGCCTGCGCGTAATGGACGGTGCCGTGGTCATCTTCAGCGCCGTGGAGGGCGTGGAGGCACAAAGCGAAAAGGTTTGGCGTCAGGCGGATCACTACCGGGTTCCAAAAATTGCCTTCATCAACAAACTCGACCGAGTAGGCGCCTCGTTCGAGCGCGTGCTCGCGGAAATTCGCGAAAAGTTCGAAACCCCGGTTCTCCCCATTCAAATTCCCGTCGGCATCGAGGACACGTTTCACGCGGTCATCGACCTGCTCACGATGCAGTGCATCCGCTTCGAGGGCGAGAACAACAACCAGCTCATCCGCGACGACATTCCGGCGGAACTGCAAGGCGCGGCGGAGGAGAAACGCGTCGAGATGCTCGAAGCACTGGCCGACGAGTGCGACGAGATCGCCGAGCGCTACCTTGAGGGCGATCCGCTGCCGGCGGAGCTTTTGAACGCGAAGATCGCGGAAATGACCAAGGCGAACCGGCTCGTCCCGCTGATGGTGGGCAGCGCCAAAAACCGCATCGGCGTGCAACCGCTCATGGATGCCGCCGCAGCCTACCTCCCCTCCCCCAACGAGCTGGATCCGATTCCGGCGATTCATCCCAAGAAGGAAGAGCCGGTCAGCGTGCCGCCCAACGATCCCTCCGCCCCCTTTGCGGGGCTCATTTTCAAGGTCGTCGCCAGCTCCAGCGCCGACCTGCTGTACCTGCGCATTTACTCCGGAACCCTCAACAAGGGCGACAAAATCCTCAACACCCGGACCGGCGACAACGTGCGCGCAAAGCAGGTCCTCCGGCTCTACGCCAAAAGCACAGAAAGCATCGAAAGCGCAGGTCCCGGCGACATCGTCGGACTCGTCGGCCCCCGAAACTGCGGAACCGGCGACACCCTCTGCGCCGTCAACAAACCCGTCGCCTTCGAGACCATCCAGTTCCCCGAACCCGTCGTATCCGTGGCCATTGAGCCGCGCCTGACCAAAGACAAGGAAAAGCTCACAGAAGTCCTCGAATTGATCTGCCGGGAAGACCCAACCCTCACCCTCACCAAGGACGAGGAAACCGGGCAGCGAATCCTCTCCGGAATGGGCGAACTGCACCTGGAAATCAACCAACACCGCCTCGAGGACGAATTCAACCTCGCGGCGCGCGTCGGGGAACCCCGCGTCGCCTACCGCGAAACCTTCCCGGACACCGTCCGCAAGCGCGCGGTCTTCGCAAAAGTTCTCGGCGACAACGAACTCTATGCCGAAGCGGAGATCGAAGTGTTCCCCCTGCCCTTCCGCGGCGAGCGCTACACCTTTGCAAACGCCCTCTCCACCTCCCGGTCTCTTCCGAAGCCACTGGTTGCCGCGGCGGAGAAGGCATTGCAGAACGGCATCCGTTCCGGCGGTCAGCACGGCTACCCCCTGCTGTTTGCGGGGGCGCGCTTGCTCGACCTTGCCCTGGATACGGAAAAGTCCACCGAAGGCGCCGTGGCAGGCGCCATTCTCAGCGCCTTGGACCAGGCCATCCAGGAGAACGGCACCGTCGTCCTCGAACCGGTCATGCACCTCGAGATCATCACGCCGGAGGAAACTCTCGGCGACATCACCAACAACCTCAATCCCAGGCGCGCCGTCATCAAGCAGATGGTTTCACTCGGCAACGCCCGGCGCATCGAGTGCGAGGCGCCGCTGTCCGAAATGTTCGGCTTCGGCAAGGACTTGCCCAAGCTCAGCGGCGGACGGGCCTCGTTCACCATGGAGCCCTGCGGCTACCAGCAACTGCCCGCACACCTGGCCGACAAGATGTTCTCCTACCTTTAGGAGTGGGGGACTGTGATCAGTGATCAGTGATCGGTAATTAAGGCCGGCAACTGCAGAACTCTTGATCTCGCGGAAGATATAGTGGTGCAGAATTGCCTTCGGGCTGAAAGCCCGGTCCAATGAAAATCACTGGGCCAAGGGTTTGTGGTACTACAGGGTGGTCTGCGGCGCCAGCTGGTACCCGCGGGCTTCAGCCCGCCTTCCCGGTTTATGCGGCCTAAAGGCCGCTGGTACTATATGGGGCGGTCTGCGGTTCCTGCTGGTACCCGCGGGCTTCAGCCCGCCTTCCCGGTTTATGCGGCCTAAAGGCCGCTGGTACTATATGGGGTGCCTTCGAAAATTTATCCGCAGCATTCGCCAATCCGCGAACCAGACATTATGTTTCCGGTGTTCGAGCGAACCGTTCCTCACAGCCGCAGGCGGACGCGGCACCGGTACTGCGGCTCGAATGCGTCCAACGATTGGCCGAGGTGTTCCGTGACCGACTTCAGCAATGCCGAAACCCGACACATCTTCATCACCGGCGGCGTTGTCTCCTCTTTGGGCAAGGGGATCACGTCGGCGTCCATCGCCCTGCTGCTCAAGCAGCGCGGATTCCGGGTCGCCATCCAGAAATTGGATCCCTACCTGAATGTGGATCCCGGCACCATGTCGCCCTACCAGCACGGCGAGGTGTACGTCACCGACGACGGGGCCGAGACCGATCTTGATCTCGGCCATTACGAACGTTTCGCCGGCGTCGAGTGCTCCCAGGCGTCGAATTACACAACCGGACGCATCTACAGCAACGTGATTGCCCGCGAACGACGCGGCGAGTACTTGGGCAGCACTGTCCAGGTCATCCCCCACATCACCGACGAGATCAAAGGAGCCATCCGCTCGCTCGATTCGCCCGACATCGACTTCGTCATCACCGAAATCGGCGGCACGGTCGGCGACATGGAGTCCTCCCCGTTTCTGGAAGCATTGCGCCAGTACCGCCACGAACTTGGGCGGGAGCGCGGTCTGTTCATTCATCTGACGCTGGTGCCCTACATCCGCGCCGCCCACGAAATCAAGACCAAGCCGTCCCAGCAATCGGTCGCCATCCTCCGCGAGATCGGCATTATCCCCGACATTCTAGTCTGCCGCTGCGAGCGCAATCTCGAAGAAGAGCATTTTCAGAAGCTGTCCCTGTTCTGCAACGTCCCGCGCCACCTGGTGTTCGAGGAAAAGGACGTGGACAACAGCATCTATGAAGTCCCCCTGGAGCTGGCGAAGCAGGACATCGACAAGTACATCCTCGAGCTGCTGCAGTTCCACGTCCACGACCTGGACCTGAGCGAGTGGAAAACCATGGTCAACCGGCTGATCAGCGCCCCCAGCGGCGAACTCGAAATCGCCGTGGTCGGCAAGTACATCAGCCTGCAGGACGCCTACAAGAGCATCTACGAAGCCCTCACCCACGGCGGCATCTCCGCCGGCGTGAAGATCAACATCCGGCATGTCGACTCCGAGGACATTGAAGCCTCGGACGCCGCTTCGCTGCTGACCGGCTGCCACGGCGTGCTCGTGCCCGGCGGTTTCGGCGACCGCGGCATCGAAGGAAAAATCGCAGCTGTTCGATATGCCCGCGAAAGCGGCATCCCCTTCTTCGGCATCTGTTTGGGCATGCAGTGCGCGGTCATAGAGTTCGCCCGCAACGTCTGCGGACTGGACCGAGCCAACAGCGCCGAATTCGATCCCGACACCCCGAACCCGGTCATCGCCCTGATGGAGGATCAAAAGGGCATTACCGACAAGGGCGGCACCATGCGCCTGGGCGCCTGGGCCTGCGCGCTCCAAGCAGAGACGCACGCCCGGAAAACATACGGAATCGAACGAGTGGCCGAACGACATCGCCACCGCTTCGAATTCAACGGCGAATTCCTCGACGCCCTCGAAGCCGGCGGATTGCGGATCGCCGGCACCTGTCCGGACAACGGGCTGGTGGAAATCGTCGAGATTCCGGAGCATCCATGGTTCGTGGCCTGCCAGTTCCATCCCGAGTTCAAATCCACCCCGCTGAGGGCGCATCCCCTGTTCCGGGATTTCGTTGCCGCCTCCCTTGCGCATCGCGACTCGAAAACGGACGACAAGTAATCATGTCGGACACCCCCAGAGAATATTGCGGACTCTGCGGAATGACGGGGGGCGACTCCGTCCTGGAGCAGGTTCACCTCGGGCTGCATTCCCTCCAGCATCGTGGACAGGAAGCCGCCGGCGTCATGATCCGGACGGACGAATGCTGCCGAGTCCACAAAACCTCCGGACTGGTCGACCAGCTCTTTGAGACCCTCCCCAAAAGCTGGTGGAAAGCCCCCGTTTCCCGCGCCATTTCCCACGTCCGCTACTCGACGGCGGGCGGCTCGGTGGCCAACAATGCCCAGCCCCTCATGGTCGAACTGGCGGGCGAAACCGTCGGCATCGCTCACAACGGAACCATCTGCAACGCCCCGCGCCTGCGCCGCGAGCTGCTCGACGAGGGGGCCATTTTCCAAACCGATTCGGACACCGAGCTGATCCTCCACCTGGCCGCACGCTCGCTCATCAAACGCCACAACGGCAATTTCCTGGACGCGCTCACCGAGGCGCTCCACCGCATTTCCGGCGCCTATTCGCTGCTGATCATGACCAACGAGCTGATGATAGCGGTCCGCGATCCCCAGGGATTCCGCCCTCTGGCCATCGGCGACTTCGACGACGGCGGCCACATGGTCGCCAGCGAAAGCATCGCCTTCAGCGTCACCGGCGCGCAGTACCTGCGCGAGGTGGCACCCGGCGAAATGGTCGTCTGGGACCGCACCAACCGCATGTCCTCGCATCAGTACGCCACGTCCGAGCGCCGCGGGTTCTGCATCTTCGAGCATGTCTACTTCGCCCGGCCCGGCAGCTACGTCTTCGGCGACAGCGTCTACGAAGCCCGCAAGGCTATGGGGCGGCAACTGGCCCGCGAGTGTCCGGCGGACGTCGACGTGGTGATCCCCGTGCCCGACAGCGGCATCTACGCCGCGCTGGGCTATGCCGAGGAGGCCGGCCTGCCCTTCGACATGGGGCTGAGCCGCAACCACTACGTCGGCCGCACCTTCATCGATCCCGGCCTGGTTTCGCGCAACCGGCTCGTCCGCCGCAAGCTGCAGCCCATCGCCGAAGCCCTGCGCGGCAAGCGCATCTGCCTCGTCGAGGACAGCATCGTGCGCGGCACCACCAGCCGGGCGCGCATCCACACCCTGCGCGACGTCGGAGTCCAGGAAATTCACATGCGCGTAAGCTGCCCGCCGCACCGCCACGGCTGCTATTTCGGCATCGACTTCCCCGAGCGGGAACGTTTGCTGGCCAACAAGGTCAATGACGGCGAGATGGCGCGAGCGCTGCGCCTCGACAGCCTGGGCTACCTCTCTCTCGAGGGAATGCTCGGCTGCGTCAGCGCGCATCCCCCCGAGGACTACTGCTGCGCCTGTTTCAGCGGCGACTACCCCGTCGAACCCGAA
>CAZSBQ010000237.1:0-5851 GCA_964604795.1 uncultured Victivallales bacterium | reverse complement strand
TGGGTCATGAATGCTTCGGCTTGCAATTTGGAGGAAGGCGGATTATGCTTTCCGGTTTTTGTATTGTTTCAGAAATCCCGTCGACACTCCATTCCTGTCATCATGCAGCCATTGGCCGGGGATGAGGGCTGCAACCTCGTGCATCGCGACCATCGCAAATCATGCTCCATCGACTTGCCATTCGAATGATTCGGGACGTGCATCCCCGCTTGCTTCTGTCGTTTTCCCGGCGGCTGGGCTGGCAGGGCATGCGTAGTGTGCGCCAATTTGAGCGCGGGCGGCGGCGCGGACATGTGTTTCCCCCCTTCTGGTTTCTTTCGGTGACCGACGAGTGCAATCTCGCCTGCAAGGGGTGCTGGGTGACCCAGGCGGGACGGCGGATGGAGTTTGCCACCCTCGACCGCGTGGTCACAGATGCGAAGGCGCAAGGCTGCTCGTTTTTCGGCCTGCTCGGCGGCGAACCGCTGCTGCATCCCGAGATTCTGCGCATTCCGGAGGCGCACCCGGACTGTTTTTTTCAGTTGTTCACCAACGGCACGCTGCTCACGGCCGAGGTGGCGGCCGAGCTGCGCCGGTTGGGCAATGTCACGCCGGTGATCAGCATCGAGGGCGACGAGGCCGAAAGCGACCGGCGCCGTGGCGGCGAGGGGGTCTACAACCGGGCGCTCGCAGCGCTCGAGGTGTGTCGCGAAAACCACCTGATCTTCGGGGTCGCCGCCAGCGTTTGCCAAACGAACATCGACCAGTTGGCGACGGACGAGTTTCTGCATTTTCTGGTCGAGCGCGGCGCGCACTACATGTGGTACTACATCTATCGACCCGCTGGGGCCAATCCGGCGCCGGAACTGGCATTGAGCGCGGAGCAGATCACGCGGCTGCGCCGGTTCCTGGTGGAGGTTCGGCACCGGGTTCCCCTGGTGGTGGTCGACAGCTACTGGGACCACGAGGGCAGAGCGCTGTGTCCGGCGGCCACCGGCATCAGTCATCATATCGGCCCCGGCGGAGACATCGAGCCGTGTCCCGTGGTTCAGTTCGCCGACCGGAACGTCCACAACGACGGCTTGCCTGCGAACATCGCCGATTCCGCGTTTCTGGCCGAGTTTCGTTGGCGCGCCGCCGCACGCACGCGCGGATGCATTCTGCTCGAGGATCCCGAAGAGCTGGCAGCCCTTGTCGCGGAAAGCGGGGCGCAGGACACCTCCGGCCGCGGGGCCGGGCTCTGCGAACTTCGCGCCCTGGCGCCGTGCGCTGGCCATCATCAGCCCGGCAACGAAATCCCTGAAACCCATCCGCTGTACCGGTTCGCCAAAAAGCACTGGTTCTTCGGGTTCGGAGCATACGGATGAACAAGGACGCAACCCCATCCATCAGCGAATCGAGGGAGCCACGGGCGCCGTGCGCGCCGCGCGTGCCGCAGAATCCGGCTGAGCGCGCGGCGATGATTGCACGCATCGACGCATGGATCGCGAACAAGGCGGTTCGCCCCCCGTTGGCGCTCGACGAGCTGCACGCCCTGGCCGATGAGCTGGAGGATGATAAGCGGATTCCTCCCGGATACCATGATTTCGTGGTGGTCGTCGTCGGCAATGCCGTCTGGCGGGAAACCGTGGCGGCCGTGCCCTGCAGTCGACGTATTCTAATGCTGCCGCAATGCCTGCGCGACGAGGCGGCCTGTCCGGCGCGCTGCGACAAGCTCGGGTTGCTCTGCGAAGATTGCGGATTGTGTCCCATCGGTCGCCTTCAGGCCGAAGCCGAGCAACTGGGGTACGTGGTGCTGGTGGCCGAGGGCTCCTCGGTGGTTACCCAGCTGCTGGGGCAGGGGCAGGTGGACGCAGTAGTCGGGGTCAGTTGTCTCGACGTGTTCGAGCGAGCGTTTCCCCACATGCTGGCCGACGCCATCCCCGGCATTGCCGTGCCGCTGCTGCGCGATGGCTGCCGGCAGACTGCGCTCGACGAGGAGTGGCTCAGACGCGAACTGCACCAGGGGACCGACGGCAGTCAGTATGCGCTGTTTGATCTGACTTCGATCCACCAGGATGTGCGCGCATGGTTCGAACCCGAAACGCTGGACCGCATGACCGGCGCCGAAGCCGGCGAAACCGCCCGGATCGCCCGGCGCTGGCTCGAGGGGGCGGGCAAGCGCTGGCGCCCGTTCCTGGCTGCCGCCGTCTACCGCGCCTGCCGACCGGCGGACAATCCCGTCCCCGACTCGGTGGTCCGGCTGGCCATCGCCGTGGAATGTTTTCACAAGGCTTCGCTCATCCATGACGACATCGAGGACAACGACGACCAGCGCTATGGTGATCGAACGCTCCACCGCCAATACGGCATTCCCACCGCGCTCAACGTCGGCGACTATCTCATCGGTGAGGGCTACGCGCAGATTGCGGGTACCGGTTTGTCCTGTGTTGCCGCCATGACGGCGGCGGCAGCCGACGCCCACAAAGTTCTCTGCCTGGGACAGGGCGAGGAGCTGGCCTGGATGCGCAGCCCCGCCCCTCCGAGCGTCGACGAGGTCCTGCGGATTTTCGCGCGCAAAACCGCGCCGGCCTTCGAGGTGGCCCTGCGTCTGGCCGCCCTGGCCGCCGAACTCGACGCCGCCGACACCCGCTGTCTCGGCCCCTACAGCCGCGCGCTCGGGATCGCCTATCAAATCCAGGACGATCTCGGCGACGGACACAGCGGGTCGGACGACGGAGACGTGGCGGCTCTGCGCCCCTCGCTGCTGCTTGCCCTGGCCTGCGAGACGGCCGACTGCAAGCAGCGCGAGATACTGAAGGAGCTGGTCGGCGGGCGCCGCAGCGATGAACCGGCCTGGGCGTGTCTGCGCGAGCTGGTTGAATCGCCGGCCGTGCGGGAAACGGCGCGCCGGCATTTCGAGCACCACCGAAACCAGGCGGTGCGCTGTGTCGCCGCCATAAACAATACGCGCCTCAAACTGCTCCTGCAGCGCCTGACAAACCGAATTCTGACAAAATCCTGAATCCGCGAAGCCGCAAGTTCAGCTGTGCGGACTTCGCAAAAGGCCATGGACGTTTCTCCTTCCCAAGACAATCCGCTTGTCGCTGCCGCCGCAAACGCCCGGCGCATCCTCACGCCCGCGGCGCTGCGCGGGATCGCCGACTCGCTGTGCGAAGTCCGCAATTCGGACGGCGGATTCCCCGGACCGGTCCCCTCCGACGGGAAGGGACATTCGGCCGCCTCCGATCCATACTACACCCTGTTCGCCTTGATGGCGCTGGCCGCCGCCGGGCGGGACGAGGGTCTCCTGGACCAAAGCCGTCCCTTCCTGGAACACCAGTGGGACCAACCTTTGGACCCGGTTCACCGTCATGCCTGTTTTTTGGCGCTGGGCTTGACCGGTGCGCTGCGCGAAGGACACATTGTTTTGCTGGTCCCGGCAAAGGGGAACACCACAGCCTACGGACTGTTCCTTCATGCCTTGTCCGTCCACGTGGCGAAGACCGCAATGAATGCGCAAGAGAGTGAAGCAGTTCGAGTCGCACTTGACTCCCTGAAGACGGCACGGGGCGGCTACCGCAATTCACCGGGCGCGGACAGTCCGAGCGCCACGGCCACGGCCGCGGCCATGATGGTCCGGCACTGGGGCGGTCGTCCGCCGGAGGACGAAACCGAACGCTGGCTGCTTGAGGCGTGCCGCACACCCTGCGGATTCCGCAATTCGCCGCAGGCGCGCGAGCCGGACCTGCTGTCCACCGCCGTCTGCGTGTTCGCTCTGGGCACTGCGGGACGCCTCAACGCGGAACTCGCCCTCGAATGCCTGGATTTCGCCGAGCGCTGCCGTCGTCCGAATGGAGGATTCGCAGGGCATCCCGACGGCGGCGAGCCCGACTGCGAGTATACCTTTTACGCACTGCTCATCGCCGGCTGCGTCGACCTCTAGCCAGACCCTTGCCGCCCCACATACCCACACCCACACACCCCCGCTGGAGGGCGAGACTCCGTCGAGCCGGGGTGGTGGGCACTGGCGGCCCGGGTGTCCTCCACAGGCGACGGGGTTTCCGATGCAGGCGACCTGCCCCGCCGTTCGTTCGACGGCGGAACTCGACAGAGTCAAGCCCTCCACCGCGCCAGGCGCTTGCCGCCCGCCTGGAGGGGTTGCCGACTCAGGTCAAACGGTATTCAGCACATCCTGGTCGACGGCGCGGATTTTTTGCCAGTAGGGATCGAGATCGACGATAGTACCGGTGTCCATGGCTTCGTCGATGGCGAAGCAGGTGGCGGCGGAGAGCAATCCTTCGGGTAGTCCGACGGAGGGGGGAGTGTGGTTGATCATTGAGTCGATCAGCTCTGCGGCCAGGACTTCGTCGCCGCCGCCGTGCCCACCCTTGGAGTCGGTGGAGACATCCTCGAGCGGGGTGTCGAAGCCGATGCGCTTGGTTTGGATTTCGCCGGTGAGCACGTTGGCGCGGATGGCGCCCTCGGTTCCGAGGATGTACATTCGCCGTTCGGGGATGCCCGCGTTGCAGTTGGTGTGGAAGGTGGCGCGCGCGCC
Source organism: uncultured Victivallales bacterium (assembly GCA_964604795.1). GTDB lineage: Bacteria > Verrucomicrobiota > Lentisphaeria > Oligosphaerales > CAZSBQ01 > CAZSBQ01. Next base: position 1,335 of record CAZSBQ010000237.1, on the reverse strand, counting down.
GTTCGCGTATTCGAGGATGGCCACTTGGTTGTCGACGATGTCCTTGTCGGAGGTGAAGGGGTCCTTTGCGATCAGCCCCTCCCAGGCGTGGTAGGCCTTTTTGCCCTCGGAGCTTTTTCCGATGCGCTCCGCGTGATGCGCGTTTTCGGGGCGGAAGAAGTTGAGTCCGCCGAAGGAGGCGACACGCCGGGCGTGGTCGCCGACCATCCAATTGGTCAGGTCGATGTCGTGACAGCATTTCTCCAGCAGGTGGGTTCCGGCGTGTTTGCGCAGCCGCCGCCAGTCGCCCATGATGTAGGCGCCGTGATTGAAGTCGAGGGTTTCATTGAACTCCATGCTGATGATGTCGCCGACGGCGCCTTCGGTGATGAGTTGGCGGATTTTTCTGTAGTGGGGCGAGTAGCGGAGGGTGAAGCCAATGTTGAACATTTTGCCGCTTTTCTTCCAGGCGGCAAGCATTTGCACGCATTCGTCGAGGCTCAGCGCCAAGGGCTTTTGGCAAAACACATGTTTGCCCGCTTCAAAGGCGGCGACCGCCTGTTCGCAATGCTGGCAGTTCCAGGAGGCGATCAGCACCCAGTCGATCTCGGGCATGTCCATTATCTCCTGGTAGTCCGAGCAAACGACGGGATTCTCGCCGAGTTCCTTGCGCGCGTTTTCGACGGACCGCGGGTCGGGATCGTAGATGGCGGCCATGCGCAGGCGCGGTTCCTGCTTGACGAGTTCGCGGACAATGTTCATGCCCATGCCGCCGCAACCGATGATGCCTATGTTTACTGTGTCCATGATGGGTTCGTGTTTTTTTTTGAGGTGGATGATGACGGTCTCCCGCTCCAGTACAACCGATGATGGATGCGGGATCAGGGTGTGCTCAAACACACAAATCCCCTGTCGTCAACTTTATAAAATGCTTTCAAGGGCTTTCAGTATACCTTATCTTCCATGCTTGTCAATGAAACCATCGCACAAATCCAGCTTAAAAGAAGAAACAGCGCCCCCCGCCTGAGGCTTGTCGGCGAATAGACACAAATCCCCTGTCTCCAACTTCTTCCGGCATACCCCAAGGCTCCCCCGCAGTACTACAGGCATCTTGCCTGTAGAGAACTCAACGGATTTAGGCGTGGCGTTTTCAGTACTACAGGCATCCCTGCCTGTAGAACCGAACCTCCCCTTCCCCGAACAGGGGGGGCATCCCAACACGCCCCCCTTCGGGGTTGAAGGGCGGCGGCCCCGAATCCCATCGGGATTCCGTCCCATAGCCCATCCTGCAGTGCTACTTTGACCGCTGGCAGATCGAAGTCAACCACCGCGACGAAAAACAGCACATCGGCGTCG
>CAZSBQ010000236.1:0-5912 GCA_964604795.1 uncultured Victivallales bacterium | reverse complement strand
CTGCAGCGGCAATCATGCTCATTTTTGTGGTGGTGATCTTCATTGCTCGTCGTCTCCTGGGGTTGGGGTGAGGTTGGGGGTGGAGGGAATTTCCTCGCCGACCAGCTGTTCAATCTCGGCCCGTCGGCGGGCGCGCTCCGTGCGCGCCTGCTCGTGCTGCAACTCGAACTCCAGGAGGGTGCGCTCGGCGTCGATCAGGCTGAGAAACTCGGCTTCGCCGGTCTCGAACGCCTGTTTCGCCACCTCAAGCACCTGCTTGACTTTCGGGATGAGAGTGTCCTGATACAAATTGATCTTGCGACCCGCGTCGCGATAGTGGAAGAGGGCCAGGTCCAGACGCGCCACCAACTGATTTCGAGCCTCCGCCTTTTGATGGAGCGCCGCCCATCGGTTGCGCTCGGCCTCCTCCTCGGCGGCGTCGTACTTCGAGCGCCAAATCGGCAGATTGACGGACACCGTCGCCATCACCGGATCGGTTCCGCTGCCGGGGGTGGCGGGGTTGCGCGCACCGCCGGTGTCGATGCTCTTCAGCCCGAAGGAGACATCGGGTCTCCGCTGCTTTTCGGCCAATTTGCCCTTGTGCTCTTGCTTTCGCGCCAAGGAGTCCAACCGCTTGAGCCGGGGGCTGTTGGCCGTCAGTTGCCGGCGGAGTTCCGGCGCGTCCAGCGCGCCATCCGGCACGTCGATGCGGGCGGGCTTTGCCACGTTCGCCTCGGGAGGACGGTCGAGCACGGCGTTGAGACGGGCAACCCGGGCGGGCAACAGCGCCTCCAATTCCTTCACCCGATCCTCCAGTCTGCCCAATTCAGTCTGCAGCTGCACCAATGGCAGCATGGCGCCCCCCGTCTTGTAGCGGGATTGGGCAACGTTCTCCAGCGACTCGAGCAATTCCATGTTGCGCCGCGTCACGTCAATAGCCTTGTGCAGATAGTAAAGATCGTAGTAGGCCGTTTTCACGTCGTACACAAGGTCCAGCTTGGCTTGCTCGTAGCGCCGGCGGGCGGCGAGCGCGCCGGCGTCCGCCGCCTCCCCGCGCAAGGCACGCTTGCCGAACCATGGGATCGTCTGCCGGATTCCCAATGCCTGCTCCTGCGGGCCGACACGGGTCTCCACCTCCTCGATGTAGTAGCTGTACGTCAGCATCGGATCAGGCAGCGCTCGCGCCTGCGGACCTCGAGCCGCAGCCGCACGCCAGCTCTCAAACGCAGCCTTGACACCGGGATTGCGAAGCAGCGCGCGAGCCTTCGCGTCCTTCAAACTCGTGATCGACGCCGCGGAGTCCGCAAAAACGGACCCGCAAATCGGCGCAAACCCAAGAAACACGCCCAGAACCAGCGCTCCGAACGACGCGCTGCAAACGCCGAAACGACGGCGAACGGCGCCGCCGGACTTGCTTTGGTTGGTTCGGTCAATAGTCATCATCTCCTACCGTCGTGCCGAAAATTATTATGTCAAGTGAACTGATAATCTTTGTCGGTTATAAGCGGATAATGTTCCCGGGCGAAAAGTTTTTCTGACTCCCTCACAGAATGATCGTGGTTTCGCCCTGCAACTGCGTACCCCGCAGCTATCGCGTATTTCGCAGCTTGTCGAGCAGGGCGGGCAATCCAATGACCTGCGTGTCAGGGGCAACGGGATAGGTTTCCGTGCCGGGGTAGACAATCCAAGTGCATTCGGCCCCCACATCATCGACGGCATTTCGGAAAGCCCGCGTGGTCTTTGGCGACAACGAGGCCTTGCACTCGAAGGCCTGGCGATGACCTCCTTTTTCCATGACCAGATCGATTTCAGCACCGTCGGAAGTGCGGTAGAAATCGGGGCGCCAATGGGGCAGCGCGGCACAAATGTTCTCGATGCACAACCCCTCCCAGGAGGCGCCGAACACCGGGTGCCCCATCAACTCGTCGTACGAGTCGAGTCCGAGCAACGCTTGCAGAATCCCCGTGTCGCGCAGAAACGTCTTGGGACTCTTGACAAGACGTTTCTTCAGGTTCGGCAGAAACGGCGGCAGCTCCCGAATCATGAATGTGCGCTGCAGAACGTCCGCGTAAGACCGCACCGTCGTGTGACTCAACCCCAGACTTTCTCCCAGTCGGCTGGCATTCAGGAGCTGCCCGTGGTTGTGGGAAAGTACAGCGCCGGATCGGTCAACTTGTCCCGATCCGGCGGATATTCCAAATCCAGATGAACAGCATCTCCGCAGTTTGCCGTCACCTGTCGCGCCAGCGTTGACTTGCCCGCCTGCCGTGGCCCGAGCAGCGCCACCGCCGGAAACTGTTTCAGTCCTTCCCGCAGAACAGGCTCAATGTCTCTCGATATGTATGATGAGGAATTCTGCATATTGAAACCATACGCGGCAAAATGCGGAATTCAACGCGGTCCCCAAAATACATGGCTCTATTCAACACAATACATTGTTTGCAATCACAACTGGTTGTTCAATCTGCGCCAACTTGTTCGTTTCGGACAGCCTTGTCAAGTTTTTTGAAACCACTTGTCGCCACTAAATATAGGGATTATAGTACCGGCTGTCAAATACTACGGACCAGCGCAGCGCGGAGTTCCCTTCCGCGCGTTTTTTGTCCCAATCACCCAAGAACCTCGAACGTACGGAGAATATGCTATGCCCCGCGCATGTCCACTGGCAAGAGTCCGAAACATCGGCATCATGGCGCACATCGACGCCGGCAAGACCACCTGCACCGAGCGTATCCTCTTTTACACGGGACGCTCGCACAAACTCGGCGAAGTCCATGACGGACAAGCCACCATGGACTGGATGGAGCAGGAACAGGAACGCGGGATCACGATCACCAGCGCCGCCACCACCTGCAGTTGGCGCGACCACCAGATCAACATCATTGACACGCCCGGGCACGTCGACTTCACCGTCGAGGTCGAGCGCAGCCTGCGCGTCCTCGACGGCGTCATCGGCCTGTTCTGCGCGGTCGGCGGCGTCGAGCCCCAATCCGAAACCGTCTGGCGCCAGGCGGAAAAGTACGACGTTCCCCGCATCGGCTTCGTCAACAAGATGGACCGCGTCGGCGCCTCCTTCTTCGACGTGGTCAGCGACATCGAGAAGCAGCTCGGCGCCAACTCCGTGCCGTTGACTCTGCCGATCGGCGAAGGGGCCGAGTTCCGCGGCATTATCGACCTGGTCAAGAACTGCGCTGTCTACTATGACGAGGGCGACCTTGGAACCACTTTCAAGGAGGAACCCATCCCCGACGACCTCGCCGGATATGCCAAGGAATGGCGTCAGCACCTGGTCGAAAAAGTCAGTGAAACCAACGAGGAGCTGCTCGAGAAATTCTTCGAGGACGAGGAAATCACCGAGGAAGAGATGCGCTCGGCCATTCGCGCCGCCTGTCACTCGCACAGCATTTGTCCGGTGCTTTGCGGCAGCGCCTTCAAGAACAAGGGCGTGCAGCGGCTGCTGGACTCGGTGGTGGACTACCTTCCCAGCCCGCTCGATCTGCCGCCGGTGAGCGGTCGCTGCCTCGAGGGCAACCCCATCGAGCGCACGCCCAAGGACGAGGGGCGCCTGGCCGCTCTCGCCTTCAAGGTCATGACCGACAAGCACGTCGGCAAACTGATCTTTGTGCGGGTCTACTCCGGGACCCTCCAGGCAGGCACATACGTGCTCAACTCGACCAACGGCAAGCAGCAGCGCGTCGGGCGCCTTCTGCGCATGCACGCCAACCGGCAGGAGATGGTCGACGAACTCTACACCGGAGAGATCGGCGCCGTGGTCGGACTCAACGACACCGTCACCGGCGACACCATCTGCAGCACCGAAGACCCGATCCTGCTGGAGGCCATCGAGTTTCCCACCCCCGTGCTGAGCGTGGCAGTCACGGCCGAAAGCCGAAACGACCGCGACAAGCTGACCTCCGCACTGGCCAAGCTCGCCGAGGAGGATCCCACCTTCACCGTGGCCACCGATCCGGAAACCGACGACACGGTCATTTCCGGCATGGGCGAACTGCACCTGTCGATCATCGTCGACCGCCTCAAACGCGAATTCAAGCTGAATGTCGACTGCAGCCCCCCCCAGGTCGCCTACCGCGAAACCATCACCACGCGGGCGGAAGTCAACGAGAAGCTTTCCAAGCAGACCGGCGGACGCGGGCAGTACGCGCACGTCGTCTTCGAGATCGAGCCGCTCGAGCCCGGCCAGAACTTCGAGTTCGAGAGCAAGATCACCGGCGGCGCCATTCCCAAGGAATACATCCCGGCGGTGGAAAAGGGCATGATCGACGTCCTTGCCCAGGGTGTCTGGGCAGGCTACCCCATCGTCGACGTCAAGGCCACCCTTGTCGACGGCTCCTTTCACGAGGTGGACTCGTCCGAGCGCGCCTTCTTCATCTGCGCATCGATGGGCTTCAAAAAGGCCTTCATGAAGGGCAACCCCGAGCTGCTCGAGCCGGTTATGAGCGTGCAGGTCACCACCCCGGAGGACTTCGCCGGCACCGTGACGGGCATGCTCTGCGGCAAGCGCGGACGCATCGAGGGCATGGAAATCAAGGGCAACGCCCAGCTGGTCAAGGCCATGGTTCCGCTGTCCGAGATGTTCGGCTTCGCCAACGAGCTGCGCAACCAGACGCAGGGCCGCGCGAACTTCACCATGCACTTCGGACAGTACGAGGCCGTGCCCTACTCGATCGCCGAGGAAATCGTCAAAAAGCGCCAGGAACAGAAGAAAAGCTGAACCCCGTGCTGTCCATGACTCTTGATCTTGCGGAAGATTCGGCGGTGCCGAATTGCCTTCGGGCTGAAAGCCCGCAACTTCTTGCTTGCTTTTAACCCCAGGGTCGCGGACCCTACGCGCCTGTGAGCGCTCGCGGGCCCCGCTGGCGCGCGGTCGTTCGCAGGCTCACTCCGGGTACTGGAAATGGGCCGGGCAGTTGGCCCGAGAACCAAGCTGAGCTACCGCAACTGTACCACCTCCATTTTCCGCAACGGTAAGGCCGTTCGAGGTCAAACTATGCCAAGAGATCAAGAGTTTTGGTCCTGGACTCGCCCCTTCGAGTTTGTTCACTTTGCCGCGTATGATCGGTGGATCGCCGGTTTTGTGCCTTTGACATTGGGTCTGGCGACGTTTTTCGCTGGCGGTGTGCTGCTTTTGTCCGGCGCTCTTCCCGCGGCGGCGGGGGACGCCGGCGGCCTGGCGCGTTTCGAGTCGCTCCCCGCGCTTGAGCTTTCCCATTTCCTCGGCAGCCTTGTCGGGGTGCTGCTTCTGTTTCTCGGCCGGGCCTTGCAGCAACGCCTGGACGCGGGCTACTGGAGCGCGGTCGGGTTGCTGCCGGTCGGACTGGTTCTGTCGCTGCTTCGCGGCGGCAGCTGGTTCGAGACCGCGCTGCTTGCCGGGGTACTGCTGTTTCTGCTGCCCTGCCGAAAGCAGTTTTACCGCAAAGCGTCGTTCTGGCACGCTCGGTTCACGTCCGGTTGGATCGCTGCGGTCGTCATTGTCACTCTCGGCACCATTTGGCTGGGGCTGTTCTGCTACCGGCACACCGAGTATGCCGACGACCTGTGGTGGCAGTTCGGCTTTGACGCGGATGCGCCGCGCTTCCTGCGCGCCACTCTCGGGGCGGTTGCCCTGGTAGTCGTCCTGGCGCTGACCAAGCTCATCAAGGCCGTGCCGGCGACCCCGCTCCCGCCGTCCCCCCAAACCGAGGCGGAAGTCGAGGCCATCGTACGCCGTTCCCCGCGTCCCCACGCCTGGTTGGCTTTGCTCGGCGACAAGCAGTTCCTTTTCAATGACGCGCACACCGCCTTCATCATGTACGGCATGCGGGGGCGCTCCTGGATCACCCTGGGCGAACCGCTCGGTCCCGAGTGCGAGCATGCCGAGCTGGCATGGCGCTTCCGCGAACTCTGCGACCATCACAGCGTGCGCCCCGTCTTCT
>CAZSBQ010000235.1:0-5912 GCA_964604795.1 uncultured Victivallales bacterium | reverse complement strand
ACGCCGATGGTGTGCTCGAAACGGGTGTGAACCGCGCCGGGAAATACCAGATGATTCACCCCCAGTTGCCGGCGCCCTCGCAGTTTCTGGAAGAGGGGATGGTCAATGACCGGCAGGTACGCGCCAATATCCACCGGCAAAGCCGCCGGGATGCGGATGACCTTCTCCGGAATGTGGCGTGTGTCGGTCAAGAAAAATCCTGGCGGTTAATTTTCTATGATAAACCCCGCTGAAATATATACGTCACCAAACCAAGATCAAAATGAATACGAAAGCAGGAAGGAACCCGTATATCCGCTGAGTTCGAAGTCGGCAAAGGCAGTGTCCAGGTCCTCGGGAATCCAGTCATAGCGGCCGCTGAAGGCAAGAGACAGGGTTTGGCTGACTTGCCAGGCAATGCCGGCTTCCGCGTAGACGCCTGGTTGGACAGCATGATCGGTCGTGGACTCGTTGCCGGAATCGTAGAAGGTCGTGCCATCGTCCGCCCAACTGGCCTGCGCGCGACGAGTGATATCCGAAGACACAAATGACAGCGTCGGGCCAGTTCCCAAATTACAGCGAAAGTCTCCGATATCCTTCTCTGCGGAAATCCCGGCACCGAGCGTATACATGCTGCAGTCAAACTCATAGGACACGCGCGCGTTCACCTCGGACATCGGTGTGGGGAGAACCGCTTTGTTGTATGTATTGAAGAACGTTTGGGTGGTCACCGCAGGATCGGGGCCTCCGCCGGGCTGCCCCTGCGCCTCCGGCCACTTCTGGGGAGCAATATCAAACCGGAATGCTGATGTCTGCGCACCGATAGTCGACACATCGTCGACGAAGGCAGTGGCCAGCGACAAGTTTAAATGCCATGAAACGGTTTCCGTCCGGCGCATTTCTCGGGAAAATTCGAGAATCATTCCCGGTGCTTCTTTTATGCCCGTCTCGTATTTGGTCATGCTTGCCGTTTGATACTCGACAAGATCGCGATTAATATTGTCGACTTGACGCACCGAATCAACAACCCCGTATCGGTACATCCCCGCCCCCATCTCGGTGACGGAACCGTTGATGAATCGATCCTGTCCGGGAGTAAACTCAAACGGCTTCAAGTCCATGTCGCCAAAACTGCGGTAGCTGATCCCCAGACTTGCACGCCAGCCGTCTCCTGACGGCCTCTCTTCCTGCGCAGAAACCGTACTGTCGCATGACGCGACTATTAACATGCCGATCAGCGGATATGCAATTTTTCTCATGCCGTTTTCCTTGTTTTTGCCTAGGTTGGACATAGGCATGCGATTTCTCAACATCAGGGGGCGTTGTTAGCAACCGATGTCCAGACGTTTATCTGTCTGTCCCATATTCCCCGGAACGATTGCCAACCCGAACACGGGGCGGCAGAATCCTCGGCGGATGCGACAAAACGCACCGCGACCACATATTCGGTGTCTTTCTTCTCGGGTAAAACAACGGAAACGGTGTCGTTTGACATGCCGCGAATCTCGCCCAAATCCGGGCAAGGCTCATACGGGCCGTCCGCAACTTTGCGGACCACGGCGATCTCCACGTACGCGCCCGATGCTCCGGGGATTGTAATGTCACAGGAGCTTTCCGTCCACTGGACAGTGGCGACGCTGATTTTGTCGTTTTGGAATTCGGCCACCTGTTCCGTCCCGTCACTGTTTTTATCGCTGGCGAAGAAGCTGGTGCGCCGGATTTCCCCCTGCACGCCGTCGCGGACCGGAGCCAGCTCGACAAAATATTCATGCCCAACGCGCAACGAGGACAGTCTCACGCGAATAAAACGGCGGTTCCCTTCCTCGCCGACATCCGCAACAAGGGGCTCAAGCACACGCATGCCGGTTGTACTGTTGAACAAAGCCACTTTGACATGAGTGAAATCGCCCTTGGTGGTGGCCGCCAGATCAACCCGCAGGGTTTTTTGCTCAAAGTCGAGCGTGAAAGGCTTGTCTCCCTCCAGTGACATGTCCGTGACTCGGTCGGCGTCAACAATGTATCCCCAATATCCGCGTCCCAGTTCGAGGACCGCACCAGGCTCATTGGCCGATTCATAGCGTGCGGTCTCCGCATTCCATCGGAAGGGATGACCGTCCACGTACTTCATGTCCGCCACTTTTCGTTCGTCGGCCGGCACGTCAAACGGACCGAGCAGGTTCCAGCCGCTCTTGATCGGAAGATTCTTCGCGTTGTCCGGCACGTCCGTTCCAGCCAGGACCACCTGGTCAGCGTCTGCGGCTGCCGGCAATTCCAGGTAGAACCAGTAGTCGTATCCCGGCACCAGTTCCTCGGTCTTCTCGTGGAGTTTATAGCTTCCGGCATCGTACCAGAAAATCTCGCTGCCCAAGCTGTCGCCAAAAATGTCTTCGGGGATACATTCGGCATACGGCGTACTCAGCAGATTCCAGCCGGAGTGGACAGTGGCAGTAGCCGTAAGCAGGCCGGCGTTCACCGCTTCAATGATGGAGCGCACGACCGACTCGTCCAACACGTTCCGGGCTTTGCCCAGCTCCTGCTCGTACGCATCCATCAAGTCGCGAACAACCTTTGGCTCGTCTTCGCTGACAGTTTCAAGGCAAGTCTCGAACTCGGCCGTTTCCGTTGCCTCGACTATGCCGTCAGCCACAATGTCGTTGAGCGCATCCAACGTGCCTTCCGCCGCGAATACGGCGGTCAGCACGCCGTCGCTTCCCGACACACTGACCCGGCTTACCCTGGCGTTGGTCTCTTCGACGGCGGCACCGCCTTGGGTTTGCCATTCGACAAAGCGATACCCGGCAGCCGGTGCAGCAGTAATCTCACGGGGTACCCCGGCATGCACCGTGCGCGTGCCGACACCGGTCGATAGTGAACCGCGTCCATCCGGCGTGACAACGGTTTCAAGCTCGTGGGTCCGGGCGGGCCGCTCGTCGAACACGGCCCGGAGCGTGACATCCTGGCTGTTTGGTACGATGCGTGTGCTGCGCCGTTTTGCCGACAGCAGTTCCGCGTCGCCGGAAACCACTTCCCAATGATCGAAATAGGCATCATTTTCGGGGACCGCCTCGATGGCAAGCGGCTCGCCTGTCGTGACCATTTCGGCACCGGTTCCCCGACTTGTGATACCATTGCCGATCACCTCGACGGTCAGATTGGTCAGACCGGTCCGCGCAGCGAACAGCGCCAGAATCTGTGTGGGCTTGTGAACTACAACCGGCGTCTCTCTGGCATAAGGTTCTGATAGAGTGGCTTCTTCGGAATCGTATATCCACTCGACAAAATAGAAGCCAGGATCAGGTACGGCCTCGATCATCTGTCGGCTGCCAAGGTTCACATTGTACTGGGCCTGTCCAGGATTTGTGGTGCCGCCCGCCGATGACGGAGGCTGATCGTTGCGAACGCTGCGCGACGGCTGGTAGTCTCCGTAACGCATGGCGACGATGTCCATTTCTGCATGGCCGGTATCCGGCTCGAACACAGGTTGAATCGTGCTGTCACCATCCGGGCGAACGGTCGTTCTCCGCGCTGTCAGGTTGTCCACTTCGCACGGCCCTGTCGCAGTCCAACGGCTGAAATGGTAGCCCGTGAGCGGGTTCGCCTCGATGGAAATGGGCGTGCCTTGTTCAACCGGATAGGTCCCGGCCCCGGGATTCGTGTCTCCGCCGGCACCTTCGGAAACGGTCATCGCAACAGATTGCCGGTCGGCCTCGAAGTGCGCGGCAACCTCGGCATCTCCGTGCACAGTGACGCGAGTCGAGGATTCTCGCGACGAAGCCAGCACCGCCTGGTTATCGCCCGTCCAGTGCGAAAAATGCCAGCCCGCGTCGGCAGTGGCACTGATTTCGACAGGGTGTCCACTCCGGACAGCATGGATCCCGCAACCGGGATTGACTGTGCCGCCGCCCTCCGCTGTCAGCAGCAAGTCCACCGCCTGCGGTTCAGCCCGGAACCAGGCTGTCACAGTGGCGTCTCCACTCAGCACAACGCTGCTTTGCGCCGCTTCAACATTCGCAATCTCCCCCCTCCCTTCGATACTCCAGGTGACAAACTCATACCCGTCTTCGGGAATGGCTTCTATGCTGCGCTCCTCGCCAGACTGCACATCATAGGTTCCGCTGCCGGGATTGATGCTGCCGCCGACAGCGGCCTGCGGATTGCCGTTGTCCGCATCGACCCCTTTGACGGTCATGCTCAGGTTCACAGTGGTTTGCGCTTCCGCGAACTGCGCCACGATGGTGGCGTCGCCGGCAATGACGGCGGAGGTCTCCCGAGCCTCCGAATCGGCAACCTCCGCTGTGCCATTGACGGCCCAGCCATCAAACACATATCCCTCTTTCGGCAGCGCTGTCAATTGTTGGCGCGTTCCTTCCTCCACTTGGTACGTCCCGCTGCCCGGATTGGTGCTGCCGCCTGTTTCAGACTGAATCGTAAACGCGACACTCGACGGCTGCTCTGCAAAACGGGCCGTCACCTCGGTGTCCCCCCGCGAAGTGAGTCGAGTGACCGGCGATTCCGGAGCACTCAACCGACCGACCCCGGAAATTGTCCAGCCCGTGAAGACGAATCCGACATCCGGCGTTGCACGCAGCGTCAGAACATCGCTGTCGGTGAGATAATAAGTCCCGCTGCCCGGATTTACCGATCCGCCTGCAGTCGAATTAAGCAGAACAACATTCCGCCGTGCGGTTTTCTCGCTGAAGCAAGCCTTGATTTCAGCATCCCCGGCAAGCGTGACTTCGGTCTTGGCGGATGCGGAGTCCGCGATGGAAGCCGAACCGTCGACCACACGCCAGACCGCAAAACTGTAGTCGTCACCTGGAACAGCCTCCACCGCTACCGCGCCGCCGACTCTCGCGGAAAGGGACGGCTCAACGATTGCGCCCCCCGTCCCGGCGGACACTGTCAGCTCAACCAGCGGCGCATCCTCAGGCACGGGCAGGAATACCGCTCGGAGCGTTGCCGGGCCGGTAACGACGATTGTTGTCTCCGCAGCATGCGGATCATTCAACTGCGCGAATCCTTCCACCTCCCAGCGTTCGAAGCGATGCGTCTCATCCGCATTGGCGGACAAGCCGTGGGGAACATCCACGCGATAGTGGCCGCTGGTCATTCCGTTGATGCTGCCGCCGGTCGGTGATTCGACTCCGACCAAGGCTGTTGTATCGGGTGTCTCGACAAATTCGGCTTCGACCACCGCATCGCCGTAGACCGTGACAGACAATTCCTCTTCTTCATAATCGGGAATATCAACCTCCCCATCGCCGATCACGCGCCAGCGACTGAAACGGTATCCCTCGTCCGCCAGAACGGAAACCGGTGCCGTTCTGCCGGCATACACTACATCCTGCTCCGTTTCACCGCTGATCACACCATTGCCTGCAGACGTGAATTGAACGGAAAACACGCCGGGCTCAACATACTGCAGCGTCAGTGAATCCGTCACGCTGAATGCCGTCGCGCCCCCTCTTTCCGTCACATTCGCCGTGTCCGCCACCGCACCACTGGTTTGATCCCAGGCACAGAACCCGAAGGACGCCACAAATTCGTCCTTGCCGCCGGGGACAAAACGCACCCGCGCATCAATCGGCAGCAGAAGTGACTCTTCAATGTCGACCTGGCCAAACGCGGTCCAGTCGCCCTCGGCACCGTCGCCTCGGGTTGCACCGCGCACGTTCCCGGACGGCAAGCGGTACTGCCATGTTCCCAGCCCGGAATGCTGGCTGTGGACAGCTATACCTGCCAGCGCACCCGCATCGATGTCTGAAATTGTATCTTCCTCCAAATCAGTCAACACGACACCTTCGTTTTTCTCATTGGAAATACGGGCATTGATGTCAGAGAGAGCATAGCCTTCCTGGTTAGGAGTCAGTATGGGTGCGTCGTTGACCGGGGTGATTTCGAGCGTCACGGTCTGCGTCGACGGCGCGGTGTTG
>CAZSBQ010000234.1:0-5920 GCA_964604795.1 uncultured Victivallales bacterium | reverse complement strand
CATTGTGTATTCTCCTTGAACGCACGCATCAGGCGAATGGCCCTGCGCAGTTCGCATGGATCAGTCTTGTCATTTTTCTTCACGAAGCCTGATGTCACGACAGCCTCAAGGGACGCGCAAGTTGAACGACATAGTCTTGGATGAAATTATGTGCATGGCTGCTCTCGGGCTGAAAGCCCGCACCAATGGAAACACCTGCGGCGCAAGACATTGGAGCGGGCTTTCAGCCCGCCGTTAGTTTTGCGATTGCAAACCCAGGGTCGCGGACCCTGGGCTAACAATGGACCGGGCCGTTGGCCTGAAAACCGCATCAGTATTTGCGCATCCGGACGACGGTAGCCATATTCGTGATTTGCCATCATGATGATGTAGCCGTCGCGCACCAGAAACATGGATGGTCGGCCATAGGATGGTTCGTGTTTTCCTCGCCGCATCTCGGCGAGAATCCAGTCCTTGTTCTTCCCCCATTTGTGAATGTTGAACGGTGGCTCGTCTGCTCGTCCCGCACCGGCCAACAACGCCATCATGCTCATCGGCTGACAGAGTCCTGTGTGCGGTTGTCCGATCTCATAGCCGCACCCGGCCAGAGCCGCCAGATCGCCGTCACCCGTGCAGTCGATAAACACCTTGGCTCGCCATGCTTCGCGCCCGCTTTTCGACTCGGTTACGACGGTTTCGACGCGGTTGTTCGCGTCGCGGTACACCGCACAGACCCGTGTGTAGAGCCGGACCGAGACGCCGGCTTCGGCGGCCATTTTGTCGAGCACGACCTTGAAGGTTTCCACAGCGAAATCGCACAGTTGCGGTGCGTCATCGGTCACTATATGCTCCCGTGCCTCCTCCCCCCTGCCGGGGCCGGCACCTTCACGCTTCAGGCGTTCGATCAACTCGCGTAGCAGGCCGTCCTTGTCCAGTTCGATGATATGTGGCAGGCAGCCGACGGTCCAGATTCCGCCGAGCGCTCCCTCGGTTTCGAGCAGCCGTACACGGAAATCTTTCCCAGGCGCTGCATACTCCATCCCATGAACCAGACAAATCCAATGCGTAGCAGGCGACCCCGCGTTTGAGCGAGGGAATCGGCAACATGTCTAGTTCGTAGGAGTGAGCCCACATGCCCTCTCGCTCCAGAAGCGCGGAGTCCATGAACACCAGCAGGCTGTCCGTGGAGTAGGATGCGACAAGAGACAAATCGGTGGTGGTCCCCTTGCCACCTGTGAGAACGGGCTGTATAGTCATGTCGGTGTGTTCTGCGTGTGGGTTTGTAGTCTTTGCGGATCAATAAACTACACGCCGGCTCACCATTTTCCACCCCGAAAACTGCGCCAAATCATGGCGTTCAATTTGCGCATAATCACGAGTTCTGGTTAACCTTTTATATTGAACCATGCAACGACTACATGGCATCATCTTTGACATCATGAAGTTCGCTGTTCACGACGGTCCGGGCATTTGGACCACCGTGTTTCTCAAGGGCTGCCCGCTCGAGTGCTCGTGGTGCCATAATCCGGAATCGCAGAAGCGGGAGAAAGAGATATCTTTCATTGCCGACAAGTGTGTTGGCTGCGGCTGGTGCTTCGATCACTGTCCGCAACACGCCCATGTCATGCAGGACGGCAAACATGTACTGCTGCGCGACCGCTGCGAACGGTGCGGGATATGCGGGTCTGCTACGCCGCCGGGGTCTGGCACGACCGCTACGTGTCCGCCTTGCAGGAACGGATCGACACCACCCCGGACGGGCCCGAACGCGAACACGACCAACATGTGCTTGACAGCCTGCGCCGGGTTCCGGAAGAACCGCCGACAACCTTCAGCGAAGCGGTGCAGGCGCTCTGGATGCTCTGGGATTTCCAGCGGCTCTGCGGCAACTGGAGCGGGAACGGGCGCATCGACAAGATGCTTGGTCCGTTTCTGCAACGCGACTTGGCGGATAACCGCATCACGCTGGACGAAGCCCGCGAACTGCTGGCGCATTTCTGGATCAAAGGCTGCGAATGGAACAACAACATCGGGCACAGGCTGAGCGACAACGCCAACAGCGGCGACGCCCAATTCTACCAGAACATCGTGCTCGCGGGCATGGACGAACAAGGGCGTCCCGTCGCCAACGAGGTGACCGAACTGGTCCTGGACGTGGTTGAGGAACTGCACATCAGCGACTTCCCGATCGCGGGCGCAGCTACATGCAGGGCGGTCCTGCCTATACCGTGCGATCTCCGCACGCCGGCGGACTTCCGGACGTGGCCAAGTGCCTGCTGGTGATCAAGCGCCTGGTTTTCGAGAACCGGGAATACTCATTGCCAGAATTCGTCGCCATTCTAGCCTCCGACTGGGCCGACCAGGAACCCTTGCGCCGACGGATCCAGACAGAATTCGACTTCTACGGCAACGACAGTACCGAGGCCGACGCCATGCTGCGCCGCGTCTACAACGACTTCACCGACATCGTCGGCGCCACCCGTGAACGCCACGGCGTGCTGCGTCCGGCCGGAATCAGCCCGACCGCGTTCCTCCCCCACCGTACTGCGGCGGCGTCCGGACAGCGCAAAGGCGCGTACCTGGCCGCCAACTTCTCTCCGTCGCCCGGCACCGACACTCGGGGGCCTACCGCGGTCATTCGCTCGCATTGCGCCGTGGACTTTAGCCGTCTGCCCTGCGGCACCGCGCTCGAACTGAAAATCTCGCCGTCCGCCGTGCGCGGCGAAACCGGCATCCAGGCATTGACCGGACTCATGCGCAGCTTTGTCAACCTGGGCGGGATTTTCATGCAGCTCGACATCGTGGATACCGATTTGCTGCGATGTGCCCAGGAAAATCCCGAAAACTACCCAAACCTCTCCGTGCGCATTTCCGGATGGTCCGCCCGCTTCGCCACCCTGAACCGGGAATGGCAAGACCTTATCATCAACCGCACCGAAAAGGGCAGTTGCTGACCTCGCAGCGCCGGCATTCCTGCTGGCGCCCGCCCGGTCATCCAGCGCTCAGTGATGGTTGGGGACGTATCCATGAATACCATTGACTGACAACATGTAACATCACTTTGAGAGGGAGTCGGTGTGCCCCCACATGCCTTCTCCCTCTTCAGTTCGTCATCCAGAACGTCGTGGTGGTCGTATGATTTCATTGTGTATTCTCCTTAATCATCACGTCGACTTGCATTCTCGTCAGGTTATGATACTTTAAAGTTTGGGGTAGGCGAATTCCTATCCTTATGGCGTTTCTTCGCCGCGGCAGTGAACGTGCCCGGTATTTTGGCTCATCGTCTGGAGGACGGCTATGAGTGCGCGCTTGTCAGGAGGGCTGGGGCTTCTCTTTGTATCGTTGTCTGTCGGCGGTTTGCTGTGGTGGGCAGGGGGGCGTTTCACCGAAAACCATATATCTTTCACCTCCCGGGATCCGACTGGCTTTCCTCGGCCGTCTCTTGCTCATCATCAAACGTCCCCAGACCTGCGCAAATTGCTCGATCCGGCACAGGCAATTACCAGAAGCCGTTCCGCCCGCCCGCATCTGAGCCGAGAGGAACATGACCGGCTCGCCGCGGAGATCCGTGCCGGTGTTCGGCGCTTGAGAACCCGTCTTGACCAAGGGGATGTCGGATATTTGCGCGGGGGGGCGCATAACTGCGGAACGCGCGGTATCACGCCCCCTCATCAGGAGATGATCGACGAGTTGCAGGCTCTGCTTGGGGGGGATGTCAAGTTGCATGTCGACAGTGTGACGGGGGTGCTGCGGTACCTGCGCGGCGATCTGGCGCCCCTCGTGGACGGTGCCGAGGACTTCACGCGCGCAGATGCCGAAGGCGACGCCGAGGGGAAGGCGCTCGCGGTTGCCGAACGGCTCGGCCGGGTGATGCGGATCCGCTCGCCGCGCGAGGAATTTGTGGTTGCGAGGTCCGCAACGGATGCCTTGGGGATGGTGCATGTGCAACTGCAGCAGGTGTATGCCGGCGTGCCCGTCTGGGGTGCGCAGGTGAATGTCCACTTTGGTCCCGATGGCATGCCGCTGGAGGTTTCGGGACTCTACACGTCCACACCGGTGAAGATGCCGATGCCTGCTTTTGAGATAACCGAAGATGAGGCGCTCCGCCATGCGGAATCCGCAGTCGGCGTGTCCACCCCGCCGGGGCGTTCTACCGTCCAAGTCCGCCGGATGGTGTACTGGGACCGAGGCCGCGCACCGGTGCTGTGTTATCGGGTGACGCTCAGAGAAGCTGTCGACCGGCATTGGCAGGTGTTCCTGGACGCTGTCGACGGAAGCGTCGTTCACCGCTACAACGCCGCAACGACAGCCGCAGCCGTGGGGACGGACGAAGACGTGCTCGGCATCAGCCGGGAGTTCGGCGTCTGGGAGGAAGGGGGTGCCTACTATTGCGTCAACGCTTCGCTGCCGATGTACCAGGAGTCCTCTGAACCTCCTGATTTCAAGAAGACCAAGGGCGCCGTGTTCGTGCTGGACGCGATGAATCAGGACCTGACGGGGACCATGCAAGTCCAACAGGTGACTTCGACAAGCATTGACACTTGGGATGCCGCCGCCGTCTCGCTTGCCCACGGGCTGGCAACGGTCACTGACTACTATCGGAACACACACGGTCGCCAGTCCCTCGACAACAAGGGCATGAATGTGCTCGGAGTAATCCACGTCGGGCAGAACATGGACAACGCCTTCTGGGCTTCCGACTACCAGGGATTCTTCTTCGGCGACGGCAGCGGCCAGAGCTTCCGGAATCTGACGGCCGCACTGGACGTGATCGGGCACGAATTCACACACGGTGTCGTCAGCCACACCGCCGGACTCATTTATGAAAACCAGTCCGGAGCCATGAATGAGTTCTACGCCGACTACCTGGGCTCGATGGTGGACCGTGAGGACTGGCTGATTGCCGAAGATGCCGTCGTGGCCGCAGGCAAGATCGCGTTGCGGGACATGGCAAATCCAGCAAACCCGGATGTGCTCGATCAGCTGCCCGCGCGCATGTCCGAATACCGTCATATGCCGACGACGGAGGACAACGGCGGGGTACACGTGAACGTCGGCATACTCAACCGCATGGGCTACCTGCTGACTGCGGCCGGGCAGGGCGGCATCGGCCGGCAAAAAGGGGAGACCATCTTCTACCGAACCTTGGTTCACTACCTGACCCAGCGGTCCCAGTTCATCGATCTGCGGCGGGCCGCGGTTTCAGCCGCCACGGACTTGTATGGCGCGGACAGTGCTGAGGTCGCAGCGGTCAAGCAGGCATTCGACGAGGTCGAAATCCTGGAAGGTGACGCCACGCCCCCGCCGACCCAGGCGCCGACTGGCGAGGGCGAGAACGAGGTTGTCTTCCTGCAGGCGGTTTGGGACGACTGGACGTGGCAGTACTACTACAATTTGGTTCTGATGGAGGCGGACGGGACGCTCAGCACCGTGGCGACTGACGTAGCGGAGACCCGGCCCGCGATCTCCGGAGACGGGCGGTGGGGGCTATATGTGGATGCGTACAACGATATCTGGTGGACGGACGGGGTTTCCCCCGAGCAGTGGACCACAGGCGGGCTGGTCCGGACCATTGCCTTGTCGAAGAACTTGCGGACCATAGCCTACACCACCTCTGACTACTCGGACACGCTGTTCCTCATCGATACCGAAAGCGGAGAGGTCACCGAAATTCCGCTGTTAATCCCCGCGCCCGACGGGCCGGCACTGCGGCTGGCATACGCGGACGTGCTGACCTTCAATTTCCGTGGAGACTACCTGGCCTTCGATGCAGTGGCCAAGGTCGCGGTGCAGGATGGTGGCGAGATCCCGGTATGGGGGTTGTACGTCGTGCGCGTCGCCGACGGTTCCCTGCAGCAACTGATCCCGCAAGCACCCGGACAGCAACTCGGCAACCCGATGTTCTCGCATACGCGGGACTACCGCCTTCTGGCGGACCAGG
>CAZSBQ010000233.1:0-5951 GCA_964604795.1 uncultured Victivallales bacterium | reverse complement strand
TTTCTTGTTCTACCAGCACAAGAGAGCCGTGATTGCGTGAAGACGTGAAACGTGAATGGTCCACTGCACACATGTGCCCCAACAGTACGCGAATCCCGCCTCAGGTTTCAGTGTTCAGGATTGCCTGACACCTGAACGCTGCCCCTCCGGGTTATTTGTCTCATCCCCGAAGGCTCCGATACCCCGAAGGGGTTTTGTCCTATAGCCCAGGGTTGCCGCCCCGGCGGCTACCCTGGGTATTGGATGCACAATTGAAATTGTACCCCAACGGGGTTCCGTCCGTCCCGTGCGTAGGGCATGACGCAACCCCGGTTGGGGTTGAAATGCGGGTGGGCGTGGTCCCAGGGTAGCGGGCTGCGCCCGCAACCCTGGGCTATTGGACGGAATCCCGTTGGGATTCGGAACCGGCCAAAACCTAAAAGCTCCAACAAACTTCAAGAAGAGAATATTGAATAACGAATGTTGATTTTTTGTCACTCCATGCGGCGCACGCGTTTTGCATTCAATATTCAACCTTCAATATTTTGCCTCACCCCCGGAGGTGTCGCTGCACCTGAGGAGGGGCCTCAGGGCAGTTAGGGATTACCTGCGGAACCGACAGCGGCCAGTTGGCGGCCCAATTCCGCCAGTTCCCGTCGCCAGAACGCATCCCCGCCCCAGTCGGGGAAGTGACGGTCAAACCCCGAATCGTTCCGCTGGCGCCCCACCCAGGCCAGAAAGTACAGCATGCGCATGAGGCGGAGTGCCTCCACGAGGCGGAGTTCGGCATCGTCGAACTCGCGGAACATCTCGTAGCCTTCCAGGATTAGGTTGATTTCCCGGCGGCAGTGCTCCACGGTGTCGGGCAGCAGCATCCACAGGTCCTGGACCGCCGGTCCCTTCGCCATGTCGTCGAAGTCGATCACCACCAGCCCCTCGCCTGGGCGGTGCAGGATGTTGCCCTGATGGCAGTCGCCGTGCAGCCGGATGTAGTCTTCGGGGGCCGTTCCCTCGAAAGCGCGGGCGAGCTTTTGGCGGGCCTGCTCTGCGAAGTCCGCGAATTCGTCCCGGTGCTTGTCCGTGACGATGCCGCCTTCCAGCAGTTCGTTCAGGCATTCCTCGGCGGAGTGAGCCGGATGGAGGACGGGACGGTGGCGGGCATCCTCCTCGGCGCCCACTGCGTGAATTCGTCCCACCAGCGAGCCGAGCCGTTGCCATGCCTCGTCGTCGATGGCCTCCCACTCCCGGCCGCGCCGTTTTGGGAAGACCGCGAAAAAGATGCCCGTGTCGGTTTCGCCGACCGTTTGGCCGTCCGCCAGCGTCGTCGGCGCAACGGCGGGTATATCCGCCTCGGCGCAGGCGATGACGAAGCGATGCTCCTCCTCCACCGCCGCGCGGGACCAGCGTCCGGGGCGGTAGAATTTGGCGATGAAGCGAGTGCCGTCCGCCTGCATCAGCTCATACACCCGATTGATATAGCTGTTCAACGGATGGGCGTAGCCGGCCAAATCCAGACCGGCCGCCGTTTCCACCGCATCAAGTATGGCGTCTGGGGTCAGGGGGGCGAAATCGCCGAGTGTCATGGTGTGGACTCTTGCTTCAGGGGAATGGCCAGGTTCCACGTGTTTTCGGCATTGTAGTGGGCGGGGTGCTCGGTCGAATGGACACCGTCCGAGGTGGCGGCATAGAGACAGACGGGGTTCCCGTCCTCAACCAGCACGAAGGGACGCTCCATGTTGCCCTGCTCGCGGACGATGTCGTCGTCCCAGAGCACCTTGCGCGAGCAGGCTTTGGGCTGCGGTGCTGCAGTCCAGCTCGCGCCGTCGACCGAAACCGAGTGCAGTAGTGCGAATGGTTCGCCCGTGAAATCGCCGCTGGAATCCTTGGTCAGGATTTCATAGTGTCCGTCGACCACGAAGGCGCAGGGGTCTTCGGTGTAGGACTGCACGGCGTGGTCTGCGACAACCCGCATGTCCGCAGCGGGATAGGGACCCGCCGGATGCGTCGCCTTCGCGGTGACCAGGCCCGTTCCGGTCAGGCGAAAATAGATTCTGCACTGTCCGTCCGGCGATTGGACGGCAGTCAGGTTGACTGTCCGGTTGTGGGGCTCGCGGGACAGCGCCGACAGGTCCAGGGGGGCGTCCGGGCGCCGCCAGGGACCCGCAAGGGTTTCGGCGAAGGCCGCGCCGCTGCGCATGTCCATCATCCACGGCGGCATGCGCCCGTTTCTGCCCGATTCCCGGTTCAGCTTCCACATCTCCTCCGGTGAGCCGCCATCCTCATAGGTCACGCCGCAGTAGAACAGATACCAACCGTCGGGTCCGCGGTACAGGCAGGGATTGTGGGCCATTCGACCGTCCCAGAAGCGCTTGTCGCGCGGTCCCAGAACGACTTCCTCGAACGTGAAGGGCCCGGCGGGGGTGTCGGCGGTGGCTCGAACGATCTCCGATGCGGCGGTGTAGCCCTGGAAAAACGGATAGCTCTTGGGCCAGCGCGAGGCGAACATGTGGTAGCGTCCGTCCTCGTCCCTCGCCGCGGATGATCCCCACACCCAATAGCCGTCCATTCGAAATCCGCCGCCGCAGACTGCCTTGCCGAGACGGTCCTGGAAGGGGCGAATCTCCGGCACCGTTCGTTGTTGCTGATTGCCAATGCTCATATTTTCTTCAGTGATGTCAAATTAAGTGCCGGGCGCGGCCTCCGCGCCCAGCCCCCCTCCGGCCGTCGGGGGCGCCGGCCTCTACCAGTATCGGGCGCGGCCTCCGCGCCCAGTTTTCCTCCGGCCGTCGGGGGGGCCGGCCTCTACCAGTATCGGGTGCGGTTTCCGCTATCGTTCCACCAATTTCATGGTGGCGTGATTCCAGATGTTGTGTCCCCAGAATTGGAGAGGGCGGAAGGCGTAGGTTTTGAATTCGTCGTTGGTTTTATCCAGTCGGACTAGCATGAACTGCAGGGTGTCGCCGGGTTTCGGGGGCTGCCGCGTGTAGCCGGGCAGGTCGCTGAAGGGCACGACGACTTCCACGATGTAGCCTTGGTCCTCGTCGTCGGACTGGTTGAGAGTGCCGTCGACACTCTGCGCGGTTTTCAGTCCGCGCATGTCCGCCTCGACATCGGCGGCCGGCCCGAGTTTGTCCAACTGCTTGCATTGGATGGCGTCGAAGATACTGCCGTCCGGACCGATCACCAGCTCCCAGTATGTGCGGAAGCGGGGGTTCGGCAGGATGAACATCTCCACGCAGTCGTCCTGGTACACGTGGCCGTCGCGCTCGCGCTCGGGCGAGACGACATCGGAGTCGGCGCATTCAAAGGCGAAGTACAGGTTTTGCTCGTCCCACATGATCCTCCACGTGGTCTCCGGGCCTCCCGGCTCCGTGGAGTTGAACGGATAGATTTCACGATGAACGTAGGCGTTCTCCCATTCTCCCTCGTCAAGTTTGCCGTCGATGACCGGTGCTTTTTCGGCCTGGGGAATCCGGAAGGTGCCGGGATCGGGCCAGGTCTCGGCGGCTTCGATCATCTCGGCATTTTTTCTGATGTCGGCGAGGGCTTTGGTTTCCGCCGGCCAACCGGGTTTCTTGCCTTCGTCTTTGAGGTATTTGAGCCACTGCTGCCAATGCTTGTTGCGCAGGACGTTGGCATGTTCGCGCCCGACCGAGAATCCGACGTGCTCGACGGCGGCTTCGGCTCGCTCGGCGATGGCTTTTCGCTCCTTCAGCCGTTCCTGTTGCTCCTGCACGCTGGGTTGCGCCGTCTTTTCCTCGGTCAGAGTCCGGCAACCCGCAGTCAGAAAAACCGCAGCGCCCATGGCCAGGAGTGGTAGTACACCCCTCCTGATGTTTTTCCGCGCAGGTCTTTCGCATAAAAATCCGAATGTGTGGTTCCGCATGAGATGTATCCTTGTTTTGGGGTGCGCCGGCAAGCAATCTATCACGGATTTCGAGTTTTGTTAAGAGCCAGGCACCATTTTATCCGTCCATAATGAGGGGGCACTTGGTTAAAATCCCTGCTGGCGCTTCTGCCAGGGTATTCCACCGGCCTTCTGGACCTGGCGCTGCATGATGCGCGCAAGGTCCTTCACTTTCGCCCGATTGCTTGCCGCCAGGTCATTTTCTTCTTGTGGATCGACAGCTACACTGTACAGCTCGGGAGCACTGAACGCATCGTTGTGCAAAAGCTTGAGGTCTCCCTTGCGGACCGCGTGGTAATCCTGCCCGTAATAAAGGTGTCCCTGCCAGTCATTGTGTTCGCGGCGCACCCAGTAGTATTCCCGGTCGCTGAAGTCCTGTAGTTTGCCGAGCAGCGTAGGCAGGATCGAGCATGCGTCAATCCCCCGGGGAGGCTCGATGCCCGCAACGTCACAGGCGGTCGGGAACAGGTCCATGAGCATGGCGACCTGGTCGGTGACCGTTCCGGGTTCGATCCGGCCCGGCCATTGAGCGCAGCACGGCACGCGGATGCCGCCCTCGTACATCTCCTGCTTGGCGCCGCGCAGCGGCCCGTTGTACGCTCCTGCATCGAGCTGGCCGCCGTTGTCGGATACGTAGAAGACGAGCGTATCCGATTCGATGCCCGTCTCCCGCAGCGCTTTCAGCACACGGCCCACCCCGGTGTCCATGTGTTCGACCAGGGCGACATACCGGGCGCGTTGCTCGCTGATTTCGGGCTCGCGCGCCTTGATTTTCCCGACCCAATCCTCCGGCGGATGAATCGGTGTGTGCGGCGCGTTGTACGCCAAATACATGAAGAACGGCTGCTCATTAACGACCTGCTCGCGAATGGTTTCAATCGCCCAGTCGGTAAACAATTCCGTGGCATGACCTTCGGGGTCGATCACCTCCTGGTTGTGGCGCATATAATTGCAGCCGTGCCTCAGGTGGGTGTAGTAATCGTCCATCATATCCCCGAGGAAGCCGCGGAACAGGTCGAAGCCGCGTTCGCAGGGATGGTTTTCAGGCTCCAGTCCCAGATGCCACTTGCCGATGAGCGAAGTATGATAGCCCGCCGGCTTCAGCAGCTCCGGGAGCGTTGTCGCGGCAGGATCGAAATATCCCCAGCTGTTTTCCGGTTGGGTGCGGATGACGCCCGGCACACCTACCATGTCCGGGTAGCAGCCCGTCATCAACGCGGCGCGGCTCGGCGAACAAACGGGTGAGTTGGCATAGAACTGCGCAAACCGGATGCCGGACTCGGCGATCGCGTCGATGTTGGGCGTCCGGATGTCGGGTCCGCCGTAGCACGACACATCGCCGTAGCCATGGTCGTCCGTGAGAATGAAGAGAATGTTCGGTTTTCTCATGCAGATATTTCTGTTTAGTGTTTTATCCTGAACTCAGTTCCTCAGCCTCAAGGACCGAGCACCCTGTAACGCTTCAAACTTCGCTATGGAAGAAAGGGTAGCTCTTGGGCCAGCGCGAGGCGAACATGTGGTAGCGTCCGTCCTCGCCCCTCGCCGCGGATGATCCCCACACCCAATAGCCGTCCATTCGAAATCCGCCGCCGCAGACTGCCTTGCCGAGACGGTCCTGGAAGGGGCGAATCTCCGGCACCGTTCGTTGTTGCTGATTGCCAATGCTCATATTTTCTTCAGTGATGTAAAATTAAGTGCCGGGCGCGGCCTCCGCGCCCAGCCCCCCCCGGCCGTCGGGGGCGCCGGCCTCTACCAGTATCGGGTGCGGTCTCCGCGCCCAGTTTTCCCCCGGCCGTCGGGGGCGCCGGCCTCTACCAGTATCGGGTGCGGTCTCCGCGCCCAGTTTTCCTCCGGCCGTCGGGGGTGCCGGCCTCTACCAGTGCCGGGCGCGGTTTCCGCTATCGTTCCACCAATTCCATGGTGGCGTGGTTCCAGATGTTGTGTCCCCAGAACTGCAGGGGGCGGAAGGCGTAGGTTTTGAATTCGTCGTTGGATTTATCGAGTCGGACAAGCATGAACTGCAGGGTGTCGCCGGGTTTCGGGGGCTGCCGCGTGTAGCCGGGCA
>CAZSBQ010000232.1:0-5981 GCA_964604795.1 uncultured Victivallales bacterium | reverse complement strand
GAATACCTCGTCAAGCAGCAGCACCTGCATGAAAACATGCTCACGAAAACCGGACAAACCCTGGGACAACGCCGCCACAAATTTATGGTCGAATTCTTCCGCGAACTCAACCAAGAATGCCCCGACACCATAGCCATATCAGGGATTCACAAGTAAAAGAACATGGAGACAAACTGCATGAAGAACGACAGCAAGTATCACTTGTGCTACGCAATTTGCCTGGTCTTCCTCGGGGGAGTGTTTGTTTACGTGCAGTCTCTGGAACCGGCAGCGGCGAAACAGATGATGCAGGAAAGCGGATGGGTCGAGAGACTAAGCGCAATCGGATATGCCGTGGACATGATTCTCTTTGCCGTAGTACTGCGCGGGGTCAAAAACTACGCTTGGTTTCTGTTGATGCTGCTGGGCATGATGGCTCGGGAACTGGATTTCCATAACGCATTCACGAGCCAAACCACGACTTCCACCCGATTTTACATCAGCCCCGATGTTCCAGCTGTGGAGAAAATTCTCGCGGTCGCTGTTTTCGGCCTGCTGCTCTATGCCCTGATCCGCGTTTGCATCACATATCTTCCCGTTTTCGCCGCGGATTTGAAGAAGGGGTGCGCGGTTGCCGTCGGGGTTTTTCTGGGCGTGTCTCTGGCCGCAATTTCCAAACTGATCGATGGACTGGGCCGAAAGATGGCGGGATTCGGCATTGAAATCACGGAGCAAACCAGCCGCACGGCCGGATTCGCCGAAGAAATCATGGAGCTGGGCATACCCATCATGTTCGCCATTGCAATTGTAGCCGCCGCAAAAAAGCAGTCCGAGAGAAATTCACAAAAAACCACTCACCAATCATGACCGCATCGTCCCCCTCCGAAACCATCGTGGAAATCTACAGCGACGGCGCCTGCTCCGGAAACCCCGGGCCCGGCGGCTGGGGCACCATCCTGCGCTGGAACGGCACTGTCAAGGAACTCTCCGGGTTTGATCCCGAAACGACCAATAACCGCATGGAGCTGACGGCGGCCATCGAGGGAATCGCTTCTCTCAAACGCCCCTGCTCCGTCCACTTGACGACCGACTCGAAATACCTGGTCCAGGGAATCACCGAATGGATTCACGGCTGGATTCGCCGCGGGTGGAAGAACTCAAAAAAGGAAGCAGTCGCCAACCGCGATCTGTGGGAGCGCCTGTTCGAACTGACGCGCACACACCATGTGGAATGGAAATGGGTGCGAGGCCATGCCGGACACCGCGAAAACGAGCGCTGCGACACCCTCGCCCGAGCCGCCATCCAAAAGGGAAGAGCCGCCGCCCGCCGTCGGTAGCTGGTCCCTCTCCGGAAAGGGTTTCGCATTTACCCCCCCCTGCCCTTGTGGCGGGAGTGAACGTGTTCAAAGGCTCAGAGCATCTTGATCTCTTGGTACAGTTTGACCTAGATTGGTGTTGCTGTTGCGGAAACTGACGGTGGTACATTTGTGGTGGCTTAGCTTGGTTCTCGGGCCAAGGGCCCGGCCCATTTTCAGCCCAGGGGCCGCGACCCTGGGTAAAAGCAAGCAAGAAGTTGCGGGCTGAAAGTCCGCACCAAAACACGTTGCCGCAACGGTTTCCACTGGGGCTCAATGTTGCGTTTTTTTATGTTGCGCCCCCTATTGTCTGTGTGTTTGTGAGCGTTGGCTAATGACTGCTATTCGCAACATAATGGCGCTTACGGGACAGGCATTTGCCCCGTTGGGGCCGAAAACAATAGCATATCTTTCCGAACGCCCCTTATGTTGCGTGCAACATAAAGACCTTACTTTCAGCCCGCTGCCCGTTTCTCGATTGCAACCCCAGAGTCGCGGCCACTGGGATAAAATGGGCCGGACCATTGGCCCTTGGCCTTCCACTGTGTGCTGCATTCCGCGTTATGGGCATGTGCCCAATCAGCGCAGATACTTGATCGGCGCGCGGCGCAGGGAACGTTCGGTGAAAATATCGTCTGGCAGACCGAGGTCGTATTCGGTGTCTTCGTACTCCACGTCGGTGTGTCCACCCAAACGGCTGTCGCTCATGCGCGCCTCAACCACTGTCGGATGCCCCTGGATGGTCTCGACCTTTTTCGCCGAATAGGTGCGGTAGTTTTCATCCTCCTCGTCGAAATACTTGGTTTGAGTGACCAGAAACGTCTCCTTGTGCACCCATGTTCGGTAGTAGGTGAACTCGACCTCATCGGGTTTCTTCGGCGTATGCTTGAGCACATAGTAGTTGTCCGTGGTTTCCTCGAGTTCGTGCCGGTCCTCGTCGGCGGTGCGCCCGGAGACGTCCTCGTAGAAGAAATGGGTGCCGACAAAGCTGCTGCGCTTGTCGCCGGAGGCGATGCGCTTGACCAAGTCCAGGTCCGGCAGGTACAGCCAGCGGTCGTCCCCGCGGTCCTCCTTCACGTGCTTCCAGACCATGAAGACGGTTTTGCGCACGTCCGCGGGTCTGCGAAAGTAGGCGTAGTACTTCTGGTCGCCGCGGAAGGTTTCCTCGTTTTCAACATCCTCGGGGACGCTGTCCCGGCGCAGGATGATCAGCTCGCGGATGCGGGTTCGTCCCTGCTTGTCGTTGATGGTCATACTGACGTTCGAGCGTCCGTCCTGGCCGGCATAGTAGTTGGCGACCATGGCTTTGGCCACGATCTCGTCGGCGGTCATTTCGGATTCGTCGCCGTTGTCCTGCGCGAATGCGGCGGCGCCGCTGACGGCGAGGACCAGGGCGAGCTTCAGAGTGAGGTCTTTGGCGGATTTCATGAGGATTCTTCTCCTTTTTCGGGTTGGTTGCTTGAGTTCGACTCGGTGTCGCCGTTCGCCATCGGCACGACCGTGCGGCACAACTTGGTTTTGCTGATGAAGTAGCACGCCTGGGACAATACGACCACCAACAGCAGGCTGGCCCAGCTCAGCACGGTCCAGCCCACCGTCAGCAGATAGCCCACGTTGACGATCACCGCCACCACCGCCGCAATCGAGGTGATGATGCAGGTGACGCAGTTGCACACCAGGCAGCACTTGCGCGAGCGCGGGAAGAGCAGCGGCTCCAGAAGACTGATCAGCGCCGGCAGAATCAGCAGCGAAGCCAATCCCGCCGCGACCAGGATCGCGGCGATGAACACGCCCACTGTCTTGTACGGCATCAGGGGCGCCGCCAGCAGCGGCAGGAACCCCACCCCAATGACGATGGCGTTGCGGGTGATCGCGCGGGCGGGCTCGTCAAACACCGGACCCGCCGTCAAACGCCAGGCCCCGTGCTGCACGTACATCGCCCGGCTGCGCGACAGAAAGTGGATTGCATAGTCGATCGCCAAGCCCAAACTCAGCGAGGACAGCACCGCCACCGGCATGTCGTAATCCTTGCCGACCAAACCAATCATGCCGTAGATCAGCGCAATGGTCACAGTCAGCGGCACCATTGAAAGCAAGCCCCACAGCGCCGAACGATACAGGATCGTCATCATCACGAAAACAATCACAAAACTGCCGAGAAACGCGCGCAGCATGCCGGCGACCATCTTGTCCTGCCAGATGACATTGATGTAGGTCAAGCCGAACCAGCGGTGGTCCAAGCGAGCGCCGAGCGGAAAGTCGGCGGTATCCATGTATTGCTCTACCGAATCCACGACCGACTCCATGTCCCGGTTGTCTCCGCTCTTGAGCTGGAGCCAGAGCACGGCCTGCCGATAGTCCGGCGTCACGAAATGCCACAAATCCTGAGGCCGATGGCTGTTCTGATACTGCAGCAGAGTCTGCGCCACGCCAGAGGAACTGTCCGGAATGCGGAAGTCGTGCTCCTCTCCTGAGAACAACTCCCGGTTGACCGTCTTCACGATGTCCGGCAACGCATTGACCTTGCCGACGATCCCTGTCTCGAGCATATGCGCGCGCAGGTCCTCCATGAACGCCAGCACCTCCGGCTGCTTGAACAACTGCAGCCGCCCGCTTTCGCTCGCCAAAAACGTCATCATCCGGTCCCAGGCGTCCATCTGCTCCTCCGGACCCTCGAACATCCTGGTGTCGGCGTACAGCTCCAACTCGTCGAGCAGCTTCGCGGGCGATTCGACCGACTTGGCCATGGTCTGCGCCTGCTGCCTCAGCTCCCGCGTGACCGGATTTATGGCTTCTATATCCGCCGTTTCCTCGGCCAGCGCATTCAGCCGGCTCACCAATGCCTCAGCAAAGGCCGGCACACCCTCCACCAGATGCTCGGGCGTGAGCGTCAAATACGCCATGTACGTGCCGCCAAAATGCTCGTTGAGCACCCTGTCGGCTACGCGTATCGGATGGTCCTTGGTGAACCAGCGGATGGGATTGTCGTTGATGCGTATTTGCGTGATCCCGTACACGGCCACGGCAAAGACAATCACCACCACTGTCAGAATGACCTTCGCGTACCGGTACGTGCTCACCCCCACTGCACTCAGAACCCGCTCCATCAGCGGCCGCTTGCCCCCTCTTTCCGAGGACGAGTTCGCGCCGAAGTTCTCCATACGCTTCGACGGGATAAAGCGGACAAACGCAGGGATGAACGTGATCGTCCAAATCCATGCCATGATCACTCCGAACGCAATGAAAACTCCGAACACCTGCACGGGCGGTATCGGCACCAGCGCCAGCGACCCGAACCCCACCGCCGTGGTGATCGACGTGTACAGCATCGGAACAAACAACGTGTCCATCACCCCGGTCATCGCGCTCTCACGGTCGTGCGACTCCGGATAGCGGTCGAAAAACTCCGACAAAATGTGCACCGCATCCAATACGGCAATGGGCATGATGAAGATAGGGATCATCGAACTCATGATGTGCACCGTGCTGCCAGTCACCACCAGCAAGCCCATCGTGATCACCGTGCACACCAGCGCCACAATCATCGGCGAAATCACCATCACCACGTTGCGGAAGAAAAACAGCATCAGCAGAAAGATCACCACCATCGCCACCGGCGCGGAAATCGCCATCTGCTTGAACATCTGCACGCCGAACACGTCCTCGGCCACCGGCAATCCCGTAATGTGCCACTGCTCGTCCCCGTCGAATTCGGCGATCTTCCCCTTCAGCTCCGAATAGATGCGGCTGCTCATGTCCTTCGAGGTCAGCGGCAGATAAATGGCCAGCGCCTGGCCGTCCTCGGACAGCAGGGTGCCGTTCAGAAACGGAATGCGCTGCGCCTTGTCGCGCACTGCCTGCGCCCCCTCCTCCGTCTCAGGAGGACTGCGCATCAGCCACTCGAAATTGATCTGTCCGCCTTGCTCGCCCTGCTCAATATTGTCCACCGTCGACGGCGCTATCATGTCGATGGGGATCACTCCCTGCATTTCCTCGGGCTTTTCAGGATGCTCCCAACGCAGATTCTCCGCGAACTGGGTCAGCTCATACACCTTCCGCAACGATTCCGGATTGAACACCCCCTGCGGGTCCGTCTCGTTGACCACCCCGATTACCATCATGTCATGGAGAGCCATTTCCTCCTTCATCTGATCGTGAAAAACCCGCACCGGCTCGTCCGCAGGCAGCATGTTCTCCGGATCGGTGTCCACCTTAACCGGCGGCAACGCCGAAAACGTCTGCGGCCACAACGACGGCAACGCCGCCAGCAACCCCAAAATCAGCGTCGCCTGAACCATTACCAGCGTAATCACCCAGGGGTGCCGCATCGAGTACCGAGCCATCCGTCCGCCAATATTCATCTTCGCTCCTTCATGTTTGCCGTGCTTGCCGTACAAAAACTCGAACACGCTCTACAATACCACCATTCCCCCCATTCATGCAACTCCAAAACCCAATGGAAATGAATTTATCCAACCCCTCAAGCATCTTCCATGCCGAATACCCGCCCTACACCGCCCCACTCCATCCGCGCTTCCGACTCCCCCAAAAACCATTCCAACGACGCAACCCAAAACGTTACCGTACCGATGCAGTCAGGCAAGTCGACTCCCCCCACGCACCGGCTGGAAAGCCAGTGCCACGTTC
>CAZSBQ010000231.1:0-6002 GCA_964604795.1 uncultured Victivallales bacterium | reverse complement strand
GGTAGGGGCCGGCGCCTCGACGGCCCGTGGGGGGACGCGGAGGCCGCGCCCCATACTTGGGTAGGGGCCGGCGCCTCGACGACCCGTGGAGGGAGGACGCGTCCCTTTCGAAGGGACACCCGAGGTTCCAGTGTCGGCCGCCCCCCGGCTCGACGGAGTCTCGCCCTCCATCGGGGGGCGCGATCACGCCGCCCCCCTTCCTCGGAAAGGAATTGTCCTGATGCGACCACTGATGGACTCCTGCACATACGCGTCTACATTATCCCCAGCAGATAAACAATCACTGAAGCGTGACACCTGAACCCTGAAACCAGTGACGCCTGAAACCATCCTTCGTCTCAACAGGAGCAGCAGATGAGCAAAAACATGAATGTGGCCGACGCCGCGACAAACACCGACCGCTCGGACCAGCTGAAGCAGGCCGCGCAGGTGCTCGAGGCCGGAGGCGTCATCGTGGCGCCGACTGAAACCATCTACGGGATCATGACCTTGTGGGACAACGAAGTCGGCCGCAAACGTATTTGCGATCTGAAGCAGCGGGAGGAGGACAAACCGCTGCAGATGCTGGCGTACAGCCTCGACATGATTGTCGCCGCCGGCGTGAAGGAAACACCCAAACTGCGCGCGATCGCAGACGCGTTCTGGCCAGGACCTCTCACCGTCGTATGTCGAACCAACGACGGCGGCAACGTCGGCGCCAGGATTCCTGCGGAGTCGTTCACACGAGCACTGCTCAAGGAGCTGGGCAAGCCTATGGCCGCCTCCAGCGCCAACCGTTCCGGCCAACCCACGCCCGCAACAGCGGTGGAAGCCACCGAAACACTCTCCGGCACACCCGACTTGGTGATCGAAGGCCCCATCCCGCTCACCGGCCAGGCGTCCACCGTGTTGTCGCTGCTGGAGTACGACCCCGAAATCCTCCGCCAAGGAACCATCCTGCGCGGCCAAATCATCGATGCCCTCCGCAAATACGGTCTCCGGAGATGAACCAACCCGGACGGGACTGGCTGGACAGGTTCTAACAAGGTGCGCCATTTTCACCGGACAGGCTACAGTACGCCTTTGGCGGCGAACCGCAATCCGATGCTGCCAAACGGGTGCCGGAGCTTCCCCCGGACCACCGAAACCCCGTCCTGGCTCACTCAGGGCACACGCGAAAACAGGAGAACGGAATGAAACACACCATCTCGGTACTCGTGGAAAACAAGTTCGGCGTCCTGGCGCGCATCGCCGGGTTGTTCAGTGGACGCGGCTTCAACATTGAAAGCCTCACCGTCAGTCCGACGTATGACTCGAGCATGTCGAAAATGACCATTGTCACCAGCGGGGACGACAACGTGCTCGAGCAGATCGACAAGCAGCTGAACCGGCTCGTCGAGGTTGTTCACGTCACCGACCTGACCAGCAGCGCATTTGTGGAAAGCGAACTGATGCTGCTCAAGGTCAAGTCCGATCCCGAGACGCGCAGCGAAATCATGCAGATCGCCGCCATCTTCAAGGCAGGGATCAAACATGTGCATCACGACGTGATCATCCTCGAGCTGACCGGCACCTCCGACAAGTTGGATGCCTGCATCGAACTGATGGAGTCATTCGGCATCGTCGAATTGGCGCGCACCGGCAAAGTCGCCCTCGCCCGCCGAGCCGAAGCCACCGAAGAACTCGCGACCGTGGTTCCCGAAGAGACGCAATGATCGAGCTGATCGAACACTGGTTCCAGGAGTATGTCGCCGGCTTCCAGTCTGCTGATGGAACGCTGAGCCCCATGCAGCAATTGAAGCTGGAGCACAGCCGACGCGTGCATGACAGCGCCGCTGAAATCGCCGCGGGACTGAATTGGTCCCGCGACCGGGCGCTTCATGCGCAAACTGCGGCACTGCTGCACGACATCGGACGCTTTCCCCAGTACCGGGAGTACCGAACCTATCAGGACGGAGTTTCCCTGAACCACGGCGTCAAGGGCGCGGACATCCTGCGGGACTGGCGCGAGCGCTTCCAGCAAGCAGGCCTCTCGCTCGACCGCATCCTGCCCGCCGTCGAGTTCCACAATCGTCCGGCTCTGCCCGAAGGCTTGCCCCCCGATGAGGAATCACTGCTCCGGTTGGTTCGGGACGCCGACAAGCTCGACATCTTCGAGGTCGTGCATGACGGTGCCACCCATCCCGAGACCCTGTACACCGAACTGACCGCCTGGGTGGACATGCAGGCGCCTGTCAGCGCAACCGTGCTCGAATGCGCGCGCGAGCGCCGCCCGATCCGCTACGCCGACATCCATTCGCTGGCCGACATGCTGGTCGCCCAGCTGAACTGGGTCTACGACCTGAACTTCACCCCCTCGTTTCGGATCATGCGGCGCAGAAACACCTTTTCCCGCCTGCGTGCCCTCATCCCCGTCGAAAACGACGATGCCGGCCCCATCCTCGACCGCGCAAACCACTACCTCATCGACCGCTCAACCAGTTCCTAAACTGTCAGCAAGTACCGGGCGCGGCCTCCGCGCCCCGTGCCGGCTGCCGGGGCGCCGGCCTCAACCCATTGACCGGCTCAGCCTCCTGGGCAGGACATGGTCAAACAGGCTTCGTCCGGACCGCCCCCCCCGATTAATCCTGACAGGATCGGCTACTGCTCGGCGTGCCCGCGCGAGGTTTTGTGCCAAATCGCAACCATGGAGCTGGCCACAAAGATGGAGGAGTAGGTGCCCACGATCACGCCGATGAGCATGATCAGGGCAAAGTCGTTGATCGCCCCGCCGCCGAAGAGGAACAGGATGATCACCACAAGCAGAGTGGTCAACGAGGTCAAAATCGTCCGCGACAGCGTCTGATTGATACTGATGTTGATGATGTCCTTGTACGTTCCCTTGGTGATCAGCGCCAAATCCTCGCGAATTCGGTCGAAAATGACGATCGTGTCGTTCAGCGAGTATCCCATGATGGTCAGCAGAGCCGCCACCACGGTCAGCGACAGCTGGCGGCCGCACAGAAGGTAAATGCCCATGGCGATCAGCACATCGTGAACCAATGCAACCACGGCGGCAACACCATAGGTGAATTCGAACCGGAACGAAATATAAAGGATGACCGCCACAGCCGCCAGCACGCCGGCCAAAAGCGCCTTTTGCTGAAACCGCTCGCCGACCAGACCGCCAATACTGTTGGTTTGGCCAATACTGAAGTTCGCCTCCGGAAACGCCTCGTTGAGCGCATCGGCGATGTCGACCGGGTCCATCTGCGCCTCGTCCGTCGAGCGGTCGGGCAGCGGGACCTCGAGCAGTCGACTCTCCTCCTGTGCGGCAGACTTGTAGCCGGGACGCACATCCTGAAACCCGGCATCCTGCAGCACCTGGCGAATGTCCGCGATGGAGGGCGGCGAATCGGTTTCATGCTGCAGCGCCACCGCTGTGCCGCCGGTGAAGTCGATGCTGAGCGCATCCCGGCCGCGCATGAAGGCGGCACCCAGCGAGAAAAGCAGAACAACCACCGAAAAGCCGGCCGCAATCTTGCGCACATTCAGGAATTTGAAGTTCGGCTGATCGAAGAACGAGAACATGGAAAGCTTGGTCATCCAGCCCTGACTGATCAGCAGATCGAAAATCGCCCGCGTCATGAACAGCGCGGTGAACATGCTCGCCAGAATGCCGATGCTCAGCGTGACGGCAAAGCCTCGGATGGGACCGGTGCCCACCTGGAAAAGGATCAGGGCGGTGATCAGCGTGGTCAGATTGGCGTCGACAATCGTCACGAAAGCGCGATTGTAGCCGGCCTTGAGAGCGTTCCACAGGGTCTTGCCGTTTTTGCGCTCCTCGCGTATGCGTTCGAAGATCAGCACGTTGGCGTCGACCGCCATGCCGATGGTCAGAACGATTCCGGCGATTCCCGGCAGCGTGATCGTGGCCCCGCTCAGCGTCAGCGTCCCCAAAACCAGCAGAATGTTCACGCCCAGAGCCAGAATGGCAATGGCGCCCGCCACACGGTAGTAAAGAAGCATGAACACAACCACGGCAGCCAAACCCCACAGCGTGGCGCTCACGCCGCTGCGGATCGAGTCGCGTCCCAACGTGGGATCGGTTCCGAACTCGCTGTCGATGGAAATCGACACCGGCAAATTGCCGGCGGAAATCACACCGGCCAGGCGCTGCGCCTCCTCGGGACTGAAGCTGCCGGTGATCTGAGCCCGGCCACCGGTGATCGCTTCGTTGATGTTGGGTGCGCTGTAGACCTTGCCGTCCAGCACGATGGCCAGCCGGCGGTTGACGTTTTCGGAGGTGACGCGGGAGAAGGCCCCCGCCCCATCGCTGGAGAACTCCAGGCTGATGGAGTAGCTTCCGAACTCGCCGAAGGTGGCGGTAGCCCGTTTGACGTCCTCACCCTTAACATCGGTGGGACGACGTTTGATGAACAGAATTTCGGTTTGAATGTCGCCGTCCCGCTCAATCTCCATCTCCTTTCGGGTGTAGCCCAGGGGCGTATCGAAATCCTCGGGCGACTGCCGGTACTGACTCGCAAGAGACTGATTGTCCTCGTGAACGATGTGAAAGTTGAGGTTGGCCGTCTGCTTGATGGTTCGTCGGATATCGGCCTTGCTGTCCTCGGTCACGCTGGGCATGCGCAGAGAGATCGTAGTCTTTCCCGTTCCCTTGATTTCCGGCTCTGTCACCCCCATGCTGTCGACGCGGTTGCGCAGGATGGTGATAATCTGGTCGCGGATGCGCTCCGGCGGTTCGTTGGTTTTGATCTCGTCGGCATCGAAACCGATGATGAATTCGGTTCCGCCCTGCAGGTCCAGGCCCAGGCGGAGCTTGCCGGCAGCCTTGTTGCGCACGCGGCTGAGGACAAGATTGTTGGAGGCGGAGGGCTGGAGCGGGACGGGGACGAACTTGCGCAGGCGGACCGCCCGGCGGTCCGCGCCTCTCTTCGCAGCTTCATCATACGTCCGATACCAAGCCCATTGGGGGTGTTGGGCATGAAGTTTCTCGACCGTTTCGATCAGTTCATCATACTGATCGAGCAACTCCTCGGCTTCATCGGCTTCGGCGTGCGCCTCGGCCAATTTTTCGGACAGCTTCTCGGCCCGACGGCTGCCCTCCTCCACCTCATCCAACTTGGACTGCAGCTGATCAACGCTTTCTCGGGCGGACTCCGCCTGATTTTGCAGGTCTTCCACCTGTGGTCGGGCCATCCTTTGAAATATCGCGTGAACGCTGCGGTCATGCAGAGGAAACAGCGACACCGTCCAGGCGAAGATCACCACGACGATCAGAACAAAACGCCAAAGCAAGGAACTTTTCATAACGGCAAATCCGGAATAGGGGGTTCAACAAAACGGCCGGGACACCCCGAGCCAAGGTTGGAACGTTACTTCTTCGAGCCTTTTTGATGGGGATTTTCACTGCCTTCGCTCTCCTCAATGAGCCGCGAGACTGCGGCGCGGGCGAGTGTGATCTCCACATTCTCGGCGATGCGAATCTGCAGTTCGTTCTCCTTCACGCCGGTGATCGTGCCGTGAATCCCGCCGCTGGTGACAATATTGTCGCCCGCCTTCAAGCGAGTGAGCAACTCGCGGTGGTCCTTCATTTTCTTGTTCTGCGGACGAATCAGCAGAAAATACATGATCACCAGAAAAAGCACGAGTGGAATGATGGGCGACCCGAACAAACCGCCCGGTCCCTGCCCGCCGGGCGCCTGGGCCAACGGCACAAGATACGCTGAAACTGTGGAAAACATAAACGGATACTCCTTGCTGAACTCATTGTGAGCGAACTCCGCCATCCCGTTTCGGGGTCAAAGCGGTTCTGCCAAATGCAAAACCCACAACATACCTGCTGTTGTCAAACTTGCCACCCCTTGAACACGAACCTTCCAGACTGTTTTGTTCTGGGTTGCGTGGGAAGGCCGCATGCACCAGGGAAGTAGAGGTCGGGCCCCGACGACCGGGCGCGGGTCGACGCGGCGCGGAGGCCGCGCCCTCTACTTGGCGGGGGCCGACACCTTCGGGGAACACCC
>CAZSBQ010000230.1:0-6060 GCA_964604795.1 uncultured Victivallales bacterium | reverse complement strand
CACCCCGACGAATACGAGCAAGTCTGCCTCAGCGTCCAAGCCCTGGGATTCAAGCGCGTGTTTCTGCAGGAAATGTCTCCCGAGGAGGGTTTTCTCCCCGACTTCCGCAACTCTTCGAACCCCTTCCCCGCCAATCCCGGCTGATCGACGACACCAGCGTCAATGGCGGATCACGACTGGCCGCCATTCCCGTCAACCGTCCGCGGCGCCACCGTTTTCCACCCGGCTTCACCTCAAGGGGCAATACTACAGGCATCCCTGGCTGCAGCGAATGTCTCGTTTTGAACAGGCGGGGGTGCCTGTAGTACGTTGCTCTGCCGCAGAGCCTCATCCGGCAGCACCAGATGGTGCCTGCGGGCCCGCGTCCTCCGATTCACACGGCCTAAAGGCCGGTGGCACCACGCGACTCCCCCTCAGCGGTGTGGGGCTTTTGCAGTCTCAGTAAAAAAAACGGGAGTCCCAGTTGCACGTTTGGTTTTTTGGAGTCAAGGTCTATTCAACGAGGCATGCGCGATCATGTCCGAGACCGCTCCACCGACTTCAATGTCTGCAGCACCTCCGCGGAGGACGAGTCCGCAAGCTGCGCCAGGCGGGCGACGGTCTCCGGCATCTGGAAAACCGCCGAGACGGCGGCGAGAAACTCCGAATGCGCCCCAGCTTCACTCTCCGGGCTGACGAACAGCAGCACCACATGGACCGGCTGATCGTCCAGCGCCTGAAAGTCCAGACCTTCACCGACCACAGCCAGGGAAGCGACCAGGGATTCAACCTGCGAAGTCCGCGCGTGGGGAACAGCCAGGCCGCCGCCAATACCGGTGCTGCACTGCTGTTCGCGCTCCAGCACCGCAGCGAGCACGGCGGCGGAGTCCGCAACCAGACCCCGAGTTGCCAGGCAACTCACCAAATCGGCGAGCAGCGACTCCTTTTCGGCTCGGTCGCGCAATAGAATTCGATTCGCGTCAAGATGGTCGGAAACAAGCATGTGTGGCACTCGGCTGCGGCAGGTGCCGCGCCCGCGAAGTCCGCGGGTGGACATGCGGGAGCAGCGCTGTAGATTATCGATTTGAATCACGAACGCACAACGACGAAAAGGAGAACTTCATGTCCGGTCACAATAAATGGTCCAGCATCAAACACAAGAAGGCCGCAGTGGACGCCAAGCGCGGCAAGCAGTTTTCCCGATTGGCGAAGGAGCTGACCCTGGCCGCCCGCACCGGCGGGGGCGATCCGGAAATGAATCCGGTCCTGCGCTCGGCCATTGACGCGGCCAAAAACGTCAACATGCCCAACGACAACATCGACCGGGCCATCAAGAAGGGAACCGGCGAACTCGCGACGGGCGCCCTCGAGGAACTCAACTACGAGGGCTATGCTCCGGAGGGCGTGGCCGTGTTGGTCAACTGCCTCACGGACAACCGCAACCGCACAGCCGCCAACGTGCGGGCGATCTTCACTAAAAACAACAGCAGCCTGGCCGGCAGCGGTGCGGTGGCCTGGCTGTTCAACCGCAAGGCCCGATTCGTGATCACCGGCTCGGACGAGGAAACCGTCCTCGAAGCCCTGCTCGAAGCCGACATCGATCCCGACGAGGTCAGCTCGAACGAGGATGGATCCGTCGAGGTGCTGGCCGCTCCGGACACCTTCGGAGCCATGGTCGATGCCTTCAAGGCCGCCGGGTTGACGGTCGACGAGTCCGGACTGACCATGATCCCCGATACCACCGTGGAAGTTTCCGACGTCTCGACCGCACGCCAGATCCTCCGCCTCGTCGACGCCCTGGAAGAGGAAGAGGACGTCCAGGAAGTCACCGCCAATTTCGAGTTCACCGACGAAGTGGCCGCCGAACTGGAAAACGAATAAAGATTGCTGCCCCTCCCCCCAGGAGCCCGAAGGTGCCGGCTGGAACCGCCGGGCACCCCGTGGCACCACCGGCCTTCAGGCCAGGTGAACCCGAGACGCGGGCTGAAGCCCGCGGGCACCCCTTGGTATCACCGGCCTTCAGGCCGCGTGAATCCGAGACGCGGGCTGAAGCTCGCGGGTACCCCGTGGAACCACCGGCCTGATCACTGATTACTGACAACTGATTACTGATCACTGATTACTGATCACCATCCACCGCCCCCCCCCGGAGGTCATTGTGAAGATTGTGTCATCCGCAACCATGGGTCAACTGGACCGGCGAACCATCGAGGCGGGCACGCCGGACGCGGTTCTGATGGATCAAGCCGCCCAAGCCGCCTGCACCGAACTGCTGGCCAATCTGGACCTTCTGCCCGGCGCCGCAGCGAGCGAGCCGCGTTTCCGCGTTCTCACCGGCAAGGGAAACAATGCGGGCGACGGGCTCGTCCTGGCGCGCTTGCTCCACCTGGAAGGATTCGACGTCGCCGTTTGGGCAGCCGCTCCCTTGGACGAATTGACCGGCGCCGCCGGCGAACAGGTGGAACGGCTCCCCGAGGACGTGCCCGTCCGCCCGCTGACGCCCCAGGCGCTGAAGACGCCGCCCGCCTCCACGGTCCTGCTCGACTGCCTGCTGGGGACCGGCATTCGAGGACGTCTGCGCGCTCCCTTTGACGCCATTATCCCCGTCGTAAACCGTTCGGCCTGCCCTGTGGTAGCCATCGACCTGCCCTCCGGACTGGACGCCGACGCAGGCACCTGCGATCCCGAAGCCGTCATTGCGGACCTCACCATCACCCTGGCCCTGCCCAAAACGGGGCTTCTGACATCCGGCGGACTCGAGCACTGCGGCCTGCTGCGCTGCGTCGACATCGGCATTCCCACCTCGTTTGCGTCCGAAGCCGAGGGCAGCGGCGATGCCGTTTTCCGGCAGGATGTGGCGCCGCTTCTGCCGCGTCGGCCGCGCGGCGGGCACAAGCGAACGTTTGGCGATCTGCTGATCATCGGCGGCTCGGTACCGTACGCGGGCGCTCCCATGCTGGCCGGCGGCGGCGCGTTGCGCCAAGGCACCGGCCTGGTGCGAATCGCCATGCCGGCAGCCGCCGCGGCGATTGCGCCCCGGCGCTTCGCATCGCTGATCGTTCACCCCGTCGGCCCCGCCAGCGGCCGCTATTTCACTGCCGCCTGCATCGAGGACATCGGTCGTCTGACCGAGCGCGCCACCGCGCTGGTATTCGGTTGCGGAGTGGGCAAACCGCGCGAGGCCGCGCCGCTACTGCGCAAGGTGCTGCAAACGGCGATCCCCTTGCTTATCGATGCCGACGGCCTGCGCGCCCTGGCGATTCTGGGTGCGGACTGCGCAAAACGGAATGCGGCGACCGTCCTCACGCCCCACCCCGGAGAGATGCGCGCGCTTTTGGAGGGCTTCGGGATGACCGACCTTCTTTCCGCACCACGCAGCGAGCAGGCGGTGCAACTGGCGCGGCGCCTCGGCGCCACCGTGGTCCTGAAAGGCGCGGGGACCGTTGCAGCCTCGCCGTCTGAGGATGCGTGCGTGAACACATCCGGCACAACCGCCTTGGCGACCGCCGGCACCGGTGACGTGCTGGCGGGCATGATCGGCGGCCTGCTCGCCCAGGGAATGAACAGCTGGGACGCCTGCCGCTGCGGAACCTTCGTGCACGGGTTGGCCGGCGAGATTTCCCCCTTGGGCGAACGCGGGATGACGGCCGACGATCTGGTCGATCTCATTCCGCACGCTCTCCGACGCTGCTCGCCGTTCGCTTGATTCGCAAAATCCGCAAAAAACAACGCCAATTGAATTGCTGATGCGCAAAACCGCTTTATGGTTGTCGGTGTTCCGAAAAAAACTTGCCCAACACAAACCAAAGAAACAGGCAGAATCATGCAGAAAATGACCAGCAAGGAACGAATCGGCAATACACTCCAACGCAAACCCGTCGACCACATCGGCGTGATGGAGCATTTCTGGGGGGATACCCTGCAGAAATGGCAGCAGCAGGGCAAGATCAAGCAGGATGAGGACCTGATCGAACACTTCGGACTGGACATTCAGAACTGCTGGGTGAACAACTGCGTGGCCGACCTGGACTGGGAACCGGAGGTCATCGAGGAAAACGAGGAAACAGTGCTCAAAAAGGACGGCAACGGCGCCTTCCTGCGCCAGAACAAGATGCAGAACGGCACGCCGGAACACGTCGACTTCAGCGTCACCGACCGCGCCTCCTGGGAGGAGCTGGTCAAACCTCACTTGGTGGCCAGTGAACGACGATTCAACCTCGACGCCTGGAAGGAAAACCGCGAGAACGCAGCCGAACGCGACCTGTTCTTCTGCTGGGCAGGCGTGAACGTCTTCGAACTCATGCACCCCGTCTGCGGTCACGAGCACATGCTGATCGGCATGGCCATGGACCCCGGCTGGGTCAAGGACATGGCCGACACCTTCGCCGAACTGCAAATCAACCTGATGGAAATGCTCTTCAAGGAAGGCGGTCTGCCCGACGGTGTCTGGTTCTACGAGGACATGGGCTTCAAGGAGCGCCCCTTCATGTCCCCCGACATGTACCGGGAATTGATTTTTCCGGCCCACAAGCGAACCGTCGACTACGCGCATTCCCTCGATTTGCCGGTGATCATGCATTCCTGCGGCTTCATCGAGCCGTTGCTGCCGCACATGGTCGAGGCGGGCATCGACTGCCTGCAGGTCATCGAGGTCAAAGCGGGCATGGACCCGCTCCGCATTCACCGCAATTTCGGCGATCAGATCGTCCTGTGCGGCGGCATGGACGCGCGCAATCTGGTGGCCAACGACCGCGCCGCCATCGAACGCGAACTCCAGGAAAAAATCCCCGTCCTCAAGGAAAACTCCGGATACATCCTGCATTCCGACCACTCGATCCCCACCGACTGCGACTACGAAACCTACCGGTTCTTCGTCGACGAGGGCCGCCGCCTCGGAACCTATTGAGCCCCCACCCCGAATCCGCACTGGGTCAAGAAAGGGTCTAGCTGACCCTATGTCCACAGAATTTGGTTGGATTCGGTCAGTTGAGTTCGCAATGGCTTCAGTATCAACGGGCATCCCTGCCTGTTGTGAAATTCTCTGCAACCCAAATGGCTCAGTACGTAAGCAATCCAACCAAATTCTGTGGACATAGCCACTATCGCCGAACCATCCGTTTCTACATACAATACACCCATCTTGACACAAAAAAAGCGGTGACGGGGGGCCAGGCAGGGCAATTCCTTTCTGAGGGAGGGGTGCGGCGTAATCCCGCCCCCCGATGGAGGGCCAGAACTCGTGATTCTGCGCAAATTGAACGACCGGATTCCTCTGCGG
Source organism: uncultured Victivallales bacterium (assembly GCA_964604795.1). Classification (GTDB taxonomy): domain Bacteria; phylum Verrucomicrobiota; class Lentisphaeria; order Oligosphaerales; family CAZSBQ01; genus CAZSBQ01. The sequence goes on along the minus strand of CAZSBQ010000230.1, from coordinate 803 downwards.
TTTTCGGGCCAACGGCCCGGCCCGATTATAGCCCAGGGTCCGCGACCCTGGGTTTGCAATCGCAAAACAAGCGGCGGGCTGAAGGCCCGTTCCAATGTCTTGCCCCGCATGTGTTTCCCATTGGGGCGGGCCTTCAGTCCGCTATTTCTGGTGTGCCACAAACCCAGGGCTGAGAGCCCTGGGCTGGGATTGGACCGGGCTTTCAGCCCGAGAGCAGCCATGCACATAATTTCATCCAAAACTATGTCGTTCAACTTGCGCGTCCTTTGAGGCTGCTGTACCGAGTTCTGGAGGGCGTGCCCCCCCCGATGGAGGGCGTAACCCGCCCCCCCCCGATGGAGGGCGAGACTCCGTCGAGCCGGGGTTGCCGACACTGGAACCCCGGGTGTCCCTTCGAAGGGGACGCCTCCCCCCACGGGCCGTCGAGGCGCCGCCCCTACCCAAGTAGAGGGCGCGGCCTCCGCGCCCCGTGCCGGTCTCCCGATGACGACAAGGGGTACAGTATGACCCCGTACTCCAACGCAACCATATGACCACCCCCTCCCCCTATCCCGAATGTAAAGGGTCCAGCTTGACACGCTAATCAATGAATGCTATCATATGAAGCGCGCAAGTGCGGGTGCTTCATATGTCCGAGGCTGCCGACCATCCGATCCGCTTCCATCGCCCGCGCAAACCGTGGGAGACGCCCCTTTATCGCCTGATCGAGGATCACTTCGACGAGTTCGAGCGGGTCTATCCCGACCGGTTTCAGCGCAAGTACGGTTTCTGGCGGCCGGTCATGCGGCGGGCCGTCAACGACT
>CAZSBQ010000229.1:0-6069 GCA_964604795.1 uncultured Victivallales bacterium | reverse complement strand
ATGGTGGAGCCGACCGGTCTCGAACCGGTGACCTGTACGTTGCGAACGTACCGCTCTAGCCAACTGAGCTACGGCCCCTGAGTATCGGGAAACAGCCGGTACTATGGCATGAGGAGTAAGGATATCAAACTGAAGCGGAACGAATTGAATTCCTGTTCCAAACGTCTACATTCTCCGCATTTGATTTTTCGAACCCTGACTCCGTGATGACATGTTGCGACGCGGCGTGAACGTGCGTGTCGACTGGCGGTGATTTTGTTCGCGGTTTCAGCGAATATGCCCCGCACAAAAAAGAGGATTGTGATGGAAAGGAAAGCGCTTCGACTGCAGATCGAGTTGGATGAACAGACCGGCCAGATTCGCCGGATACATGACACGAAACTGAACCGAACGGTGCTGCAGTTCCAAACCGGACCCGAGTTTGAAGTCAACGGTGTGCCTGCGGCAACGGAACTTATCGAGCATGCCGATGAATGGGGGGGGTTGAAAACCCGCTTTGATCTGAAGTGTTGGGAGGGATATCTGACGGGGGCACGCTACGAAATCACGCGCACGGTGGTGCCCGGCGGCGAAGGCAATCACATCGGCAGCACGCGGGCGCTTCACTTCCGGCACACCATCAAACGCGTTCCGTGGGGGGATTACGAAAAGCCTCTGGATGACCTATGGAAGAACCCGATCGAAGCGCCGGACCTGCTGAAGTCGCTGACCACGCTGTGCGCGCCGACGGATTTTCTGGGTCCGAACACGCACATGCGGGCAACAGCAATCGGGGGCAGCGGTCCGCGCGAGCATGTTTCGCTGGAGGAAGGTCCGGTCAAGGATGTCGTCCCCTGGCTGCAAACCAGTTTTCGCTCGACGTTTCCGGGCCAAAGCAGTGTGCCGGGCGCGCTTTACTACAATCCCAACGATGAGCGCTGGATGTGGATCGTGGTCCGTCATGCGGACATCGGCGGGGAGGTCGACTATCGGGAGGACGGACAGCGTTTTCGTTTTCTGCCGTACAAGGACATGAAGGTGCATGATCGCCTGCTGATGCCGGACATTTCCGTGCATTACGGACAGGGGATGGCGGAGGCCGACCGCTGCATGGCGCAGTTTTTCGACCTGTATGAAGAGCCGCCGTCGTGGTGGTATCACACGTGCTGGTTCTGGCTGCACTCGTTCTGGCAGCCGGACATGAGCTTCGATCTGGCGAAGGAGGCGGTTCGAGTGCTGATGGATGACTGCGGGGTGACCGGGTTCGGCATGACGGTTCACGATCTGCCGCCGGGAGGAGCGGATTGCCAGTGTCGGAATCCGAAGGCGTCGCCGCTGCTTGGAGGCGATGACGCCGCCCGGGAGTTGGTGGACTTCATCCATGCCCGCGGCGGTCACTGCTATGTGTGGATGGGTCGGTACGGAAAACTCCAACAAGGCGGACCGATGCATTGGCGGGACGATTGGGCGTTGCGCGGCATGGACGAGCGCCCCGTTGGGGACGACGTGTTCCGCATCTGCGACTCGCTCAGTCCCGAATACCAGGCATATCTGCTTAAATGGGTGGAGTACAATGTGGATTATCTCGGCATCGACGGGATTTTCTGGGACAGCGCCTTCCAGCCGCAACCGCCCAACTTCAGTGAGGCGTCGCGCGGTTGGCTGAATTTCCCCGGCGAGGCCATGGCCGGCGCGCCAACGCTGTACGAGGAGGTCTACCGCTTCGGAAAATCACTGCACGAGGATTTCTTCATGTGGGGCGAGGGCATCAGCACCGAACGCATAACCAACGCGTTCGCCGTGGACAACAACCGCCACGGCGAAAAGTCGGGGCACAATCTGGTCAACCGCCTGGCGCACGCGGGGCCGCGTCGTCTGGTGTGGCGCTCCGCCTGGTCCCAGGATGTGTCGGGCGCGTTCCCCTTCGTGTCGCCCTCGCAGGATATTCATCAGTCGCCGCTCTCGGATTTCTACAAGAAGCTTGCGGCCGATCCGATGAACCAGTGGCTGTGCCGAACGGTCAAGGAACGCGGCTGCCGCCAAGCCCGCGGCATCGCCGACGGGATCGCGGTGCTGGACGAATTCCTGGTGGTTCCGAACCGCGAAAAGCTGCTCGACACCGTTAGCATCCCCGCCGACCTTGCACGCGGCACCAGGCTGGTTCACGAGCTGACCGGCGATGTTCTGGAAGGACGCAAAACCGCATCCGGCGTGGACTTCGATTTGACCAAGACCGGCCCCTGGCGAATGGAGTAAGCCCTCTCGTTGTCACGCCGTTTTCCGGGGGATCATGCCGGTGTCGCGGGCATATTGAAACAGTCCGCCGTGGCGGATCACCGGCATGGCGTCGCCCAGCGGTTTGGTCGGATACTGCGCCTGGCTGTCCAGGACGGTCACGGTCCGGTTCTCCAGATCGACCTCGATTTCGGTGCCGGTTGCGAGTTTTTCGCACAGCCGCTCGTCGGTTTCCACGGGGTAGATTTCGCCGGTGGCAATGCAGTTTCGGTAGAAGATGCGGGCGTAGGATTGAGCGACGACCACGTGCGCGCCTGCCGCTCCCAGGCTGACGGGGGCGTGCTCCCGGCTGGAGCCGCAGCCGAAATTTCGGCCGGCCACGATGATGGGATACGGGGTCTTGGCTTGGCCCTCGGGTACGAACGGCTCGTGTCCGATGGGCAGTCCGGCGAGAGCGTAGCTGCCGAGCTTTTCGTATTCCTCGGGGATGGTGGGAACCAGGTTGAGGTACTGGGCGGGGATGATCTGATCGGTGTCGATATTGTCGCCCAGCACGAATGCCTGGCCGCGAATCACTGTGTCGGTCATGGTTGTTATTCCTTAATTTACTGCGGTTCGGGGATGTTCAGAACCTGTCCTTCTCTGATGAGGTCGTTGGAGAGATTGTTCGCCTGCTTCAGTCGTTTCACGCTGACGTCGAAGGCGCCGGCGATGGCACTGAGGGTATCGCCGCGGACGACGGTATACCGTCCCTGAATGGGGATGTCGCCGTCGGCTTCCGGCGGCGCACTGTCGCGGCGGCGAGGAATGGCGGTGCGCTCGGCGTGCCGCGTCAGGATTCGTTCAACTTCGGCAGTGACGGTATCGACCAGGTCTTCGCCCAATTCCCGTCGGGTCGAGCGCTCTTTTTTCAGTTGAGCGCGCAGCTCCCGGAGGTCCTCCTGCAGGGACTGGTTCTCATCGGCCAGGGCGCCGAGGCGTTTGCGCACAGTCTCCAGGGTGTCGCGCAGAGAGCTGTTCTCCTCCTTCAGCGCTCCCTGGGCGGCGTTGAGCTTGCGCATGTTCTCGTTGAGCACGCCCATGTCGGCGCGCAGAGCGGCCAGATCGCGCCGAACTGACGAGTCCCGAGCGCGAACTTCGGAAGCCGCCAGCGCCAACAACAGGACGGCGCAGAGTAAAACGCGGCATGCATGGAATGACGAAGGATGATGATGCATGGTTATTCTCCTCAGGTTGTCCGACGGCTTCGGTTGCTTTGCTCCAGCAGGCCCTGGATGATCAGATCGGCGGCCTGCTCCTCGCTGAGGCCGCGCGCCATGAGCGTCTGCAGCTGTTTGGAGTCGACGCTGCCGATCGCGGCCTCGTGAGTGATATGGGCCTTGGGATGGCGGACGTCCACGATGGGAACAGCACGGGCATGAGCCTGGTCGAGGACGATTTCCTTGCAGTCCACGTGTCCGCGGGCATGCGGAGCCAGGGCGGTGAGTTCGTTTTCGACGACGGCTTGGGCTTGTTCGCGCAGCGCGATGTGACTGGTTAGAATGCCGGCGGCGCCTTCGCCGGAGAGAGTCGCCGCCTCGCGGATGCGGATGCGGTCGTCCTCCCTGCCGCTGACACGGGTGAGCATGTCGACTGCGGCGCGGGCGCCGACCTCGGCCTCGTAATCGATGTCGATGACGCCGCAGCGGCCGCGAATCAGCTCGAAATCGGTTTTGAACAAGGCGTCTTCATCCAGGTAGATTTTAGCGTGGGGGACCACATGCGTTCCGCCTGCGGGGCCGTGAATGTGCCGCTCGCAGTAGGTGTAGGAGGCGCCTTGGCCAACCCGCACGATTCCCTGCATGTTGTGCTGCACATCCACGGCGTTGGGAAACGTGCAGTGAGCCATGATGTCGACCGACGCCTGTTCCTCGATGGTGACGTCCATTTCAATGTCTTGCCTGCCGCGTTCGGGCATGACGCCGAAACAGATGTGCACGGGCTTGTCGATGCGCGTGCCCGCCTCCAGGCGGATTAGGGCACGAACACCGTGCGCGCGCTCTTCGACGGCGACCTCCAAACCGGGCAGAAGGTGCTGACCGACCACTTGGTTGCCGTGAATTTCGAGACGCGCCACGTCGTCCCCGAAGGCATGCCCTCCCTCCAGCCCGATGGAGCGGCGAAGGTCTTCGACGATGGAATCGCTACTGCTCATTGGATTCTCCTTCCCCGGGTTGGTTGGGATGTTCGCAGCCGATGCAGCGGTTGCGGAAATAGCATTCCACGTGGTCCACCGATCCCTTGTCCAGCACTTGCCCGTCACAAAACAAAAACGCGTGCTCGGCTTGACGCAGGACCGTCAGGCTGTGCGTGATCAACACTACGGTTGCGCCTTGGTTCTTGAGCGTGGTCAACAGGGCAAAAATTTTCTGCAGCGCCTCGACATCGATCCCGGAATCCGGCTCGTCCAGCAGCACCAGAGACGGCGCCATGGCCATGATCGAAGCCAATTCAATGCGTTTGCGCTCTCCGCCGGAGAGGGTTTTGTCCAGCGCGCGGTGCATGTAGCGTCGCGGCTCCAACCCCACCGTGTCGAGCACCTCCTCGATTCGCGCGTTCGAGGGCTGTTGAGCGGACGCTTGAATGAAGGCGGCGACGGAAAGTCCTTCAAAGCGGGCGGGCTCCTGCCAGGCGAGAGTGATGCCCAGGCGTGCGCGCTCGTCCACGCCGAGCCCTTCCAGGGACTGGCCGCGGAAGGTCAGTCGCCCGTTGTAATTGCGGTAGCCGTCCAGTCCCATGACCATGGAGGCGAAAGTTGACTTGCCCGCCCCGTTCGGCCCGACCACGGCATGGATATGCCCTTCCCAAAGGTCCAGACACAGATTGTGCAGTATGCCTCGTCCGTCGAGCTGAAGCGTGACATTTTCACAGGTTAGAATGCTCATGGCCTTGCAGTTGGCCCTCCGATGGTTACTTTGACAGGGTTCAGTTAGAACCATATCGAGTATTCTCCATGATTCCAATCCGCGACAACGTACCGATCCGCCATGTCCCCTTCGTAGTCTACCTGCTGGTTGGGACCAATGTAGGGTTGTTCCTGCTCCTGGTCCAGCAGCCGCGCGACCGGATCATCGAGTTGGTGACGATTTTCGGCGCGGTTCCGAGTCGGCTGTCGTGGGCGGCTTTTGCGGGGAACCCGGTGGAGGGGGGAACGGCTCTGCTTTCGCTGCTGACCTCCATGTTTCTGCACGGCGGGTGGATGCATATGATCGGCAACATGTGGATACTCTGGCTGTTCGGCGACAACGTGGAGGACCGCTTGGGGCATGGGCGTTTTTTCCTCTTTTACATGCTATCCGGGGTTGCGGCCATGCTGTCCCATGTTGCGATTATGAGTTCCAGTCAGGTCCCGGCCATCGGCGCCAGCGGTGCGGTCGCCGCAGTCATGGGGGCGTATTTTTTTCTGTTTCCGGCGGCACGGATCGTCGTGCTGGTGCCCATTTTCTTTCTGCCGCTGTTTTTTGAGGTGCCCGCCGCGTTTTTTCTGCTGGTTTGGATGCTCACACAAATCTTCGGAGGCACGGCGACCCTGGCCCGGGATGGCAGCCAAGCCATTGGCGGAGTCGCTTTTTGGGCTCACATCGGCGGCTTTGCCGCAGGCTTCATCTATGCCCTTCTGTTTGGCCGCCGCAAACGCCGGAGGCGATAATCCGAATCCATGACAGTCCTACACCATCCGTCGCGGAATCAGCCGGTTCAAAGTTCAGAACCAGAAATATTGAGTCCCCTCTAAAAACCCCAATCATGCCCCGGATGGGGCATTTCACCGTAGCCCCGGACAACGTCCGGGGAAACGTGGAACCAAACAAAAGAGCG
>CAZSBQ010000228.1:3921-6104 GCA_964604795.1 uncultured Victivallales bacterium | reverse complement strand
AGTTCGGTGGTCCGATGGTTGACGGCATGCTCGACGACGGTGGTGCACATGCGGGTTTCCGCCTGGGTCCGCACGGTGCGGTGAGCGTGCCCTTCGGCGTCCAACGCTTCCACGCAGCGCTGCCCGGTCCAGCCGCCCGCCAGTTGGGCGAGCACTGTGTCTTTGCGGTTTCCGCACGCCAGGGCGCGCAGGACGTTTGCCGCCTTGCCGGCGACGCATTCGGTCCGCTTCCGCGCCCGGTTGACTTCGCCGGTCTTGACGCGTTCGAATTCGAGGATGCGTTGCCAGGCGGGGTTCAGTCCGACGGCGAGGATGCTCGGACCGGAGGAACCCGGAGTGGAGCGCGCTTGTTCTGTCGGATGGTTTTGATTCATGCTGAACGCTACCGCGGAGGGCGGGGTTTTTTGCAGGCGACGTCCGGGACGCGATGGTGCTCCTTTGTTATCGGGCGGGTAGCGTGATGCTGAACGTTGCTCCCTCGCCCGGGGTTGACTCGAGGGTCAGGGCGCCGTCATGGGCGGAGATGATGCGGTTTGCTATGGCCAGTCCCAGTCCGGTTCCCTCGTCTTTGGGTTTGGTGGTGAAGAAGCGGTCGAATATTTTATCTTGGATCCCGAGGGGAATTCCGGGGCCGTTGTCGGCAATGGCGACGGTGGCGGTGGGATCGCCGTTCTCGGTCGCGGCGGCCCGAGTTGTGATCCGCAACGCGTGCGGCTGCCGGTCGTGGGATTGCATGGCCTGGCCGGCATTGGCGATCAGGTTGTAGAAGACCTGCTGAAGGGAAACGGGATCAGCGGGGATGGCGGGCAGGGGGTCGGCGTATTCGGTCTCAACTTGGATGTTGAGGTGACGGAATCGGGTTTGAAAGAGTTGGAGCGTTTCCGACAGCAGCTGATTCACGTCCAATGATTCGCGGTAGGATTCGCCGGTTGGCCGCGCGTAATTGAGAAAATTACGAGTCAGGTCAATGCATCGGCGTGCCTGATGCTTGATGGTTTCCAGCAGCTCGCGTTCCTCGGAACCCGCATGTTCAGGCTGTTTTTCCATGGAGTACTCCAGCAGCTCCACGTATCCCTGCAGAGCGCAGATGGGATTGTTGAGGTCATGAATGACTTCCGCGGAGAGGTCACCCACGGTCGCCCGCTGGTCCATGTCCCGAATGCGCTCCTCGAGTTCCTCATTGGTCTTTTGCAGGCGGGTTACCATGTCTTCCTTGTCGCGGCTCTTTTGCCGGGACTGGAGGGCACGCGCCACGACGTCGCGGATGTCGCTGACGTTGTAGGGTTTGTTGATGTAGTCGAACGCGCCGGCGCGAACGGCCTCCTTGGCGGAGTCCAGCGAGGCGTAGCCCGTGATCAGGATGAAGGGGATGTCCGCGGAGCGCTCCCGAATCACCTTCATGAGCTGGACGCCGTCCATGGCGGGCATGCGGATGTCGCTGAGCACGACATCCGGGGAAAGCCGGTCGAACAGCTCCACGGCTTCGCGGCCGTCGGAGGCCATTTCCACGGTGTATTCCGGAGTCAGAATCAGACGCAGCGATTCGCGCGGGCCCACTTCATCGTCGACGACCAGCACCAGCGGTCGCTCGCTTTGCGATGACTGGTTGTCTTGTATTGGATCGTTGGTTTCCATGGTGCCGGGGCTCCTGGGAGGGGGTGTTCAGTTATCGGTGATCGGTGATCGTGACGTGTGACCGGGACAAAATACTCCCCCATTTCCTCGCCTATACCGGTTTCCAGGTGGCCACAGAATTGCGGGGCTTTGCATATCATGGAGCTGAGCATGCGGCCGATTTGTTGAAGTTCGCTGACAAGCTCATTGCGCCTCTCTTCTGTGATGTATGCGCAATCCAGCGCCGTTTCAATCCAGTGCTGCGTCTCCTGTTGTTCCCCGTCCGCATCGGTCAGTTTGCTTACAAAATGCCTGTCATATCTACGCTTTCCCCAAGCTTCGGCAATTTGAGCGCCTATGGACCGCGAAGACCTACGCCCTTGGTCCGTCAGTGAATATCTCTCTTCTTTCGGAAAGGCTTTTGATATATCAAAAAAGCGAAGAGCCACAACACGTGCTTTTTGATAAACGCGCAAATCCCGAAAACTCCTGGCATGGTGCATCATCACCTCCTCCTAAATTAATGGTCACTGATCACTTACAAATGACTAATGACTGATGACCACCAT
>CAZSBQ010000228.1:2045-3821 GCA_964604795.1 uncultured Victivallales bacterium | reverse complement strand
TGGTCACTGATGACTGGTTACTGATTACTGATAACTGGTCACTGATTACTGCTCACTGCTCACTGATCACTGGTCACCGATCACCTGCGAATGTCCGCTGGATGGCTTTATAGTCGCGGTCGAACATCATCTTCACCAAGTCGCGGGTGGCTTGCGGCGGCGGTTTGTCGACCATGTCCGCCAGCAGATAGTAATAATCCGGGATGAAAGGCAGCCCGATGTCGGTGCGGACGACCTTTTCAAAGCTGCGGTAGACTGCGAGAATGTCCTCGAATCGCCTGCTTGTTCCGCGGAGCGTTTCGACGGGGTATGAAAAGGGGAGGGGTGGCCAGCGTTCGGGCGGCAGAAGGTAGCGGAGCGGATACGCGGCAAAGCGCTCGTAGTAATCCTCGTCAAGCTGGATGCCGTATTTTTCGGGGTGCTGTCCCCATTCGGTGGGCGGATAGACGACGGCGGGGAGGGCGAGCAGGGAATCCAGCCAGGGCTGGATTTGGCGGACACGCTCCAACGTGTTGTTCATGCTGGCTTGCGTTTCTCCGGGCAGCGGGAAAATCAGGCTGCCGACAGTGGCCAGTCCCGCCGCATGCGCCCGCTGGAGGGTGTCCAGAATCTGCTCGAAAGAAATGCCTTTGCGCACGGCTTTTAGCTGCTCGTCATCAAGGGTTTCGATGCCGAAGAACAGAGCGCGGAAGCCGGCGGCCTTCATCAGCTCGAAGTCCTCGGTGGCGTTTGTGTCGATGCGGGAGAAGGCGCTTAGGGTGAGCTTGCCCGCCAGGTCGGACTCCGCAATGGCGCGCGCCAGCTCCGTGAGGGCGCCTTCGGGAGGAGTCGAGTCCTCGATGCGGATGTGCCTGGCCCCCCATCGGTTGTGCAGCGCGGTCAGCTCGTCGAGCACGCCGGCGGGGGTTCGGGCAAGGGTGCGGCGGCCGTAGTTTTCCGGACGGATGCAGTAGGTGCAGCGGTTGGGGCAGGCCTGGTTGGACACGGTGACGCTGTACAGCGGAATTTTTCCCGTCATGCCCTGGTACAGGGAGTAATCCGCGCAGGGATAGTCGTCGACATCGATGGTTGCACGCGGGGTGTGGCGGACCTCGCCGTTGTTCGAGCGGAGCATGCCGGGGCACTCGGCGGCCGGCTCGCCGCGGGCCAGAGCGTCCACCGTGTCGTACCCCAATCCCGTCACGAGACCGTCGAAGGCCGGGCCGGTGAGGCGAAGGATGTGCTCCTTGAACCAGTCGACTCGCTGGCCGACTCCGAAAATGCGCACCGCGGGAGTTCGGCGGCGGATTTCATGGGCGAGATCAACGGCGAATTTGAAGCCGGCGCCCTGCCAGAGGTTCATGAGAATGGTGTCGCAGGGGGCGTTTTTCAGGAGAGTTTCCGCCTCGGCTTGGACGACATCCAGGTATTCGGGCGTGGTGTCCAGGAAGCCGAGGTTGCCGAGCTGCGTCATGAACTCGGGACCGAAGGCAATCAGGTCGTCCATGGTGCCGCGGTCGATGACTTCGACCGGTACCCCGCGTGCTGCGAGGATGGCGGCCAGGCGTCCGAGCCGCTCGTTCGGGAACAGGTGTGAATAATCGTCCAGTTCGCCGGAGAAATTGTAGATCAGACAGTTGCGCATGGCACTCCTGTGGGACTTGAGGAGGTTTCAGTGTTCAGGTGTCAGGCAGTACTACAGGCATCCCTGCCTGTAGCTAATACCATATAAAGTACTACAGGCATCTCTGCCTGTAATTAATACCATATAAAGTACTACAGGCATCCCTGCCTGTA
>CAZSBQ010000228.1:0-1945 GCA_964604795.1 uncultured Victivallales bacterium | reverse complement strand
CTGCCTGTAATTAATACCATATAAAGTACTACAGGCATCCCTGCCTGTAGCTAATACCATATTTCGAACAGGCAGGGATGCCTGTTTAACTTGACACTGCCGCAGGGTTTCATCCCGAGGCGTCGCGATTTGTCCGAGCGGTTCCTTATTGGGGACTTTGGATCAGAAAAAGTAGCGCACTCCGAAGGACAGAGCGTAGCCGAAGTGGCTGTATTCGCCGCCGGACGGTTGGGCGATGCGTTTATCGCTGTTGCTGTGCGACATCAGGAGGGCGGTGTCGAGCGTGAGTTGGTCCGAGAGGCGGTAGCCCAGGCCGACGGACACAGCGTGCAGGTCATCCTGGGGCAGCAGCGGGGTGGCCGTGGCGCTCGGACTGGGCTGCTCGTTGTAGCCGTATCCGGAGCGAAGGGTGATTTTCTCGTTCAGCTCGTATTCCGCGCCGAGCATCAGCACCCACGAGGAATTCCAGTTGGTGTTCTGGATGATCGGGCCTGCGGGTGGATCCCGGTGAACGACCGTCCGGTCGTTCACCGACCAATCCTCCCAGGACGCGGCCAATTCCAGGCGCAGACGAGGGGTGGCGGCCAGGCTCAAAGCCACGGTGGCCGAGGCGGGGAACTCAATTTCGGTTTCCGCGCCGCCTGAATAAGAGGGGATGGGGGGGGGAGCTTGTATGTCGGCGTCGCCCTCGTATTCGACAGTCATCTTGCTGCGGTAGGTGAGCCCGAGAGTGCAGCTTGGACTAAGGTCGTACTGCAGGCCGAGATTGTAGCCGACGCCCGTGCCGTCGCCGTCCAGGGACATTCTCGCAGGTGGCCCCTCCGCTCGCTGCTCGACGCTGCTCCACGCCAGGTCCAGGCCGGCACCGAGCCGCAGACGCTCGGAGACGCGCCATCCCGCCGAGGGTGAGACGTTGATCACGACAATCTCGCCGAAGGAGGCGTGCGCGGCGTTCTCCGGCGATTCCGTCGGGTCCCACTCGGTTCCGAGTCCGTACGGCGAGTAGATGCCCAGTCCCAGCACCAGGTCGTCCCGGTTGGGCGCGGGCATGGCCGCGTAGGCCGTCGGGATCAGGTAGTGTTTGTTGTCCGAGGTTTCGTCGGGGAATGCCGAGCTGTCCCATTCCAGTTCGGTGTGCGAGACGTAGAGATTGGCGATACCTTCCGGACGCTGGATGCGGGCGAGACCCGCCGGGTTATAGTAGACGGCACTGGCGTCGTCGGCACCGGCCACGAACGCGTCCATCATCCCCATTGCGCGTGTGGACTGGTCCGGTATCTTGTAGCCGCCGCCTGCCGCGGACGGAATCGACAGCGCACCAAGCCAGGCAAGCGCTATGGCGCAGAGAGAAAGTCGCATTTCCATGGTGATCCTCGTTGTTGAACTCGCGACACCTTCCACTCCGGAAAGATGATTTTTGATGGCACACGCGTATAGTATACTCAAATAAAAATATTATCCAACATGCGGGGTTCGCAAACCAAGATTCTTGTTCGTTGCGGTCCCGAAAGCCGTGACGGCGTGAGGCGTGACCAAGTCCGCTGCGCACACTCAATTCTCTCAGTTCTAATCACGTTTCACTCATCACTCATCACCTGTCAATCACGGGGCGCGGAGACCGCGCCCTCTACTTGGATGAGTTCGAACTTGCCGATTCTTCTTGACTGCGCCGCGAAAAAGCGTAGAATGTATCCAGTGAATCAGTCGTGCAAGCAGCAATCTGAAGCGAGGACAAACGGATCGTGATGTCAGCACAATGGCCCGGAAAGCCCGACTTGGGGAACCTGTTCCCAGAGAACCGCGCAAAACGACGGGTGGTCGTCACCGGCATGGGGGTGGTCAGCCCCATCGGCTGCTCCGTGGACACGTTTTGGGAGGGCCTCCTGCAGGGACGCTGCGGCATCGGACCCATCACGTTGTTCGACGCCTCCGGGTACCCCTGCCC
>CAZSBQ010000227.1:0-6181 GCA_964604795.1 uncultured Victivallales bacterium | reverse complement strand
AGGCGTCCGGCGTGCGCTGCCGCATCCCCAACTGGTGGACGAACCGGCGCACGGGGGCATCGCTGTCGGTCAGCGTGGGCGAAAAGCGCCCGTCGGCCGTGGGCCTGGATGCGCTGACCAGCTGCGTGCCCGGATTGCAGGTGGACGGACAGCCGATCACCGAAGACGAGGCGCGCCAACTGCTCGAGCAGAGCGACGGACTGGTGATGCTCAAGAACAAGTGGGTCGAGGTGGACAGGGACAAGCTGCAAAAGACTCTCGACGCCTACGAGCGGGCTCGCAAGCTGATGGCCGACGGCATGACGCTGCGCGAGGCGCTGCAACTGCTGCTGAACCCGGAGAGCAAAATCGGCGAGGTGGACGCGGAGACGAGCGTCTCGTTCGGCGATTGGCTGGCCGAGGTCACCCGCAAACTGCGTGATCCGTCGCTGGTGCGCACCGTGCCCCCCGCCGAGGACTTCCAGGCCACGCTACGCCCCTATCAGCAGGCCGGCCTCAATTGGCTGGCCTTCCTGGATTCACTCGGCTTCGGCGCGTGCCTGGCCGACGACATGGGACTGGGCAAAACAGTCCAGGTGCTGGCGTTTCTCAGCGTGATCCGACACGAGGCGGCACACTCGAGCCTATTGGTGGTGCCCGCCTCGCTCATCGGCAACTGGCAGGACGAGATTCGGCGCTTTCTGCCCGCACTCCGCGTATTGACGGTGCACGCCTCCGCCATCGGCAAGCAGGCGCGCCAGGGAGTGCCGGAGTGCGATGTCCGCAACCACGACCTGGTGATCACCACCTACGGCATGGTTCAGCGGGCCGACTGGCTGCGTGAACTCGAATGGAACTACGCCATTCTCGACGAGGCGCAGGCGATCAAAAATCATGGAACGCGACAGAGCCGAGCGGTCAAGAAGCTGAAGTCGCGCAACCGCCTGATCCTTACCGGCACGCCCGTGGAAAACCGCCTCGGCGACCTGTGGAGCCTGTTCGATTTTCTCAATCCCGGCCTGCTGGGGACGGCCAAGGAGTTCAAGAGCCTGACACGCGGCATCCATGAGGAGCGCGACGGCTATGCCCGCCTGCGCCGCGTGATCACTCCCTACGTGCTGCGCAGGCTCAAAACCGACCGCGCCATCATCTCCGACCTGCCGGAGAAGGTCGAAATGAAAAGCTACGCGGACCTGACCCGACGTCAAGTCGTTCTCTACCGGGAATTGGTCGGGCAGTTGGAGGAGCGCCTGGCCGAGAGCGAGGGAATCGAGCGCAAAGGCCTGGTCCTGAGTTCACTTATGAAGTTCAAGCAAATCTGCAACCATCCCGACCAGTATGTGGGCGGCGAGAGCTTCGCCGAAGCCGAAAGCGGCAAATTCGGGCGTCTGCGCGAAATCTGCGAGACGGTGCTGGCCAAGCACGAACGCATCCTGGTGTTCACGCAATTTCGCGAGATGGTCGAGCCGCTCGACCGTTTTCTGGCAACGGTCTTCGGTCACGACGGGCTGCACCTGCACGGCGGCGTGTCGGTCGGGAGACGGCGGGAACGCGTCGACCGCTTCCAGACCTGCCGCGACTACGTGCCGTACATGGTCCTGTCGGTGAAGGCCGCCGGCGTGGGGCTGAATCTGACCCGCGCCAACCACGTGGTCCACTTCGACCGCTGGTGGAACCCCGCCGTCGAGAACCAGGCCACCGACCGCGCCTTCCGCATCGGCCAGCAGCGCAATGTCGTGGTCCACAAATTCGTCTGCACAGGCACGGTGGAGGAGAAGATCGACCACATGATCAAGGAGAAAACCGCCGTTTCCGAGCAGGTTGTCGCGGCGAGCGGCGGCGAGACCTGGATCACTGAAATGTCCGACTCGGACCTGACCGAGCTGTTCACTCTGACGCCTGGCGCCGGCCCGGCTTGAATTGCTCCCAGAGGCTGCGATTAAAGGGGGCCAAACGGTCCGGACAGTGAGATTGGCGGCAGACCTTGCAGGTGACAAAATCACTGGTTCGGGGATAATGGAGACCCGCTATGGAGTGACGCGGGATCATGAAGCAGGAGCGGGTGAGGCGAACGCCGATCTCCCCCTCGACATCGCCGAGCAGACGAAAAATGAGCGCCACATCCTCCACGGACCACAGCCCGACATCGCCCGATCCTGGGCTGAGAAACGCCATCGACTCCGGGGTCCCGAACTGCTTGGCCATGCGCTTCTGCATGGCGATGTGCGCACAGCGCATGATCGCGGTCTTCACCTCGTCCCACCAGAACCGTTCGAGCAGCTCCTCGTCCGGGGGCTTCAGCTCCTCAAGTTCATCGCCCACAGTCAGGACGAAGGCATGGACCACATCGATGTCGTCAAACTGCCAGCGCAACAGCCTGCTGTTGAAGTGCTCGCCCTCGATGGTTACCCCGCCGGGGTGTCGGTCCTCGATCCGACATTCCCGGACCATGCCGCGCGGGTGCGCCGCATTTTGGGCCTGTTCGATAATTCGGCGGACCTTCTCGGTCTCGCCGCTGTACTCCTTGACTCGCAACCGTTTCCAGAGCTTATCCTCGTCCAAAAGCACGGGCAAATCTCGAAAACTGACAATATCGGGCTTCGTCACAAAAACCTCCTGTGATGTGTGGGTTGGACATTCATCCTTCTGCTTCATCCGGAGCTTTCTGCCGTGCCAGTTCAGCTTCGGATTTGGCCCCCATTTTGCGCATGACGATGGCGGCGGGGCAAAAACGGGTAAAGGCGCTCTGAACCATGTTGGCCCCGACGAACAGCGTGAGCAACGCCCAGTACTCGCTGTGCACGAGCACCAGCACTCCGGACAAAAACGCCATCGTGCCGGCAAAGACAAGAATTCTTCGTTCCACGGACATGATCAACCTCCTATGGGACTTGGGTTGGTTTCAGGTTTCAGGTGTCAGGCTGGACGAGTGATGCACGCCTTCGTCAACCCATGGCGTCGCCGTTGTCGTCCACCCCCTCAGCCGCAATGCGATTGACTTCCGAAAGCGACAGGGCGCTTCCTTTTAGAGCAAGGTCAATGTCCGAACCGGGATGGAAGGTCCCTTTTGCCCGCGATCGGTAAAGGATGGCTTCCTCCACTTTTTACAGAATGGGGGTTAACAGGGACAGCAGGTTTTCCGCCAGCTGGCGGTGATGGGGGCGAGCGCGCCAGGACTGCAGGAGGATTTCGCGGCTGACTGCGATTTCATCCAGGGCGACTGCTTTCATCTGGTCCGCAAAGGCTTCGTCGTACACAGCCAGGTTGGTTTCATAGTTGAGCACCAGACTGCGCACGTCCAAGTTCGCCGTGCCGATCAGGGTGAACCGCCCGTCGAGGATGATGGCTTTGGCATGCATGAACGGCGGCGGGCGCTGGAAGATGCGCACGCCGGCTTCGAGCAGTTCCTGGTAGTAGGCCCGGGACGCCATGCCGGCGAACCAGTGGTTGTTGCGGGCGGGGACGACCAGCCGGACGTCCACGCCGCGCTGCGCGGCCGCACGCAGGGCCTTGAGGATGTCCATCGGCGGCACGAAGTAGGGGGTGACGGCCAGGATTTGCTTCTCGGCCATGGTGAACGCCTGAAAGACGATGTCGCGGGCGACGCCGTACTCGCCGCCGGGTCCGCTGTTGATCAGTCTGCACCGACGCTCGCCGCGCGGTTGGATTCGGGGGAAAAACTCTGGTTGGAGCAGCTCGTCTGGGCTCGAGTCCGTAATGAAGTGCCAGTCGCGCATGAACGTGTACTGCAGCTCATGCACGACGGGTCCGCGCAGGCGGAAGTGATAGTCCCGTATGGGGGGGCGGCCGTTGCAGCTTCGGTTGACCGTGCTCAGATTGACGCCGCCGCAATAGGCTTCCGTGCCGTCGACCACGAGAATTTTGCGGTGATTGCGCAGGTTGATCTGGAATTGGCGCTTGAGCACGTTGGCCTGCGTCCAGCCGGCGATGTGGAGATTCTCGATGCTGCGGTATTCCTTGAACAGGCCGCGCAGCAGCGCGAAGGTGCTGCCGAAGCGGTCGTGCAGAAGCCGCACCTGCACGCCCTCGCGCGCCTTCTGCGCGAGCAGTTCCATCAGCTCGCGCCCGACCGCGTCTCCGCCGATGATGAAGCTTTGCAGGTGAATGTGGTGACGGGCGGAGCGGACCGAGGCAAGGATAGCGGGGATGGCTTCGTCGCCGGTGAGCAGAAAATCAACCGTGTTGCCGGTCAGAACCGGGTGGTCGGGGAGAAGAATATCCAAGGCGCGGTGAATGTCGCGCTCAAAGCCTTCGGCGGGCGCCACGACTGATTCGGTGCGCAGCCCCTGCCAGGCGGACAGCGCCTCGCCGGCCTCTTCCCGTCGGCGGCGGGCGGACAGGAGCAGTTCGTCGTACTCGTGCTTTTGCCATCCCTTGCTGGAAATTCGGTTGACGCCGAAGCAAAGGTAGGCAAGGGGGCCCAAAAACGGCAGCGCCCATGCTATGAAAATCCACAGCAGGGCGCTGCTCGGTTCGCGGCGTTCACTTAAGACATGATAGCTGACCAGCACGAATGCCGCAGCATGCAGTATCGAGCCCAGCAATGTCCATGGAATGAATGAAGCCACGGGGAATTAGGCATTTTCGCGAAGTTTGCTGATCTTCTTTTCAAGACGTTTGATTTCGCGTTGCTTAATTTCCTTTTCCGCACGTTTGATGGCGTCGGAGACCTCTTTGACGGTTTCCGCGTCCACGGAGCGCCAGAAGCTGGAGCGCTTAAGCTGGGGATTGTTTTCCAGCATTGCCATAGCTTCTTCCTTTTCTCGGCGGGCTTCGGTGCGGCGCTGCTTCATGTAGTTCTTTTCCTCTTCGGTGAGGGGGCGTTGTCGTCCTTTTGCCATGTTTTTTCTCCTGAGTTTTCGTTGGTGTTTCAGCCGTGTATTCATGCGGCGGCGAAAGTGGAATTGACGAATACGAACGCCAATCGCATCACGCCTTTACTATAAATCCTTATTTATGAAGTGCAAATCCTTGCGAAAACGATATGAATCCATCCTAAAGCTTTACCCCTTCCGATTTCGACGGACTGGAAGAAATGGTCGAAAAAAGACAGCCCTGCCGGCGCATGGAAACTATGTCCACAGAATTTGGTTGGATCCGGTCAGTTGAGTTCGCAATGGCTTTAGTATCAACGGGCATCCCTGCCTGTTGTGAGGTTCTCCGCACCCAGGATGGCCGCAGTACGCAAGCAATCCAACCAAATTCTGTGGACATAGCATGGAAACCACCTTGCCGGTTCCGCGCATGAAGCTACAGTACCTCATGCTGCATTGTCGGCGGACTGACAGCCTCGCCACCACCGGCAATGCGCGCTGTCTCCAACAGGAACACGAGGTGAAGTCAGTGAATTCAATGCCCAAAAACGAGGCGAAAAACCGACCTGGCGACCCGCTCGGCCCCGAAGCGTCGAAGGATTTCGTGCGCGCGGCCGTGGCCGCCGACGTTGGCGCGGGCGCCTATGGCGGGCACGTGCACACCCGCTTTCCCCCGGAACCCAATGGCTATCTGCACATCGGACACGCCAAGGCCGTCTGCATCGATTTCGGCGTCGCCGAGGAATTCGGCGGGTTGTGCAACCTGCGCATGGACGACACCAACCCCACACGCGAGGAAGCCGAATACGTTGAAGCCATCAAAGAGGATGTCCGTTGGCTTGGATTCGACTGGGGCGAACGCTTTTTTTACGCGTCGGACTATTTTGACCAACTGGCCGAATACGCCGTCGAGCTGATTCGTCAGGAAAAGGCCTATGTCGATGATTCCCCCGCCGAGGAGATTCGGCGCATGCGCGGCACGCTGACCGAACCGGGGCGGAAAAGTCCTTGCCGGAATCGCTCCGTTGAAGAGAATCTCGAGCTTTTCTCCCGCATGCGCGCCGGCGAATTCGGCGACGGCGAGAAGGTGTTGCGCGCCAAGATCGACATGGAGTCGCCCAACCTGAATATGCGCGATCCGGTGATGTACCGCATCCAGCACGCGCGCCACCACCGCACCGGCGACAAATGGTGCATATACCCCATGTATGACTGGGCTCACGGCTTGGAGGACTCCATCGAGGGGATCACCCATTCCTTGTGCAGTCTTGAATTCGAGAATCACCGCCCGCTGTATGAATGGTTTCTGAACCAATTGCCGGTTCACAAGCCCCGCCAGATTGAATTCGCTCGGCTGAATCTCAGCT
>CAZSBQ010000226.1:0-6243 GCA_964604795.1 uncultured Victivallales bacterium | reverse complement strand
CGAGGCGCCGGCCCCTACCCAGTAGAGGGCGCGGCCTCCGCGCCCGGCCGACGCGCCCCCCCACGGGCCGTCGAGGCGCCGGCCCCTACCAAGTAGAGGGCGCGGCCTCCGCGCCCCCCCCACGGGCCGTCGAGGCGCGGCCTCCGCGCCCCGTGTCGGCCTCCCGATGGCGACGCGTTTCCCGGTGCAGGCGGCCTGCCCTGCCTTTCGTCCGGCGGCGGGGCTCGACAGAGTCTCGCCCTCGAACGGCGTTGCCCTTGCGGAAAATGGCGGTGATGCAATTGTGGTGGCTCAGCTTGGTTCTCGGGCCAACGGCCCGGCCCAATTTTCAACCCAGGGTCCGCGACCCTGGGTAAATGCAAACAAGAATTTGCGGGCTGAAAGTCCGCACCTTCCTCCCAATATGCCAGATCTCGGGGGTCTTTCTCTCGGTGGAGTGATGCCAATCAAGGCTGTCTTATTCTATCTGCACGAGAAAGCTGTGATTGCGTGAAGAGGGGTGTGGGTGTGTCGGCGCCTGTCCGTGTCTGCCCGTGTCTGTTAGTGTGCAGGTTTGGCTTTCAAGTTTCAGTTTATTCAGTCCTTCAACCCCGAAGGCGCCGTTACCCCGAAGGCTCCGTTACCCCGAAGGGGTTATGTCCCATAGCCCAGGGTCGCACCGTTAGGGGCTACCCGGAGAATGGAGTCCAAAACACAAATTGTACCCTGAAGGGGTTCCGTCCTTTCCATACTCCCAGACGTAGGGCATGACGCAACCCCGTTGGGATTCGGGACCAGTCCACCATCCTCGCGCTCAAGGCGCTGGTGGAGTACTCCGAGGCGTCCCGGACCACACAGGCCGACGGCGACCTGATCGTGCGCGTCAACGGCAACGTCGTCGAGCGCCGACACTTCAACAAAGGCGAACAGGGCGCCATCGAGATTGCGGACTTCGCAGACCTGCTGGACACCGGCGACAACGACGTCGACATACAGCTCATGAGCGAGAAGGACCTGCCGTTCACTCTCGACCTGACCTACAAGACCCTGTCTCCCGCCTTCAGCGAGGAATGCCCGCTGATGCTGTGTCCGCAGAATTTGGTTGGATTCCACGTCAGGGCTGTATGCCGATTAAAAGTAAGGCGGGTCTCCCGGCCCGCCCGAGCGGACATGGCGCTGACGGGGATCAGTACCGCAGGTGAATGGATGCCGTGTCTCGGGGAAGGTGAAGGCGGAGGGCAAAGTGGATTCTGCCCTGTGCGGTTTCCGAATCGTTGTCGTTTTCCGCGCGGTCGTCTTCTTCGGATGGTGCCTGCGCGGGGATCAGATCGCAGGTTTGCACGCCGATCCACTGGTTCTCGGCGTTGCGGAATTCGCAGCGGATGCGCCTGCGCGCGAGAGCCTCGAGCGTGAGTTTTTCCGTGAGTTTTGTTTGTCGGGTCCATTGCGCTTGCGCTTGCTCTGGGGTGACGGGAAACGAGGATGCCGGCTTGAGATGAAGGATGACGAGTTCGGACCGGGGTGCCCGCGTCAGTCCGTTCGGCGTGGCATGCTCGGCAAAAGGGCCCGGATGCACGGAAACTGTTTCCAGTTTGACTGGTGTCAGCGCCCGCCCGAGCGCATCGGTCACGCGTCCGTAGGGAACGAACAGCAAGCTGATCAGGAACAGCGCGACCACCAGCGCGACGGCGCCGCCAATCAGCGGCAGGCGGTCGCGCCACGATGCACGAACGGGGGCGGGGGCGGTCTGCGCGGGCACCGCGCGCTGCTGCACCTGCAGGCTCCCGGTGTTGTCGATGCCGTACACGGTCTGCAGGGCCGTGCCCTCCTGATACTCCACGCTGCGAAGGGTCGAGAAAAATTCGCCCGCATTGCTCGGCGAGCAGGCGGAGGTCAGCTCCTCAAGCAACTCCCGCAGCGACGAGTCCGCGGGTGTGGTGGGCGAGGGATTCGACTTTGGGGTTTCATCCGCCAGCAGGCTGAAGGCGTTGCCCTCCACGGTCACGTAGAAAGTGAATCCGCGGGCTTGGCATTTTTCCGTCCAGTGGCGAATTTGCTCTTCCTGCTCGTCGCCGGCGAGGGTGCCTTCAATGAGCCCCTCGATGCGGTATGTTCCCTGCACAGGTTTGTTCATGATCCGCTCTTGATTCCCAGCGATTCCCGCACGTTTCGAAGTGGATTCCAGTTCTCGAGCGAGGGGTGCCACACTTGGCTGTCGCCGTCAAGTTCGTTGTACGAATGCAGGCGGCAAAGGTCGGTGCGCGACAGTGGACCGCGGCTTTCGCCGGCTTGGTGGACATACCATCCGATGTCGAGGTCGGCCGACGTTTCGCTTTGGCCAGGCTTTTCGACGAACGGGCGGGCCGGTTTCTCCGCGATCAGGGGGGCTTTGCCTGCGGTTTGCCCGGCGACTTGGCGGGTGCTCAAATTCAGCGCGGCATCGTGCGTGTCCAGTCTTGCCTGGGTATGCTGCTGGAAGGCGCGGTTCTTCATGCGTTCCTGCTTGAGCTGTTCGCGCAGGCGCTGTTGTTCGCGTTGGAGGTTTTGCTCCCGCTGTTGCTCGCGCGCTTTGTCGGAGACGACCAGCACCAGGATGAAGCCGATCAAGCTCAGCAGAAAGCCGATGAAGAACCAGCCGACGGCCGACCGTCCTTTGTTGTGTGCAATCAGAGCGCAGGCGATTCCAAAAATTAACCCTACGATTAGTCCCATGCTGTTCTCCCGCGAATACAGGTTAGGGAGTCGGAAGGTGCCAATTTACCTGGATCGCGCCAGGATTTGGAGCAGATTTGGCCGTGGCGATTGAGCAAAACCACAGGCGTAGCTGAGCTATGTTGAGGATTTTGCGATTGAGGCGCGGTCAAAGATGCCCAAAGCCGGGATGCGTGATGGTAAATTGTTGTTTTCTGACTCCCTTAGAGCAAAACCCAATAATTGTGAATGAAGTGAATCGCGATGGCCGGATAAAGGCTGCCCGTCCGCCATTTTGACCATCCCAGGACCAAGCCCAAAATAAACAGATACGGGGCTGTCACCACGGACAGGTGAATCAGCGCAAACAACGCGGACGTGTATATAATAGCCTTTGTCGGCGAAATGGCAACTTGCAGCCAGTGCTGAAGCAGACCGCGGAACAAAACCTCCTCCGCAACAGCCGGCAGAAGACAAAAGTACAGAATGATCTCCCCGCTCGAAAAGCTGCCGAAAAATTCCTGGAAAAACTCCTTCCGACCGGGGGCAAGCGTATAAAACAACTCGCTGAGGGCCGCGTTCAGCGGCAGCAGAAGGACCAGTGCGCCCAACGCGGCCCAGCCCTCCCATTGCAGGAAACCGGGTCGGCGCAACTGCACCCACAGCGCCTGTCGGTGGAACACGCCCCAGACGAGTGCAACGCCCGCAAGCGCAACGGAAAGCACACGCGTAAGGAGAGCGGCATCCTCAGTGGTGACGAATGCGGTGCCCTGCAGCACAACCCCAAGGAACAGCACGAAGGCAATTGTCCAAAAAAGCGGCCACACGCCCGGCGCATGGGTGCGAATCAGCTCGCCTTCGCTAGGCGGCAGGAAGGTAGGGCCACCGGTTATTACATCCGGATCGCAGTACGGAGTGCCGCAGCGAATGCAGAAGTACAGTTGTCGATTCAGCGGCGCGCTGCAATAGGAGCAGCGCCGCACATCAGGAACCGAGTTGCTCGACGTCGATATCATTTGTCCGCACAGCCTGTACGTGAAATCCAACCAAATTCTGTGAACATAGCCTCATCGCTTCTTCTCGGCCATCCCCGCGAAACTGTGCAATCCATCATGGTAATGCCGACATTTTCCTGCATTAACAGCCTCAATATACACATGTGCGATAGCTTGTGCAAGCATATTGATCTGCCGAGATATCTTGCACGCAAACTAGTGTGTGGAAGACGAGGAAAATCCCGTGCAGAGGGCAAAAGCGGGAACGCGGTTGACAGAAATATGGGGGACAGAAAAATGGGAGAGGGGCGAAAGGTTGCTGATCAGGGCATGTCCTTTCCGCAGGGCGCTGGAATTATCCCGCCGACTGGAGGGCGAGACTCCGTCGAGCCGGGGTGGTCGCCACTGGAACCCCGGGTGTTCTTGCTGACGGCGTGTTCTCCGTATTTCGTTTTCCGCGGGCCGTCTGGGCGCCGGTCTAAACAAAGTAGCGGGCGCGGCCTCCGCGCCCCGTGTCGGTCCCCCGAAGGCGATGCGGTCTCCGGTGCAGGCAACCCGCCCCGCCATTCGCCCGACGGCGGGGCTCGACGGAGTCTCGCCCTCCACCGCGTGCCGCTCGAGATACGCATTTTCACACAATCTGTTGCAGAAGAGCATTTTCCATTTAGAGAAGAAGTTCCCCGATGGTAAATTGGTCCTTGCCAGCTGGTCGTTTCGGCAGTATGGTGGAGGTGTACGCGAAGTTCGCAGTCGATAGAAGCAGGAACAATAATTCCAACAAGCAAGATGCACCGGAGGCTCGTACCTCGCGCCAGTGATCTCCACGCCGGTTGAAGAAGACGATTACACAATGGCGATGCATCAGGTCTGAAGGGCCGTGACATACCAGCCCAGGGTAAGGCCCTGGGAAAGGGAACCAAACGCGGATTGAGCCCTGAAAGGGCGTGACATAGTCAACCGGGCGGGATGATGGTCCGGGAAACGGACTAATACGGATTGTCGCATCCCTTCAGGTTGCAATCGGATGGGGTGACCGGCACCCAGGGCGTTGTCCCGGGCTTGGTATGTGCCGCTCGTTGGGGCTGAGAACCGGAAAGACAAAGGCGAACTATATGCTGGCATTCACCAGAAGCATGCGGCTTCGGCAATCAGTCCGGAAGTGGACCAAACGCGGAGGCCGATACGGGTACTTGCAGTTAATGAACTCTTAATCATAGAACTCTTGATCTCTTAGTGCAGTTTGAACTCGAACGGCGTTGCAGTTGCGGAAAATGGAGGTGGTACAATTGTGGTGGCTATGCTTGGTTCTCGGGCCAACGGCCCGGGCTATTTTCAGTACCCGGAGTGAGCCTGCGAAGGACCGCGCGCCAGCGGGGTCCGCGACCCTGGGTGGCAAAAGCAAGCAAGAAGTTGCGGGCTGAAAGTACGCATCAAATTTCTCTGCCGCAACGATATCCATTGGGGCGGGCCTTCAGCCCGCAATTTTCGGCCTATCGTCTACCCAGGGCTGCGAGCCCTGGGCTGGGACTGGACCGGGCTTTCAGCCCGAAGGCAATTCGGTACCATCTACTCTTCCGCGAGATCAAGAGTTCTGACGTCAGGAAGACGCGCCCCGGCCGTCACCGGCCGTCAGGGAACCAGTTGGTCCGGCCAGTCTGACATTTCCAGGTAGTTTGCGAGGTTTGCGGAAGGTACTTGGGGTCGCTGTCCCAACGCTCTCTGACAGTTTGGTGAATCAGCACCTCTCCTTTGCCGTGGTCAATCGGACGGCGAAGCCGCGGCCGGGACCTGTAGATGTGGCGCCGGGGACGATGCAGCCGCGCGGTAGCCGACGGAATCAGGCCTTCCGAAAGATGCGGCTCGAGGGTCAGCCCCGCCTCCTCCGCTTGTTTCATCATCCAACCCAGAGGAATGTCCGCCAGCGAAGCGCCGCTCCCGGCGGACGAATATCCGCCGCCGACATCGCCGTGCGAACCGACGAACCACACCTGCTTCAGGTCCAATCCGTCGCGCGGAGTCCAGACTGTGGGCTCGAAAGATGTAGCGATAGTCGTCCATGATGTTTTTGTTGATTCCCTTTCCCGTGGCGCCGCCGAGCACCGGATCGCAATACGAGCCGATTCCCCAATCGTAGAAAACCTGCTGCGCCCGGCCATCATCGGCTATCGGCTTGACCGCGCGCGCCAGGCGCAGGACATTGGTCGGCGCGTCCTTGGCGGGATTCTTCTCCGGACGGTTCCACGTGCCGTCCGCGCACACCACAATCCGTTTCGTCATGCTTCCTCCTCCTATGAAGCCGGGGAAGGTTTCATTGTTCAGGTGTCAGGTTTCAGGGGGGGGCAGTACTACGGGCATCCCTGCCTGTAGTCCACGCATCGTCTCGAACAGGCAAGGATGCCTGTTTGACTTTTCCCTGCCGCAAGTCTCGCCCCAGGGTGTCCGGCCGCGTGTGCACACGGGCTTAAGCCCGTGGGTGCATTATTGGTTCGGTGGTCCGTAATCTTATGATTTCTGATGTTCAGGCGCGCATGCGGACGCGGCGCAGCTGCAGTTCGTTGCGCACCAGGTCGGTGGTCTC
>CAZSBQ010000225.1:0-6294 GCA_964604795.1 uncultured Victivallales bacterium | reverse complement strand
CCCAGGATGGCCGCAGTACGTAAGCAATCCAACCAAATTCTGTGGACATAGTTGCTCGCTGCCAGAACTCTGCCTCTTCCGCGGCGACGGGTTGAGACAGACAGGGCTGCGTTCGGATTTCAACGGCGGACGGTTATACTATTCAACAGTTCGGTTGCGGCCGACACTTGCCGCCGCATTGCCACCATGCTCGGACAGCACAGAGACTCCAGGCGCATGCCAAAACCACAGATACCATCTCCAGCCTTTCACGGCCAAAGCGTGGACATGGCGCACCTCACCGCGATGCTCAACTGCATTGCCGAGGGCGTGTTCGCCGTGGACGAAGACAAACGCATCGTCTTTTTCAATCGCGCCGCCGAACGAATCACCGGATTCACCGCCGAAGAAGCAGTCGGCAAACCGTGCCGGGACGTGTTTCGCGCCGACATGTGCGGCCGGCGCTGCATCCTCGACCGAGTCCGAAAAGAGCACGGCAGCCTTACCGAGCGCCGGGTCAACATCATCGACCGCCACGGGCGCTCCCTGACTGTCTGCGTCAATGCCGCGGCCATGAAGGACGCCGACGGGCAAACCATCGGCGGCATTGAAACCTTTCGCGACGTCAGCACCGAGGAACAGCTCCGACGGCAGGTGGAAAATTCCTACACCTTTCAGGACATCGTCAGCCGCAATCCCCGGATGCACGAAATCTTCGCCATACTGCCGGACATTGCCGCTTCCAACGTGCCGGTTCTGATCGAGGGCGACAGCGGCACCGGCAAGGAACTTCTGGCGCGCGCGGTCCACAACCTGAGCGAGCGGAACTCGGGCCCCATTGTGGCGGTCAACTGCGGCGCCCTGCCCGATTCACTGCTGGAGTCCGAGCTGTTCGGCTACCGCAAGGGCGCGTTCACCGACGCCAAGGCCGACAAGCCCGGACGCTTCGCCGCGGCGCAAAACGGCACGCTCTTTCTTGATGAAATCGGCAACATCTCCGCGGCCATGCAGGTGCGCCTGCTGCGCGTGCTGCAGGAGAAGCTCTACGAACCGCTCGGCGCGACGGCGCCCGTGTCGACCAACGCCCGCATCATCGCGGCGACAAACCGCCCGCTGGCCGACCTGATTCGGGACGGCGAGTTCCGCCAGGACCTGTACTACCGGCTGAACGTCATCCGCCTCGAACTGCCGCCGCTGCGCGAGCGGCGCTGCGACATTCCGCTGCTCGTCGAGCATTTCCGCACACGCCTGAACGCGGAAACCGGCAAGGCCATCGAAGGGGTGGATCCGACCGTCTACGACATCCTCATGCGACACGACTTTCCGGGCAACATCCGGGAGCTGGAGAACATCATGCAGCACGCCTTCGTGCTGTGCCGCGGCGCCGTCATCCAACCCACTCAGCTGCCTCCCGAACTGCGCGGAACGGTCGAGGAATCCGCACACTCCACCCATCCTCAAACACTCAAGGAGCTGGAAAAGCAGGCCATCCTCAACGCCCTGGCCGACCACGCCGGCAACCGTACCGCCGCCGCGCGCCGGCTCGGCATCGATCCAAGCACTCTCTACCGCAAAATGCACCGCTACGAAATCGACCCGAATCCGTGAAAAAACAGTCCGGACAGCGCATCACTCCGCTTCCGTCAATTACATTGGGCATGTATGGGGACAATACAGCCACAGATGGCCTCCCCGGTCGTTCTCCCCGAACAGGATGTGACCATTGCGATCGACAATCGCCGACGAGAGGCAGTGTGCATAGCGCCTGGCGCCGTGGACGCTCGCGACGGCGCCTAGGTCAACGGTTGCACAGTCAATCGCGCAGGTTCTGAACATGCGCCCGATGCCGTCGCCGCAAAACCCGTAGATGCGCCCGTCCGGCAGGGCCGCCAGGCAATGCACCGGCGCCAGCGGGGCGGGATCATGCTCGCACACTGTATGCGCATCCAAGTTGACTGTAACCAGGACGCCATTGCCGTCGCCTGCAATCAATTCGTGCTCGCCGCGGTGGCTGGCAACCAGGCTGGCCAAGGTCAGGTCGGGGGGCAGAGTGAGTTCGGTGTCGGCAATGAGCAGGCTGTCATCCTCGCCGCGGAGTTCATGGATGCGCCCGTCGACGTCAACGAGCAGCCTGCGGTCTCCGCAGTGGAGAAAGCGCGCGCCCTTCGCGAAGCAGGCGGAGCGAAAGGCTTTGCTGTCAAGAGAGCTGCCGGTTTCCGCGTCGAGCAAATGCACGGCTTGGTCCGCAAGGCAAAGCAGGTGCCGATCCTGCACGGCCAGATCCTGAATCCGTTCGCCCGGGAACTTCCGCAAACACTGGAATGCCGGCCGTCTGAAGCCCCACTCCTGAATTCCGTCGGAAAACAAATTCATCCGGCCGGTCCAAACCGAGCCGCCGGCGGTGCTGTTGCCGCTCACCAGGAGGCGGGTTCCAAAATCTTCGCTTCGCTGCCAGGCGACGGCGGTCAGTTCCGACGCCTCGGAAAGGATGCCCAGGTCCAGGACGTAACCATTCGGAACGCCGGGAACCGCCGCGAAAACATGCGGATGCCCTCCACCGGTCAAACCGAGAACGGCGCGTCCGGAACCGGGACCGAGGGCAAGCCATTCAATGAAGGCGTCGTCGTCGGAAATGCCGGTGGACACCGATGGAAACCGCAGCGGCATGGCCACGAAAAGCCCCTCGTCCACAAATTCCCGGTGTTTGGATTGCTTGGATGATGATCCGGATTTGGCGTTCATTGCGTGTCTGCTCCCGTTGTTTGAGCGTGGTGTTCGGCCGCTCGGGTGCTTTCTTTTGCCCGCCCTTTGCCGCAGGCGAGACGCCCGCAGCACTTTTGCGCACACATGCTCATCCCCACATGCGAAGCGGTTGATGAGCATTCTTCGATGGTGCCTGCGGCACCGTCATGCGAAACAGGCCCACCGGCGTCAAACCGACGTGCCCGAAGTATAGATTTCCGGCATGGTCCCGCGCGCCGCGCGTGGCATAGCTCGAGGATGCGCCGGGACGATTCAACACGCAGATCTCTTCGCGCTCCAGCGTCCGCGGATCCAGACGAACCACGATGCCCTTGGCCTCCTGTACGCGGCGGAAATCGCCGCCGAATTCGGTGCCCGCAGGCCATGAGGCGCGCACATAGTACAGACAGCCGTCCACGCCGAAAACCAGCCCCCCCGCATGATCCAAGCTCATGGAAATCGGATGGGACGCGTCCGCAGGTTGATTGACCGGCCCGAGGTCCTCCAGCCGACCGGTGGGACCCTCTTCCGGCCAAAAGCGCATCAGGTGCGGGCGCACCATCCACGGCAGAATGTAGACGCAATCGCCCTCGGGGCTGGCAACCGCATCGTACAAAACCCCGTGCCAGCCATCCTGGAAATTCTCGTGCGCGACCTGGTGAGGCAGTTCCTCCAAACAGTCCCGTTCCGGATCGAAACGCAGGAAGCGCCCTCGGTCGTTGGTGAAGTGAACCCTCCCCTGCCGATCGGTGAACAGGCATTGCGAATTGACGGATCCCACCCGGCCGACATCGTGCAGAGTCCGCGTCTTGAGGTCATAGTGGACAAAATGGTCCCGCGGGTACGTCAGCGCGTACATCCTCTGCCGGTCCTCGTCCAGGCAAAGACAGCGACATCCTTCACGCGGGATCATGAGATCTGCGGAAACAACCTCGTCCGCCGCAGTATCATAAGCCGCCAGGTATGCGCCCCGGAACGCGCGGCGCTCATCGTGCCAGGAACCCCAGGCGTTGTATCGCCGTTCCCCCTTGGGCGCACCGCTCAGGTGCGTGGCCGCATAGAGCAGGCCCCGGGCTGGAGAGGGCGCGAAGCTGTAGTGAATCTTGCATTGCGTGGCTCGTCCGCTGTCGCGCAGGTCGCCGGTCACCTTGTCCATGTCGAACAGCGAATCGAGGCGGTCCTCGGCTTCGTTGTAGCGCAGGACCGTTACGGTTTGTCCTGCCGTGTGCTCGACGCAGGCGGCCGCGTAAACTCGTCCCTCCGGCCCGGCATGCAGGCTCCAGCAGGAATCGGAGTTCGGCTGCTCCTCAAAGCTGTAAAACCGCGCGGAGTAGCCGTTTTGGGCCAGACGGCGCCGAGCCGCCGAATCGTCGGGTTCCAAGGAAATGTCGTCGTGTTGGCTCATAAAAACTCTCTTCAAAACTGGCGAACTTCTCGATTGTCAATTTTTCCCGCATGGCAACACTATACTCGGGGACAAGCAGCTCGCAACCATCCCTCCCCCCTTTTACCGATCACCGCCAAGAGCATTTTACACTGTAGATTTTTTTTATTGCCGTCGACTTGCACAATCACTTGCACGGATGTACAGTACCTCATGATGACATAAAGCGGTTGCCAAAGACCAGGGCCGAAAAAGGGAGCCCCGCACATTCATGACCTGCGACGAACCCGAAAAACAAAGCCCGCTCGCCGAAGTGATCGCCCTGCGGATGGGGCGGCGATTCTTGCACTCGGCCATTCCCGGCACACGCCTGCCGTCGGTGCGGAAGCTGGCACGGCTGCTGGATGTCAGCATCCCCACGGTGCGCGCGGCGCAGACCATTCTGTCCCGGCGCGGCGAAGTCGAGATTCGGCATGGCAGCGGCGTCTATGTCCCGGCCGACGAACCCAGAAAACGGATCGGCATTGTTTCGGAACTGGACTTGCTGGCGCCGAGGATCTCCGCTTATTTCACGCTGACCGCGAGCAAGCTGAAGACCAACTTGCGGGAACAGGGGTTCCGACCCGAACTTTATGTGGGCGACAGCCAGCCGGGTGATCATCGGCAAAAGCCGACATGCGAACGTTTTGTCGAGGATGTTCATGCCGGCCGTCTGGCCGGCCTCGTCATGCTGGACGCGCCCGAGACCAGCACGTGGGCGACGTTTATGGAGAAACTGACCATTCCGGCGGTTGGTGCGTTGACGCCCTTTCCCTTGGGGCCAACCCCATCTCGTCTTGTCGAAACAGGGGTCCAGGAACTGCAGGAGCAGGGATGCCGTCGCATTGCCATGCTGACGTGGGCACAAGCACCCGCAAACTTGTATAAAGCCGTGGCCGTGCGCGGCCTGGAGACCCGGCGCGAATGGGTGCGCAGCGACCTGCATCCACAGCACGCCGGAGCCGGTTGGGAGGAATTTCGAGAGATTTGGACCGCGCACCCCGAGAAACCCGACGGCCTGCTGATCGGCGACGATCTCCTGATGCAGGATGCCGCCGAGGCCATCCTCGAACTGGGGATTCAGGTGCCCCGGAAGCTTCGCGTCATCACCCACAGCAACCGCGGCTCAAACCTGAGGATCCCCTTGCCTGTCACGCGCATTGTTCAGGATCCCGACGATTGCGCCCGGAGGTTTGTCAACATGCTGATGCGCCTCATGGCGGGAGAAAAACTGCCGGCCGGCGCGGGAGACGTGCCGCTGTCGGTCGAGCACTGTGCGCCGAATGAAACCATCGAAAGCTGCACTCGTGAAAACATCAAAGGTGCTGACTTGACCGAGCGGCACAGACCGACCGAATCGATGGAATCGGTTCCCTCGAAGCTTTCGACAACCAACAACGACGAACGAACAACCAAGCGGTTGGTCCAATGAAACGTCGGACATTCACTTTGATCGAGTTGCTTGTGGTGGTCGCAATCATCGCGATCCTGGCGGCATTGCTGCTGCCGGCGCTGCATGATGCTCGCGAGCGCGCCCGGCGGATCTCCTGCCTGAGCGACAAGCGGCAGGTGGGCATTGCCACCATAGTCTATACCATCGATAACGACGATTTTTTTCCGCACCGGATCACTGGCTACTGGGATGGCACCTACAATCCGGACCCGGGCACCCCCCGCGCTTCGAACACCAATGTCCAGTCCTCGACCCGATTTTCCAGCAATGCCATTTTTCGCGGCGACAACGTCATGGGGGCCAGCGACACCGTGTTTCCACTTGGGGTTCTACGCCTCACCGGCTATCTCGAGAGCTGGGCCCCACTTTTCTGCCCGGGAAGCAGGCTGATTGACTCCGCGCCCAGCAATTACAGGCAGTTTGCCGGCTCCTGGTACTACCAGGCCGACCGCGAGACCATGAGTGACCGCTTCTTCGCGGGCTGGCCGACCTATCGCATGGGAAGCAGCACAGTGGAATACTTCCAGCCCGCCGCCCCGGGACCGATTGACGATGTTCCGTACACATGGTACGACTCCTCGAAGATAAGCAATTTCCTCAACTACTGGAATCGGCGTCCGCCCCAGGTTCCCAGCGACGCCGGTTACGGTGAACGCGGGTACTATTCGGTCGCCTTGCTCAGCTGCCTGCAGTTCCA
>CAZSBQ010000224.1:0-6298 GCA_964604795.1 uncultured Victivallales bacterium | reverse complement strand
TGAAAAACCGCTTCACGCTCATAGAATTGCTCGTGGTCATCGCGATCATCGGCATCCTGGCCAGCCTGCTGCTGCCCGCACTCAGTCGGGCGCGGTCAGCGGCAATCAAGATCGGTTGCACCAGCAATCTTCGCCAGCTCGGCATCGCCGTCACCAGCTATGTCGGAGACAA
The DNA here is from genome assembly GCA_964604795.1 of uncultured Victivallales bacterium. GTDB lineage: Bacteria > Verrucomicrobiota > Lentisphaeria > Oligosphaerales > CAZSBQ01 > CAZSBQ01. The sequence continues at coordinate 6,126 of CAZSBQ010000224.1, read as the reverse complement.
CGACGACTGGCTGCTGCCGTCGAAAAAAGCGACTGCTCAGAATTCGTTGACCGGCGGCGACGGCAACCCCACCCGACTGCGTATCCTGGTGACAAATGGATATCTGACCGCCAGCCCGGTGTCCCTCCGAGGGCTGACCATCGCTGAGAGCAGCAACAACCATCCGCTGTTCTACTGTCCGGGACTGACCTACAAGTCCTGGCCCTGGCACGTGGAACCACCCTCGGGTTATTGGCTCAACGTGCGTTGCGGCTATTCCTACAATGTCCCTAATTCCAGCGGTGAAAGCAACCGCGGCCACATCTGGCGCGCCCCCTCGGGACCGGACAGCGCAATCACCGGAATCCGCACACTCGGCGACGGGACCACCCAGTCCATGACCGGCACTGCCGGCAGACTCAACGCCCTGATCGCCTGCTTCGATTCCGGCACCCAGACCGGGGCGGTAACCAATGCGTCAAGCGACCGACCGCATAACCTGACCGGCGCCAACACTCTCTACTTCGACGGATCCGTTCGCTTCCTCAAACACCCCTGGGGCAATGGGCTGACTGGCAACTACCACGACACCGCCGATTTCTGGACCGAAGCCAACGCTACTTATTGACTGCCCCCCTGGAGCCCGAATTGACAACTTGTCAAGGTTGGAATATAGTCGTGTCACGGCAGCCATTTCTCTCTAGTTGATAATGAAACGATGGAATCTATGGAGCTATGCCCAGAAAGGGTCTAGCTATGGAGCCAATGTTGTGAAAAGGCTTAGCGTAGGTGAATTAAAGGCCAATTTTTCCGCTGTTTTGCACGATGTCGAACAGGGAGAATCCGTAACTGTTGAATACGGTCGCAGGCATACTCCGGTGGCTGTCATTGAGTTTTCGTGAGCACGGTCAAGGAAGAAAACATAAAATGTCCGAGTTAACAAAAGACAGCAAGGCCGTAAACTCCGCCTTCAGTCGCTATCATGTGCCGAATCTGGTGCGTGCGCTGGGCGTGTTCGAGTTTCTCGCCAACCGTCCGGAAGGTGCCGGCGTATCGGAGATCGCCGAGGAGATGGGCATCCCCAAGAACAGCGCTTTTCGGATTGCCGCCACGCTGTCCGACTGCGGCTATCTGCTCCGGGACGAGCCGACCGCCTTGTACCGGCTCAGCCCCAAGCTTCTGACACTCGGTTATGCCGCCGTTGACCAGGAAGGGCTGATCGAAAAATCAACCGATGTCCTGCGTGCACTGCGCGATGAAACTGGTGAAACCGCGCTGCTCGCGGTCCTGGCCGGACACGAAGGTGTCGTTCTCGACCAGCGCGCAGGCACCCATTCCATCAAGGTCGTCGTCGAAGTCGGCTGCCGATTCCCCATGCACTCGGCTGCGCCCGGCAAGGCCATCCTCGCCTTTCTTCCGGACGACGAGCGAAACGCCATCCTCGACAAAGTCTGCTTCACGCGTTTCACGGAAAACACCATTACCGACCGGGAAATCTATGTCAATGAACTTGCGGAGGTCGCAAAGCTCGGGTATGCGGTGGACCGCGGCGAAGAGGACATCACCATTGCCTGCGTTTCCGCCCCTGTTTTCAACCGCATGAATTGCCCGATTGCCGCGATCTGGATCACCGCTCCCACCGACCGGCTCCCGGAAACCCGTTTTGCCGCCGTCGGCAAGCAAGTGGCGGAACACGCATCCCGCATCTCCGCTCGTTTCGGCAGTTCTCGACAACCTGCGGATACTCGCGAATCCGCCCTTGCACTTTTTTAATCAGCATATAGGTTTTGTGACTCGTGACGGTTACACGCAAGTGCAAGCGGCGGCTTACGTCGTCCAACCGCAAACATCAGGATTGGTGAATCTCTGTAAAGGTTAGCCCATACCCCCTGCTTCAGACTTTCAATCAGCGGGTCACAAGTTCGAGACCAGTCGGGTGTTCCATCTCTTTTCACGGTTTCAGACAAACTCCGCACCAAGTCCCAAGGTACTTCACTATGACCAAAGAAGAACGCAAACGAGTCGTCGGCGAAAAACTCAATGAAGGCCATTCCCTGGCGGACGTTCAACGAATTCTGGACGAGGAATACGGCGAGAAAATCACCTTCCTGGACCTGCGCATGCTCGCAGCCGAACTCGAGGTCGACTGGGACCTCATCGACGAGGAGCAGGGCAAGGGGCAGGAAGTGATCCAGGATGTCTCGAAGGCTCCGACCGGCGATGTTGAAGGGAGCACTCAAGTGACCGTCAGCAAGGTTGTCCGTCCCGGCACCGTTCTCAGCGGCGACGTCGTGTTCAAGTCCGGCGTGCGCGCGGAATGGTACGTGGACTCCTCGGGCCGCCTCGGGCTCAATCCCCAGGGCGATGGGCAACCGACCGAAGAGGACATCCAGGACTTCCAGGAAGAGCTTCAGCGCAAGATTTCCGAACAGGGAATGGGCCAAGGCGGGATGTAGTCCTCTTGACATGAACCTTGGGGGCGGAAGACGGCGAGCAGAGCCGCGAACATGTTCGAGGCCGTGATGCGCAGCGCGTCAAGGGTCGCCTTGCACCGGGTGTCGTAGGATGGGGTAGTGGTTGTCGATCAGAGGGCGCAGACGGGACTCTTTGCGGACGGCGGGCTTGAAGTCCGCTCCAATGTTCTGCGCCACAGATGTTTCCCTTGGGGCGGGCCTTCAGCCCGCATTTTTTTTCGTGTACCTTCAGCCCAGGGCTGCGAGCTCTGGGCCGGGGTTGAACCGGGCCTTCAGCCCGAGAGCGACTGTGCTCATCGTTCCGCCAAAAAATGTGTCGTTCAACTTCACGGCCCTTGAGCCCGAGGCACTGAGTTCCGACTTAACGGCTCCCTTTACCCTGGCCGGATTCGTCCCGGTTTTCGGGTTCGAGGATGGTTCGGATGTATCGCTTCATGGTTTTGCCGATGTCGGCTTCGGGATCGAGCTGCAGGGCTTTGGCGGCGTGCTCGGCCTGCTCATTAACGGGCAAAGACGGATTTCTTGAGAGGGCGAGGCAGCATTTGGCCAGTTTTTTTTCAACCCGTTGCCGGTGGTCCCCTTTGAGGTTCGGCAGCAGCTGCTCGTATGATTCGGCGGCTTGGGTGAATTTCTCGTTGTTGAACAGCTGGGTTGCGCGGTTTTCCTTTTGAACGAACCGGCGTTGGATAGCAAACTGCTGATAGCCGTAGTACCCACCACCGGCGAACGCCGCCAACAGGATAAGTTTGAGGACAAGCCGAATCATTGGTCTGCCGCCTTCCGGAACGGGGACGCCTCCTGAAGCGCTTGGATACGGGCTTTCAGGGGGGGATGCGAGTCGTTGATGGCCACGGACAACGGATGGGGAGTGAGGTTCGAGAGACTGTCGACACTGAGCCGTTTGAGTGCCGATACCAGGACACGGGGATCGACCCCCATGCTTGTCACGAAGCGATCCGCCTCGTATTCCTGTTTGCGAAACAAGGCGTTCATGACCAGGCCGAGGATAAATTCGACCGGCGAGTACAGCAGGCTGAAGAAGACCAGCGAGGCATACACCGAGGTGTGTTCGACCCCAAAAGCGTCGTGCAGAGATCGATTGCCGATCAGCAAGGAAAAAAGGGCCAGCAGAATGCCGGTGTGAATGATGCCGATAATCAGGCGCATGCGGATGTGCCCATGCTTGCAGTGGCCGATCTCGTGGGCGAGCACGGCTTCGATTTCCGCCGGGGACTGGGTCTCCACCAAGGTGTCGTAAAGCGCGATTCGACGATTGGCGCCGAAACCGGTGAAGAAGGCGTTGGATTTGGTCGTCCGGCGCGAACCGTCGACCACGGACAGGCGGCGGGCGGGAAATTCCGCGCGCTCGAGAAGGGAATCCAGGCGAGCGCGCAAATCTCCGTCCGGAAGTGGTTCAAATCGATTGAACAGCGGCAGAATAACCGCCGGCGCCAGAAAATGCAGCAGAACAGCAAGAGCCGTGACCGCTGCCCAGGCGTAGAGCCACGCCAGATTCCCCGCATACTCGAAGAAAGCCAAAACCACGGCGAGAGCGGCACCGCCCAGCACCACGGTCAGAATCAGAAGCTTGATCTTGTCCAAAATGAAGGTGCCGACCGTTGTGCGGTTGAACCCGAAACGAGCTTCAGTACGGAAGGTGTCATGCACATCAAAGGGAAGCATCAGCAGCCGCTGGGCGAAAAGCAGAGAAAGAACGAATGCGGCTCCGCGGAAAACCGGATGCGGAATTGTTGCGCGCAGGGTTAGGTCCAGCCAGTTGAATCCCCCCGAAAACCAGAACAGCAGCAGCGCGACCAAAAAGACCAGGCTGGCCAGGGAATCGGACACGAAACACGCGCGGACGTACTCGGCCGAGCGCTGCCTGGTCTGTTCGTCTTCAACGTCGCGCAGTTCGGCCGGCAACGACCGGCGCGCACGCCGAACATCCAACCAGTCCGCCAACCGGCGGACGGCGGTTTCCGCGACGATAGCGGTCACTACAACGACAGTAAAGAAATTCATCGTCACTCGCCCGGCGGAGCTTCTTCCTCGCTGTCCGCATCCGGCTTGTCATCTTCGTTTCTCTCTTCGACGGCGGGCATGCGCGCAATCAGCTCTTCGGCTTGCTGCAGAGCGGTGTTGATGTCGTCCAGATGCTCGGAATCGTTGGTTTCCTTGGCCAAGCGTGCGGCTTGGGTGAGCACGCGCTTGGCTTCGACGGGATTGTTGTCCTCGATATGAACCAATCCGAGGTGATAGGCGTTGGCGGGCATCGCTTCAAGCTTGATGCTGCGTTCAAGATTGTCGCGTGCGTGGAAGAGCAGGTCGGCTTTGTACTGAGCGAACCCAAGCGTGTCGAGGTAGTAGGCCAGGGCGTATTCGGTGTGGCCGCCGGCATCGACGGCGCGCTGCGCAAGCTTGACGGCTTCGTAGGGATCGCTGCCTTCGGAGGCCATGGCATAGGCAAGGTTGTTGAGGACCACAGGATCGTCGGGAATCGCCTGCAAGGCGGCGCGATAGGTTTTCTGCGCGCGTTGAGTGTCGCCCAGCTGGCTGTATGCGGTGCCCAGCGTCGTCAGCAATTGCCCGCGGATGGGGCTGTCCTCAGGCAGATCATCGCGCAGATTTTCAAGTTCCTGCACGCCGTCCTGAAGTTCTCCCTTGCGCAGTTGGAGCTGTCCAATGACCAGGGAAACCATGCCGGATTCATCCTCGCTTGCGGCTTCGGTCAGCAGGGGCAGCAGTTCATCGGCGTCGAGCACCTCGCGCGCCTGGCGGATTACGCTTTGCTGGTTGCGGGGATTCCCGACGGCGGAAGCCAAAGCGCTGCGGAAAACCGAGCGTCCCTTCTCGACTTGATCGGTAAGCATGAGCGCTCGCGCATAGAGGGCGAGAAAAGCGGGGTTTGCCGTAATGTCATCGCTGTTGTTCTCGACCACTCTCACAGCGGTGGCTGCACGCCCGGCGTTGATCAGGGCCGAGAGGTAGCGGTACAGGGTTTGTTCGGACGGGGATGTTTCGACCGCAGTCTTCCAGGCTTCGATGGCCTCGGACAGTTGGCCTCGGGCTTCGGCCAGCTCGGCTTGGTATCGGGAGATTGCAGGGGCTTCGGGCATGGCTTCGCTCCATTCCTGCAAGTGCTGCTCGAGACGTTCGAACATGCTGCCGCGAAGCAGGAGTTGGGCCACATTGCGTCGGAACTCGCCCACTTCCGGGTACCGGTCCATCAGGCGGCGGGCCTCAGTGACCGCTTCGCTGATGCGTTCGTTGCGCGCGTACCATTCGGTCAGCAGCAGCCGAGCACGCGGCATGCGCGAATTCAATTCAAGCGCCTTGTTGAGGTCGCGAAGCACCTGCTTCTGCCGACTTTCATCGGGATCGTTGAATTTGGCTTGAGCGCGAAGTAAATAGCTCCGGGCGTCTTTGGGGTTGCGGCTAACGGCTTGGTCCGCAGCCTGGTACGCCTCGTCATATCGTGTGAGCGTGGACAGCGCTTCGGCCTTCAGGCGAAACAGGCCGGGAAGCAGCTCGTCGGACGCCTCCAGCTTGCGGATTTCGTCGAGGCATTTTTCCGGTTCGCTCAGCTGCATGAAGGCGCGTGCCATCCCCAGCCGCGCGGCGGGCATGTTGTCATCCTCGAGCAGGGTCTGATAGGTTTTCATCGCTTCTTCGG
>CAZSBQ010000223.1:0-6327 GCA_964604795.1 uncultured Victivallales bacterium | reverse complement strand
CGTGCCATTGAAATGAAGAAACGCTGGCAACTCAGTTACTGGGATGCCCTCATTCTCGCCGCCGCTGAACGGGCTGCCTGCAAAATCGTATATTCCGAAGACTTATCCGACGGCCAGACGTACGGCCAGGTACGGGTCGCAAACCCGTACGTGTAAAAGAACCGGAAATGTCACTTTCCCGGTTCATCGGTTCTTCATGGATGGCTGCAAAGCCGCTTTGTTGCTGATTGGCTTGATTCAAATTTCCGTTGACAAGGCCCCGCCTGGAGAATGCCGGCAAAGCGGATCTTTTTCATGGAAAAGTCTTGTCCCATGCCCGATGTCACGGCGAGGCAGCCGCCGCAGGTCGGGGCCAAACGGCAGTCCCGGCATTCATCCGGGCAGACGCGATATTTCTGCGCCTATCGGCTGTCGTATATGTTCAAAAAAGACTCATCGAACGCGTTGCCGATCTGGGCGGGAAAGACTCCCAGCAGGTTCCCTCGGGAGAGTAGTCCTTGCGCACCGTCCCCCACTGACGCTCGGCCAGATACGGCCCCCAGCGCTCTCCGCAGCCGCCGCGGGCACTTCCTTGAGTTGTTGCGAAGTTCGCATGACGCCCCTCCTTGGCGATTCACTTCTCCAGCATGTCCGGGGTCATGTCTGGGTCTACCCTCAGACTGTCGCTTCCTCTTCGGACAACAACGTACTCATTTCACATCCTCCACTGTTCGTTTCGGTGCGGTCTTCGGTTTGTTTATTCGTCGTTGTCCGCCCGCTCGAGCGCGGACTCCGCAGCCTCGAGCAAAACATCGGGCGCCAGACGCGTTTTGTAGTCGGGATTGACGTACGAAAACTTGATTCGGCCGTCCGTGCCGACAATGAACACGGCCGGAACCGGCAGCAAATGGTGCGTGCTGCCGGAAGCCTCCTCCAAATCGATGCCGTACTCATCATACTGCTCAAGAGTTTCATCAGCCACGCGGAACGCGATGCCGAACGCTTTGGCCGCCGCCATCTTCGAATCGGACAACAGCGTGTAGCTCAACTCCTTCTTCTCACGGCTCTCGGCCAGCTTGCTCGGACGGTCGGGGCTGATCGCCAAAAGCTGATAGCCGAGTTCGAGCAAATCCGCTTCGATGCCCTGCAACTGACCGAGTTGCAGGTTGCAGTACGGACACCAACCGCCGCGATAAAAAATCACCACAGCCGGCTTATCCGTCACGGTTTTCTTCAGCTTAAGCGGTTTTCCCTCCTCGGTCTTCAGTGTCACATCCGGGACGGACGCGCCGATCAGCAGCGGCTTGATCTCCTGCGCCGAGTCGGCAACTGCGGACTCCGCAGTCGATTCGGCCGCCCCATTCTTTTCGGCAGCGACTCCAAGGGTTCCAACCAGCAATACGAGAACGATTGCAAAATGCCTGACGATGTTCATGATTCCTGTCTCCTGTTGGTGTCATGTCCTTCCTATACGTATCAATTATTATATTTATGTCCTTGCCGCAGACATTTATTTGAGTTCTTCACCCCCTCCCTGCAGGACAACAGTTCACTGATTCCGCGCTCCATTCTGCTTGCCGGTCAACAGCACCCGCGTCATGTCCAAACAGCCCTTCAGCGGCACCTCGTCCTTCTGCAGACGCGACATCATGATGCCGCCCTCGATAGTCGCCACCACCGAACGCGCCAAATCATCCGCCAAGCAATCCCCGCGAATCTCGCCGACCAGCTGCCCAGCACGAATAACGGCAGCCAACTTCTGCGTCCACTCGTCGAAAACCTTGGCGACAAAGTCGGCGAAGATCGAGTTCGTATCGCTCATCTCCAACGCCGTATTCCCCCACAAACATCCTCCGACGAATCCCGTCCCGCGGTGCATCCGCAACGCCGCGTCAAAAAAACAGTCCAACCGTTCGACCGCACTGCCCTCCCCGCCCAGGCACACCTCCAAAGTCGCAATGAACTCCAAACGGTCCCGCTCCAAAACAGCCAGCCCAAGCGACTCCTTGCTCGGAAAATAATGAAAAAACGAACCCTTGCCAACCCCGGAATGCTCCAGAACATCAGTTACCGACGTGCGGTCGAATCCCCGACGACGAGCCAGTTCGCGTGCCGACTCGATCAAACGCTCACGAGTTGTTCTAGTATCCGTCACTGCAAAGGGTCTCCTTAGGTTCGCGCCATACTATACTGACCGGTCGGTACAACTAAAGTTCCAGCAATCCTCCTGTCAAGCCATATCCTGAGACTGTGGTTGTGTCACAGCATAAAACGCACTACATTTACCCAAACCCGAGTGAGCCGTGTCGCAGAAAAAATCCCGGCGGCACCCGATCAGACCGATCAGACTGATCCCCTGACATACCCACACACACACACACACCCATCCACACACCCATCCCATGCGACTCCTTCTGCACCACATTGCACTGATCCTTCTGTGGCTGACGGCTGTGGGCTGTGGCGAAGATTCGCGGGATGCCGCCAAGGACCCTTCCGCAGTCGGCTCAGCCGCACCGGAACGGGGCACCGGCGTTTCCCGGTGGTCGATCCACCGCGGGGACCCGGCGCTGACCGGCAATGCGGACACGACATTTCCCGAACAGTGGACAGTGGGTTGGACGAGACTCGACACCGACAGTCCGGTTACGGGGCTCGCCGTCGCCCGGAACTCCATTTTCGCCTGTCACGCCGACGGCACCGTCGCGCGGCTGCCGCTGAACGGCGGCGATCCACTCTGGCAGCGCACCCTGGAATCGGAGTTGGACGCCCCGCCGACCATCGCGGACTCCATGCTTTTTGTCGGCACTTTGGACGGGGCCATGACGGCGCTGCAGCTCACCGATGGCACCACTGTCTGGCAGCATCAGACCGAGGACGCCATCCACGGCGGCGCGAACATCACAAAAACGCCGGACGGCGATTCGCTGCTGGTCTTCGGCAGCTACGACACTAACCTCTATGCGGTCAAACTCGCCGACGGACACCTGGTTTGGCGCCACGGCACAAAAAACTATGTGAACGGAACTCCGGCCGTGCATGGCAGCTCGATCATCGCGGCCGGCTGCGACGGACGGGTGCGACGTCTTAATACGGCAGACGGCACCGAAACCTTTTCCGTGACGGCAAGCAGCTACATTCCCGGCGCCCCGACCCTCGGCGACAACCTGGCTTTGGTGACCGGCCATGACGGCACGACAGCGGCGGTCGACATAGCCACCGGAGCACTTGCATGGAGCATAAAACCCGCACAGCCGCCCCACACCTTCGTACTCTCGCCCGCCGTCAACGCGAAACAGGTGGTGACGGCCAGTCGGGACGGCGGAATTTTCTGTCGCGCCCTCGCCGACGGCGAGCTGCTTTGGAAGGCCAAACTGCCCTCCCCGGCCACGACAGCTCCGCTGCTGGGACGCCAAACCCTCCTGGTGGGCACCGAAGACGGCACACTGGAGCAGCTTGACCTCGCAACAGGCGCAGCCGTCTCGTCCACAACCATAGGCGCCGCCATCTCCTGCGATTTGGCGGTTACGCCTCGCGGCGTGCTGCTGGGAACCGAGCAGGGCCTGCTGGCCCACGTGGTTGCCGACGCCCCGTGACTCCAAACAGGACCGCAGACCGGAACCGCCTATGTCCACAGAATTTGGTTGGATTGCTTACGTACTGCGGCCACCTGCCTGTCGCGATGCGACGCAGACAGGTCCTGGCTGCGGAGAACTTCACAACAGGCAGGGATGCCCGTTGATACTAAAGCCATTGCGAACTCAACTGACCAGATCCAACCAAATTCTGTGGACATAGGGAACCGCCCTCCTACACTTCGGCAGCGTTTGCCTCCTATGAAATTTCAGGCTGAGAATATTGAATATTGAATGTGTAATATTGATTTAAATGCATCTACTTGGGGATAAAAACGTGTAAAATGCTTTTCTGCAAAAGATTGTGTGGGAATGTAAAACTCGCGCGGAACGCGTTGAGAGGGCGAGACTCCGTCGAGCCCCGCCGTCGAACGAATGGCGAGGCAGGCCGCCTGCACCGGCAAACGCATCTTCATCGGGAGACCGACACGGGGCGCGGAGGCCGCGCCCTCTACTTGACGGGGCGCGGAGGCCGCGCCCTCTACTCGACGGGGCGCGGGGGCCGCGCCCTCTACTTGGTAGGGGCCGCGCCTCGGCGGCCCGCGGGGGGTGGACGCGTCCCCTTCGAAGGGACACCCGGGGTTCCAGTGTCGGCGCAACCCCGGCTCGACGGAGTCTCGCCCTCTCATCGGGGGGGGGGCGCGCCGGTCCCGTCCGGTCCCGTCCGGTCCCGTCCCGTCCCTCAGAGAGGAATTGCCCTGGCAGCCCCCGGTCCGGGACTGGACAGGATTCGTCAGCCGTGCTATTTTGTTCCCGCATTTGGAAAAAAACAGGGGCGAACGTCCGGAATTGAAGTTCGGAACACTCTCCAGGAGGATATGCAGATGAAGATCGTGATTGTTGGTGGTGTTGCAGGCGGCGCGGGGGCGGCGGCACGCGCGCGCCGTCTGGACGAGGATGCGGAAATTGTCATGTTCGAGCGCGGCGAATTCATTTCGTTCGCCAACTGCGGACTGCCGTACCACGTGGGGGAGGTGATTGAGGACCGCTCGGACTTGCTGCTGATGACTCCGGAGACCTTCCGCGCGCGAACGGCGGTGGACGTGCGCGTGCTTCACGAAGTCACGGACATCGAGCGCGACCGGAAAATGCTCACGGTTCGGAATCTGCGCACGGGCGAACGGGAGCAGGAAGGCTACGACAAGCTCATTCTCGCCACCGGCTCCAGCCCCATCCGCCCGCCGATCCCCGGCGCGGACGATCCGGATGTGCTGCAGCTCTGGACCATTCCCGACATGGACCGAATCAAGTCCCGCGTGGACGAGGGGGCGCGACGAGCCATCGTGGTCGGCGGCGGCTTCATCGGCTTGGAAATCGCCGAAAACCTTCGCGAGCGCGATGTGGAAGTCGAGCTGGTCGAAATGCTTCCGCAAGTGCTGCCGACCGTCGATCCCGAAATGGCACAGCCCCTGGCGGAGCAGCTCACCGAGCACGGAGTCAACTTGCGCTTGGGGCGCAAGGTGCAGGAAATCCATCGTCCGTCAACCTTCGAGCATACGTCCAAAGAGCTGGTTGTGGTTCTGGATGACGGCACGGAGCTGAGCACCGATTTCGTGGTCATGTGCATTGGCGTGCGTCCAAATTCGGAATTGGCGTCCGAGGCGGGGCTCAGCGTCGGCAAGCGAGGCGCCATCCAAGTGGATCAGCAGCTGCGCACCGACGATCCGGACATCTACGCGGTCGGCGATGTCATCGAAGTCACCGACTTGGTTGAGGGTGGCGCCACGCAGATACCGCTGGCCGGACCGGCCAACCGCCAGGCGCGGATTGTCGCCGCCAACGTCCTCGGCGGCGAAGAACGCTACGAGGGCTCGCTGGGCACATCGGTCGTTCAGGTTTTCGAACGTGCCGCCGGCTCGGTCGGCGCCACGGAAAAGGCCCTGCGCCAGGCTGGCCGTCCCTTCGCCAAAACCTACCTGCACCCATTCTCCAACGCCGCCTATTATCCAGGCGGCGCACCGCTTTCAATCAAACTGCTCTTCGAGCCCGAATCCGGTCGCATCCTGGGCGCCCAATGCGTCGGGAGCAAAGGAGTCGACAAGCGCGTGGACGTGATCGCCACAGTCATGAAGACCAGCGGCACGGTCCATGACCTGGCGGACCTGGAACTGGCCTACGCGCCGCCCTACGGATCGGCCAAGGATCCGGTCAACTATGCGGGCATGATCGCGGAGAACATCTGCAGCGGTCGCAGCAACGCCGTCTCCTGCGAGCAGATTCCGGAAAACGCGGTGCTGCTCGACGTGCGCCAGCAGGACGAGCGCGACGCGGGGCACATTCCCAAATCGCTGTTCATCCCCCTCGGACAACTGCGCGACCGGCTCGATGAACTGCCGCGCGACAAGACCATCATCGTCTACTGCAAGGTCGGTCTGCGCGGCTACCTCGGCGAGCGCATCCTCAAGGAAAACGGCTTCGACTCCGCCAATCTCAGCGGCGGCTGGATCACCCACCAGATGATGCGGCGCGCCGACCTGATCGCGGAATAGACTCTTTGCGGGGATTCCCGGGCGGGAGACACGGGCTGAGGACTGCGGGGACCTATCGGTCGGCGGTCCACACACCTCCTTTCACCCTTTTCACGAGGGTTGTCGGCATGCGATTCGTCCAGACGCATGGTTCGGCGAGGTCCCACAGTCTTGCTCGCCTATGTCCACGGAATTTGGTTGGATCCGGTCAGTTGAGTTCGCAATGGCTTTAGTATCAACGGGCA
>CAZSBQ010000222.1:5650-6329 GCA_964604795.1 uncultured Victivallales bacterium | reverse complement strand
GGAATGGACATTGAGACGCTGCAAAAGGAGTTGCAGGAACTGAACTTGGAGGCCATGGAGAGCGATTCGGATAAGACAATCATGCTGGAAACCTCCGGTTCGGTGCAGTACGGCAAGTATTTCAGCGTCATGGCCGCCATCAGCGACGCAGGCGGTGTCGTGGCGATCGTGCAGGAAGAGGACTAGCACGCCATGAAAAAGTCCCGCACCCGCAGAAAACCGGTCGATCCCCCGGTCGCCAGCATCGGCGACATTGCGTTCCTGCTGATCATTTTCTTCATGCTGACCAGCAATTTCGTCAAGGAAACCGCCATCAAGCTCGAACCTCCGAAATCGGAGGTGATCGACCAGCTTGAGGAAATCCAAGTGTCCGTGGCCATCGATCAGGAGGGCGTTGTCCACCTTAACGGAAGCAAGACCACCGTCGACGCACTGGAGGGATTGCTGACAACCGAATTGGCCAACAAAACCACACCGCGCGGACGAACGGTCATGCTCAAGTGCGACCGCGAAATCGAAAAGCACGTGTTCGAACCCGTCATCGAGGCGATCGCAGCTGCGGGCGGGCGTATCGCAGCTGTCGGAGAGGAAGGCACAGAGGAATAGCGTACTCCCGAATCACGGATTCTGGACAGTGTTCATTTATACGGAGAAAAGACCATGGCAAAACAAGAACTCG
>CAZSBQ010000222.1:0-5640 GCA_964604795.1 uncultured Victivallales bacterium | reverse complement strand
CACGATTTTCGCCACCCGTGGCTTGATCCTGTGGCTGGTCGTCGCTCTGGTTATCCACGTGCTAGTAATCGGAGGAACGTCGGTGGGATACGTGGTCAAAACCGTCTTCAAAACCGAGCAGACCGCCGAGGAACAGGCGGATGCGGAGAATGCCGGGGAGTCCGGCGAGGGCCAGGAGGACAAGCAAGCCGAAGGCCAGGACGACGCCGAACCGGGTGCGGATGCGGGGGAAGAGGACGAGACCAAAGATGAAGACGGCAGCGATGCGGACTCCGCAGAGACTGACGCCGGCGACGGGGACGATGGCGAAAAGTCCCAGGAGGAGCTGATGGAGGAGCGCAAGGACACCGACGTGGTTCGGGAGGCGGGCGAGACCGCATCGCCCGACGAAATTCCCGGGAATCCCGAGGACCTCGGCATCGATATTGACGAAACCAACTAGCAACCGCAGCGATCCTAGACTTCATGAAAGAGTATTTCAGAATTGACTGGCCGCGTCTGCGGAACCTGCTTCTGTGCCTGCTTTTGGGCATTGGCGGCATGTTGCTGGTCGTTCGCTCGGTCACTGTTCCGCTCATCACGTACCCTGAGTATTTGCAGGGGAACCCGGATGTGGCGAGGATGTTCAAGGATGAGGGGGTGGGGCAACTTGTCGGCACCCTGGCAATTCTTCACGGCATCGTCGGACTGTGGATGCTGCTGGCCTTTTCCCTGGGGCTTCTGCATCGTCGACGGAGCACGCTGAAGCTGGTTCGCTCATCATGCGTCGCGGCGTATGTTGTGGCGGGACTGACGCTGTACGGCCTGAGTCGCACCATCGGACTGATGTACGGCAGCGAGCTGACGCCGGGAAAGGTGACCGCCTTTAATTGGTTTGTCGACCTGGCCGCACCCTACGCATTGCTGGCTTTGGTCGCGCTGTTCGTTCACCTGCATTCGGCGCGTCGGGTGCAGATCAATTTGTATACCGGCGAACAGCTTGAGGGCCCGGCTTCGGGCGACCGGATGGTCGAATCGCTGCGTACGCACGGTCGCGATCCGCAGTATCGTCGCAGCGTATACGGCAGCGTTTTTCTGCACGCACTGTTCATCCTCATCATTCCCTGGTTGTTGAACTGGCTCGGATGCGTGGAGGACTACCCTGTGCCCAAAGGGCGCGGACAGCCTGCGGTCGCCCAGGTCAAGATGGTCAAGCAGAAGCAGAAAAAGAAGAAGATGATCCTCAATCCTCAGTCTTCGATCATCTTCAATCAGCCGGACATCGAGGAACTCCTTCGGGAGGTCGAGCAGGAAACCGAGTTGACCTACAAGGCCGATACTAGCGCCAAAGCCGGCAGAATGGGGGCCGGCGACGGCAAAGACGGCGGTTGGCCCGACGGCATGGACAATGCCGAAGTCCGCTTCATCCGTCTCAAGTATCGCGGCAGCGACTGGGATGACGGCATGGATGCGCGCAGCCGGGCCGATATGAACTTCATGGATGAGTTCCATAAGCTGACCGGCTTCAAAATCCGCAACCACTCCGAAGCTCATCCCATCCATCTGCTCCGGAAATATCGACCGGGATACGCCCCCCCCTTCGTGTACATGACCGGCAATGGAAACATCCATGTCAACGACCGCGAAATCAAGATCCTGCGCAACTATCTCATGGACGGAGGAATGCTCTTCGCCGATTGCGGCGGACCACGCTGGCACTCAAGCTTCCAACGCTTTGCCCGGCGGCTGTTTCCGTCCAAGGACCTGACCGTAATCAGCGACGACGATCCTCTTTTTCAGATGCCCTACCAGTTTCCCAACGGCGCGCCCCCCCTGTGGCATCACGGCGGCATGCGGGCGCGCGGCATCAAATACCAGGGACGCTGGGTGGTCTTTTATCACCCCGGCGACATCAACGACGCCTGGAAGAACGAACACAGCGGCCTCTCCAGGCGCCAGGCTCAGAAAGCATTCCAAATGGGAATCAACATCATATACTACGCCTTCACCAACTATCTCGAACTGACCCGAGAGCACAGAAAGTGACAACGTTAACGACACTGATGCGTGAATCCCCAAATCCAAACGCCGCAGGGAGCAACGATTAATCAATCATGCTGACGTTTCTTGCCAGATTATGGATGTACTTCGGCCTGATTGGCATCCTTTCAGTCCTGCTGTGGGTCGCCGCGGCCGCAACAGTCGGGGTCGGCTTCCTCAAGCTGACCGACCGGCGCACCAAGCTCGCCTGGATCGCCGTCGGGCTCGCCGCCCTCGGGTTCTTCTCCGCCAAACTCAATTCCCATTTCGTTAGCCGCATCCAAATAGACCGCACCGCCCAGGAAGAGGAATTCCGCGAGGCCCAGCGCCGCGAAGCCCTCCGGCAGGAACGCGAAGCCCGCAAGGAAATCATGTTCGCCGAGGAGGGCGTTCGAGACATGGAAACGGTCAAGGAGGAACGGGAGGCCGAAGACCTCGAGGACGAGGACGTCACGCCGGGCATCGAGGAAGCCACCGTCGGAACCGGTGCCGAATCCGCGGACGAGGACGCTCGAAACCGAGCGGAGGTCCCCCTCTACAAGCAGCGCGGCAAAGCCGAGCGCGCCGAAGGAAAAACGGAGGAATTGAAGGATGTGGAAGCGGCAGTCAAAGACGCGAAGGATGCCAAGCCCAGTGGCAAGATGCTGGAGGAGGAGGACAAAATCCGAGCGGAAAACTGGGACAGGGCGAACCTGCTCCTTGCCCGCTGGACCTTGGTCGTCGTCCTGCTCCTGGCTGTGGTCGATTACGTCCGCCGCTTCAATCGCACGCTTGATGTATTCTTGCCGCTGCCGCTGTCCAGTTCCTGGCTTGACCGAGTCTCGCCCAAGTCGACGAGCGTGCTGCTGACCAAAGTTGACCGGACCGTCCTCGCCGACCACCTTCGCAACTTTGTTCAGCGTGGCGAGACCTATGTCTACTTCGGCCCGACCGATCCGGTCACCGAACCGCTGTTGGCTCGGGTCGGTCCGGCAGACGTTTTTCTGAACTCTCAAGTTCGAAACGTTGTTTCCTGGCTCTACGACATCCCAAAAATGCACGTTCACGGCCGACCGGACCCGGATTCCGGTTCGCGCCCGCCGCTGCTCGACCGCATCAAGGACCGTTGCATTGCCACCGTCGCCAAGCGTTGGCCGAACGCCGCCGAGCATGTCGACCTCCTTCTCCACGACTTGGGTCGATTGGGCAAGCATCTGCTGCGTCGGCTGCCGGTAGCTCTTGTTCTGCTGGTGCTGCTGCTGATTCCCTTCCTGATCTTCTTCACTCGCAGCAGCTACTACCTCCCTCATTACATCCTCACAATGTGTCTCGCACCCTGGCCGATTCTGCTCTCCAATTTCCCTTCCTTCACTCCCGTGCTCCCCAAACTCAGGAACATCCCCGACCTAAGTCCGAAGGACCGAAACTTCTTCTTTGAAGCCGCTTGGTTCGGACGCTGCTGCGCCGTCATCGACGATCCGCAGGAGGCGGCAGCTCTGATCGAGGAACTGCGCCGATACCTCAAGGGACGGCGCGTCCCCAACGCGCGAAGTCCGCAAACAGTCAACATCGTTTGGGACTTCGGACGACTTCCCGAAGGCCTGGACCGCAAGGAACTCTTCGAACTGTGCCACGCCGCCAATTTCCGCTTTGTCCACGTCTCCGACCGCATCCCCGCCCAAGCCGACACGCTTTACAACGAAGTTCACGACGGCTGAGCTGAGGGGGAGGTTGGAAACCGCTTCCCCGCGTCCAGCCCGAAGCAAGCCTGAGCCGAGAACGGCAGTCGCCTGTGTGCTCATCCTCGCGACTTGGGCTCAAGAGAACGGCTTAACGTTTACGTTTTGCATGCACAAGTGATTCCCCCGAACTCGTAATTTCGCGCAAATTAAACGCCTGGATTCAGTTGTGGTTTTCGCCCATCACCACGGTAGCACAGAGATACACCGGACAGATTTGACCACGAAGCACACGAAGAGCACGAAGAAGGATTAACACCACAGAGCACACAGAGAGCACAGAGACCGAATGATAAAGGGGCGGCGAGCGGCGACGGCACACAGCCCGGCCAACCCGCTACCCCCTTCGTGTCCTTCGTGCTCTTCGTGGTGAAAAAATGAATGCGAACAAGCCCCATGCAGGCGGACGCTCGTACTTCGCGCCGCTGATGCCGGGCGCTCGGCAGGAGGCATATGGCACCTATCGAGGAAATCTGGGCCGCCTCCCGTAGCAACTCTTACTCGTGGATGCTTCCTGCTGTTATTCTGATTTGAATTATTGGGCAACGTGATGCATAGTTGGTGTATGTCAATTAAGTTTGTACATTCTCGTTTTGACGAACCAAGGTGTTACTTCGGCTGGAACCGAATCAGAATCCGAGGCTAGGTTGATGGCGAATCCCCGCACAGCAAAATGCGCATTGGCGGCCACGACCGCGGTTGTCGCCGTTCTGTGTCTTTCCTTGTTTGTCTTCCTCCGCCCGCGGTTCGCCTCGGAGTCCGATCACGGGCAGGGCACGAGTTCCGCTCACGGAATGCAGGCAAACGCGGGGAGGCCCGCATCGCCGGCAGCCACTCCTGAGAAGGAAGGGAACCAAGACATGGATGCTGCGGAGGACGCATCCGCCCCCCCCGCTCGGCAAAACGCGGGCGAGGCTCGGGAACGGCGAATCGAGGTTCCGAACAGTGCCGCCAATCAGGCACTGCCGCCGGAAACGCTGTCCGTCGCTTCCCGCTCCGGCGACCTCCGCTGGCTGGAATGGGCCGACGGCACTCGCGGTCTTCGCTTTGAACTTGAACAGTATGACGTCGAGGAGCACGATGCAGGCAACGGCCGGTTCAGTCGTGTTTCCGCCCCCCGCACCAGTGTTCTCAAAACGCCGGGCGGGCCCGCTCTGCCTGTTCGGCGACTCAACATTGTCCTGGAGAACGGTGCCGAGGGAATCGCCACGCTCGCGGGCGGCGAATACCGAGAAATTCATGTAGGTCCGCCCGAGGCGGCTCTCGGGTTTGTCTCGCGCAGCGATACCGACCGAGCGCCGCCGCAGCCGGCCAGCCGACCTTCCGAAGGGCGAGGTCTGGTTCCGGGCTCGGTGATTCGCATGACTGAAGCGTTCAACCTTCGCGAAGTTCGCGGACGCGGCATCCTGATTCATCCCTTTCAATACGATTATAACCGCGGGGTTCTGCGCGTTTGGACGCGTGTCGACATCGCCGTCGACGGCGCGGCTGAAGTGGAATCAGTCCCTGTCCTGCCGTCCGCGTTTGCGGAGTTCGCGGACGCTCATTTTGTTGCGCCCCTCTCCGCCTCCGCACGGGGTCCAATCAGAACTGAAATTTCCGTTTCCACCGAGGAGGAAACGGACGAGGAAGTCTCTGCGGAGTCCGCAAGCTCGTCCGCCAGCACGCGCGTCGAAACGAACTCGGCGGGACATCTGCTGATCGTGGTCGCCGACGAACTGGCCGGGGCGCTCGACGAGTTCGTCGAATGGAAACGCCAGCGCGGTTTTGAAACCACGGTCCTGAAGTATCCCGGCGACATGGGGGCCGGAGTTGGCCCGCTCGGCGCCGCCATCCAAAATGCCTATGACCGGAACGGGATCACCCACATCATGCTGCTTGGAGACAGTGACCTGCTCCCCGT
>CAZSBQ010000221.1:0-6381 GCA_964604795.1 uncultured Victivallales bacterium | reverse complement strand
CTATACCCGGTTTGAACGCGAATCCATGCGCCTGACCACCGTGGGCATCGGGGCCGAACAGCTTGTGCACGTTGACATCACGGTCCGGAATGCAGGTGCGGAGTATGCCGGGAAGGAAGTGGTTCAGCTTTACTGCGAGGCGCCCCAGGGCCGCCTCGGCAAACCGGCGCGGGTGCTTGCGGGATTCGCAAAGACCGGGACGCTCCAGCCGGGGACGGCTGAAACCGTGCGCATTTCCGTTCCCTTCAAAGCCCTGGCGTCCTACGACGACAGTGGCGCGACAGGAAACCGGTGCAGCTATGTGCTCGAAGCGGGCGAGTACCGGTTCCATGCAGGCGGGAGTGTCCGGGACGCGCGGCCGGTCGACGCGAGCGTAATTCTCGAAGAGCTTGTTGTGACGGAGACCTTGAGTGAAGCCCTGGCACCCATTCGTGCTTTTGAGCGACTCAAGCCGGGAAAACGCCAGACCGACGCCACGTACGAGGAGACCTTCGAGCCCGTGCCTCGGCGAACTGTGGATCTGGCAGACCGAATTCAATCCCGGCTGCCGTCTACTTTTGAACTCACCGGTGATCAGGGCATTCGCCTTGCCGACGTGAAGGCCGGCACGGCAACGATGGAGGCCTTTGTCGCTCAGATGACGACCGATGATCTGGCCACTCTCGTCCGTGGAGAAGGTATGTGCAGTCCCAAGGTGAGCCCTGGGACAGCCGCCGCCTTCGGCGGGACGACGGAGAGCCTTTTCAAGCTTGGCATTCCGGTGGCGGCCGCGACCGACGGCCCGTCCGGCATTCGTATGGACAGCGGGCACAAGGCGACCCAGGTTCCCATCGGCACGCTGTTGGCCTGCACATGGAATGCTGCACTCAACGAGGAGCTCTTCCATCTCGTCGGGCAGGAGCTGTGTGCATACCAAATCGACACACTGCTCGGGCCGGGCATCAACATTCATCGGCATCCCCTGAACGGCCGCAACTTCGAGTACTTCTCGGAAGATCCGCTGCTGACGGGGATGATGGCGGCCGCCCAGACTCGGGGACTGGCGCGGGCCGGCGTCTCGGGAACCATCAAGCACTTCGCCGCCAACGACCAGGAGACCGCCCGCCACGATGTCGATGCGGTGGCCTCCGAGCGTTGTCTGCGCGAGATCCATCTCAAGCCGTTCGAGATGGCCGTGAAGCAGGGCTCGGCGTCGACCATCATGACTTCGTACAATCCGGTGAACGGTCACTGGGCCGCCTCCAACTACGATCTCAACACGACCATCCTGCGCGGTGAATGGGGTTACACCGGGGTTGTCATGAGTGACTGGTGGGCGAAAATGAACCACAATTCCGAAGGCGGACCAGGGGATCGTGCCTTCACCAGTTTCATGCTCCGCGCCCAGAACGATCTCTACATGGTGGTGGCAAATGCCTTGGAGAATCCCCTCGGCGACAACACGCTCGAGGCGCTGGCAAAGGGAGAGCTCACCCTGGGGGAATTACAGCGATCCGCGATGAATATCTGCCGCTTCATCATGGCCGCGCCGGTCATGGAGCGTCCTCTCGTTGCCTATGATCCTGTCAAAAGCGTTGCCGCCCGGAGCCACCTGCCAGGCGAGCCGGTCAGCCTGGCGCAAGGTATCGACTTCAATACCACGATGAACACCACGGCAAGCATAGAAGTCGCGGAGGCCGGCATCTACCGGGTTCTGGCCCGTGCCCGCAACCCGCGGAGCACGGCAGCGCAATCTTCCTGCAGCCTCTACCTCAACGGGGCCTTCGCCATGACCATCCCGGTCAACGGTACCAATGGGGAATGGATCGAGGTGGAGGGGATTCAGGTCCGGCTGGAGAAAGGGTTCTATGAATTGGCCCTGGACTTTGTGAAGCCCGGCCTGGAATTGGGGCGCCTGACCCTGGAACGCGCATAGGATGATAACAGTAAAGGTAATCAAGTTATGAGGACATTCGGGCATTTCAATCCGTCTGACAACAGGTATGTCGTCACCGATCCGGTCACGCCGCGCCCGTGGATCAACTACCTGGGCAATCGGCGCCTGCGGGCGTTCATCAGCCAGAATGCCGGCGGGCTGCTCTGGCACAAGGAGCCCTATTCAGGGCGGATCACTCGTTATCATTACACGGCGGCTCCGGGCGACCGGCCGGGGTTATACCTGTATGTGCGTGACCGGCGCACCGGCAAGGTCTGGAACCCGCATTTCGCCCCGAGCTGCACGGTACTCGACCAATTCGAATGCCGGCATCGCCCGGGGGTGACCGAATTCGTCGCGCGCAAGGATGGCGTCGAGGTCACTGTCAATTATGGCATTCCCCCCCAGGACGACGTGCTTCTCTGGCAGGTACAGGCAAGAAATACGGGCGACCAGCCGGCCGACATCCAACTGGTCAGCTACATGGAATTCGGTCTGCTTGAGTTCATGCGCGAAGCGATTGGCTGGTGCTACCTGAAGAATCAAGTAGGCCTGCATTTCGATCGAGAGATCGGCGCAATCGGTTATGACTATCATGTGTTCGAAGCGCCGGTCGCTCCGGCCATGCTGTTTTCCTGCAGCGAAGCACCGTCCGGCTGGGAGTGCAGCCGTGATGCTTTTATTGGCCAGACCGGCTCCTACGAACGGCCTTGTGCGCTGCAGCCGGGCAACGAGCTGTCCAACTCCGATCTGCCGCTGGGCGGGCACGCCTGCGCCGTGGAGGGGGTCGACCTCACGCTGGCGGCAGGCGAGGAGCGTTCCCTGGGGTTCACCTTCGCCTTGGCCGACACCTGGACGAAAGCCGAAGCGTTGCTGGCCACGTATCGCACGGCCGCGGCTGTTGCCGACGGTATCGCCGAGATCGACGGCTTCTGGCAGGAGCGGCTTGAACGTACGGTGGTGGAGACCAGCGATCCGGTATTCGACCGTGCTGTCAACACCTGGATCCCCTACAACAGCATTGTCGGCTTGGATCTGGCGCGCACAATCTCGACCGATCACATGGGCACCGATGGCCTGCGCTATCGCGATACCACCCAGGACGCCCTGGCCGTGGCCAATATCGATCCGGAATTCGCCCTCCTGCGCATGCGCCAGGTCTTTGCAACGCAGACTGCCGAGGGCGGCGGCTGCTTCTCCTTCTTCCCGGACGACAACCGCCCCATCAACGACCACCCGCACCGCTGCGACAACACGGTCTGGCAGATTTATACCATCCACAACCTGATCGCGGAAACCGGCCGCATGGAGTTGCTCGACGAAGAGATTCCGTATCGCGACGGATCGACCGGCTCGGTCTACGACCATATCCTGCGAGGGCTCAAGCACATCTACGCGCGGCGCGGCCCCAACGGCCTGCCGACGCTTTATCATGCCGACTGGAACGATGGCCTCGCGCTCTTCCAGGACGAGGCGGCCGAGAGCGTCATGCTCGGCATGCAACTGGTCTATTCCTGCAAGCTGTTCAAGGAGATTGCCGCTCGCCGGAAGACCGGCGAGGATGATCTGCCCTGGTGTGATCGGGTGATCGGCGAACTGATGTCGATTCTCAACTCGGACAAGGTCTGGGACGGTCGCTGGTATCGCCGTCTGCTGCTCAGTAACGGCAAGGTCCTCGGCAGTGCCGCCAATCGACAGGGCCGGATTTATCTCAACCCCCAGAGCTGGGCCGTCATCTCCGGGGTTGGCGATTTCGAAGAGCGAGGCCGCATCGCCATGGATGCTGTTGCCGAGTTGCTCGACACGGAAGCTGGGTTGCGGATTCTTGCGCCGCCGTTCAAGGGCATTCCCGAGCCGGAAGACCCACCGCGCGGCTCCAATCCCGGCATTGGCGAAAACGGTGGCATCTTCTGCCATGCCAACACTTGGGCGATCATCGCCGAATGCCTGCTCGGCCGCGGCGACCGGGCCTGGAAGTACTTCCGGCAAATCCTGCCAGAAGTCGTCTCCGAAAAATTTGGCCCGGAGCACTACCAGCGTGAACCGTATGTCTTTGTCTCGTCCATTATCGGCCCGGTCAGCGACCGCTTCGGCGAAGGCGGTATCAGTTGGCTCACCGGGACCGCCAATTGGATGCATGTGGCCGCACTACACTACATCCTCGGTGTGCGCCCGACCCTCGACGGGCTGGAGGTCAAGCCCTGTCTGCCGACGGCTCTGACCAAGGCCACCGTCAGCCGGACGTATCGCGGCGAAACCCGGCACCTTGACCTGAGGTGACGGCCCGTAATCAATCTGATGCGGCAGGGCTCGGGCAGGACGCGTTTCTGGTTTGCTCAGGCCAAGGGGTGGTGCAACGAGGATGAACTACGGCGTGCCATCTATGCCTCCAGGAGCGTGGCGCAGACAACGTGCAGGAAATCGTGACTGTTTTCTGCAAAACCATACTTTTAGCCCAATCTAAAAATTCGTGATTTCTCTTGCATGCCTCAAAAAATGCTTTATGTTCTATGCCTATTCCAAATAACATAGAACATTGGTCGATTAACTATGCAAAGATTTCTGAATCGTGGACAGACGTTGGTATGGCGGGCGCACCATCAAACGCTGCAAATCCAACCGTGGGGGGCGGACTGCGTGCGGGTGCGCTGCACGGAGCTGGCGGACATTGACGAACGCCCGATGGCGCTGGTCGAGCGGTCGCAAACGAATGCGGAGGTGAACATTGCGGACGGCGAGAGCGTGCTGGTGAACGGGAGGATCACGGTTCGCGTCAGCGAAACCGGGTGGATGCGTTTTTACTACACTGTCACCGGTGACACGCTGCTCGAAGAGGAGCCGACGATGCGGGTACGCCAATTCCGCAGCATTCCCGGCTGCAGCGATCATTTTCGGCTTGAAACGCGGTTCAAAGCGTACGCCGGCGAGAATATCTACGGCATGGGCCAGCACACGGACGGCGTTCTTGACCAAAAGGGCTGCGTGATCGATTTGGAGCAGCAGAACACGAATGTCACGATCCCGTTCTATGTAAGCAGTCGCGGCTACGGTTTTCTATGGAACAATCCGGCGCAGGGCCGGGTCGAGTTCGGGCGCACCCGCACCCGCTGGACCAGCGACTGCGCAAAACAGATCGACTACGTGGTCATGGCCGGCGCCGCGCCATCTGATGTTCTGGCGCGCTATGCCGACTGCACCGGGCACGCGCCGATGCTGCCGGAGTACGCGGTCGGGTTCTGGCAAAGCAAACTGCGCTACAGCAGCCAGGAAGAAGCGCTCGAAGTGGCGCGCGAGTTCCAGCGCCGCGGCCTGCCGCTGTCGGTGCTGGTGATCGACTATTTTCACTGGACCATGATGGGCACGTGGGATTTCGATCCGGCCTGCTTCCCCGATCCGGATGCAATGGTCGATGAACTGCGGGAAATGGGAGTCGAAACCGCGGTCAGCATCTGGCCGACGGTGAATCCGGACTCTCCGAACTGGCAGGAGATGTACGAGCGCGGCCTGCTCACCCGCACCGAACGCGGCGAGATCGTCCAGAAGCGCATCACCGATACGTATGTGGACGGAGAAGCCTCGGTACAGTATTACGATCCCACCCACCCGGAAGCCCGCGACTTTATTTGGGATAATGCCCGGCAGAATTATTATCGGCGCGGCATTCGCACGTTCTGGCTGGACAGCAACGAGCCGGAATGGTTTCCGCATTTCGACCACGACCACATGCGCTATCACGAGGGCAACGGCGCGGAGGTGGGCAACCTGTACCCGCTCCGTCACGAGCAGGCGTTCCATGACGGACTGCGGGCGGAGGGACACGACGAGATCGTCACGCTCTGCCGCGGCGCCTGGGCGGGCAGCCAGCGCTACGGCGCATCGGTCTGGAGCGGCGACATTCCGTCGACGTTCGACTCCATGCGCATCCAGCTCGCCGCCGGCTTGAACATGGCGATGAGCGGGATCGTCTGGTGGAACAGCGATATTGGCGGGTTCCACGGCGGCAATATTGAAGACCCGGAGTTCCGCGAGCTGATCGTGCGCTGGTTCCAGTTCGGCTGCTTCTGCCCGATCATGCGCCTGCACGGCAATCGCGGTCCGAAAGCGCCGGGCGAGAAAGGCGGTGCGGCCAACGAACCCTGGAGCTTCGGCGACGAAGCCTACGACATTCTCCGCGATTATCTGTTCATGCGCGAACGGTTGCGTCCCTATATCCTCGAGCAGATGCGGATTGCGCACGAAACGGGTCTGCCGCCCATGCGCCCCTTGTTTGTCGATTTCCCCGACGACGCGGGAGCCTGGGATATCGCCGACGCCTACCTGTTCGGCCCCGATTTGCTGGTCGCACCGGTCTGCGAGATGAACGCGCGGCGGCGTACGGTATACCTGCCCGGCGGCGCTCGATGGACCAACGCCTGGACCGGCGAAACACACGACGGCGGCCAGACGCTCGAAGTCGCCGCCCCGCT
>CAZSBQ010000220.1:0-6426 GCA_964604795.1 uncultured Victivallales bacterium | reverse complement strand
AAAATCATGGAGCGCACAAACTTGCTGGACGAGGTGGACGCCGTGGCCGACGGCAACGAAACAACCAACAGCAAGCCGGACCCGGAAGTGTTCCTGCTGGCCGCATCGAAGCTGGGACTGTCACCCGAGGAATGCGTCGTGGTCGAAGACGCGGCGGCCGGCATCGAGGGCGCGCGCCGAGCCGGCATGGGCGCATTCGCCATCGGCCCCGCCGAACGCCATCCCGACGTGCCCGACAGAGCCGAGCACATCGCCGACGTCACCGTCGAGCAATTGTTGACCTGAATAAATGCATATATGGTTCGGATTGTGCGGCAAAGGACAACCCGTACAGGACCCAATGGAGGGGCGCGCGCAAGGCGCGTTGGAGAGGGCGAGACTCCGTCGAGCACCGCCGTTTGGCGAATGGCGGCGCGGGTTTCCTGCACCGGAGACCCCCATCGCCTTCGGAGGAAATGCGGGCCGCCAGTGCCCACCACCCCGGCTCGACGGGAGTCTCGCCCTCCATCGGGGGGGGCGGGATCACGCCGCTCTCCTTCCTCAGAAAGGAATTGCCCGGACTTCATGGACTTTGCCCTTGCTTCCCATCGGTCGGCGGCTACATTTCGCGGACGGCAAAAAGGTTTTCGGCACGACGTGTTTGATTTCAGCAAAGGACGGTGTTTCCATGCCCAGACGCAACGATATCCGCAAGGTTTTGATCATTGGCTCCGGCCCGATCATCATCGGACAGGCCTGTGAATTCGACTACTCGGGCACCCAGGCGTGCAAGGCATTGAGGGAGCTGGGCTACGAGATCGTCCTGGTCAATTCGAATCCCGCCACCATCATGACAGATCCCGGCATGGCGGACGTCACCTATATCGAGCCGCTGACCGTGGAGGCGCTCGAGAAAATCATCGCCAAGGAGCGTCCCGACGCGCTGCTGCCCAATCTCGGCGGGCAGACGGGACTCAACCTTTCATCCGAGCTGGACGAGGCCGGCATCCTGAAAAAATACGGAGTCAAAGTGATTGGCGTGCAGCTGGACGCGATCAAGCGCGGCGAGGACCGGACCGAGTTCAAGCAGACCATGGATTCGCTCGGCATCGAGATGCCTCACAGCGAGGCGGTGTACTCGGTCGAGGCCGCCGAACAAGTGGCCGCAAAGGTGGGGTACCCCCTGGTGGTGCGCCCCGCCTACACCATGGGCGGCACCGGCGGCGGGTTCGTCTACAACATCGAGGAGCTGCGCACGGTGGCGGCCCGCGGCATCGCAGCGAGCATGGTGGGACAGGTGCTGGTCGAGGAATCCGTGATGGGCTGGGAGGAACTCGAACTCGAAGTCGTCCGCGACAGCAAGGGGCAAATGATCACGGTCTGCTTCATCGAAAACGTCGACGCCATGGGCGTGCACACAGGAGACTCCTACTGCACAGCTCCGATGCTGACCATTGACGAGGAAACCCAGCAGCGTCTGCAGAAGGCCGCCTACTCCATTGTCGAAGCCATCGAGGTCATCGGCGGCACAAACGTGCAGTTCGCCCACGACCCGGAGACCGGACGCATCGTGGTGATCGAGATCAACCCGCGCACCTCGCGCTCCTCGGCGCTGGCCTCGAAGGCCACCGGCTTCCCGATCGCCCTGATCTCCGCGAAGCTTGCAGGCGGACTGACCATGGACGAGATCCCATACTGGCGCGAGGGCACGCTGGAGAAGTACACCCCCGGCGGCGACTACGTGGTGGTCAAATTCGCCCGCTGGGCGTTCGAGAAGTTCCGGGGAGTCGAGGACAAACTGGGCACGCAGATGCGCGCGGTCGGCGAGGTCATGAGCATCGGCAAAAACTACAAGGAAGGGCTGCAGAAGGCCATCCGCTCGCTCGAGACCGGCCGCTACGGCCTCGGTTTTGCCGCCAACTTCAACGAGCTTCCCCTGGCCGAACTGCTCGAGCGCCTGAAAACCCCCACCAGCGAACGGCATTTCCAAATCTACGAAGCCCTGCGCAAGGGCGCGGACATCGACGACCTGTTCCGCGTCACCCACGTCAAACGCTGGTTCCTTGAGCAGATGAAGGAGCTGATCGAGCTGGAAGAGGAGCTTCTGGCCTTCCGCGGACGCTTTGCCGAGCTGCCCGACGAGCTGCTCACCCGCAGCAAGAAGGACGGATTCGCCGACCGCTACCTGGCCGAATTGATCGACGTCACCGAGGGAGAAA
The DNA here is from genome assembly GCA_964604795.1 of uncultured Victivallales bacterium. Taxonomy (GTDB): domain Bacteria; phylum Verrucomicrobiota; class Lentisphaeria; order Oligosphaerales; family CAZSBQ01; genus CAZSBQ01. The sequence goes on along the minus strand of CAZSBQ010000220.1, from coordinate 4,228 downwards.
TCCGCGAACGCCGCAAGGCCCTCGGCGTTGTGCAGGGATGGCATCCAGTGCCCGTCAGCGGCGTCGAAAACGCCGCCTACTACTACTCGACCTACAATGCGCCCGACGTCACCGACGTCACCGACGGACGCAAGATCCTTGTCCTCGGCGGCGGCCCCAACCGCATCGGCCAGGGCATCGAATTCGACTACTGCTGCGTCCATGCCGCCTTCGCCCTGCGCGAAATGGGCTACGAGACCATTATGGTCAACTGCAACCCGGAAACCGTCTCCACCGACTACGACACCTCCAACAAGCTCTACTTCGAACCTCTCACCGTCGAGGATGTGCTCAGCATCTACGAAAAGGAAAAACCCGAGGGCGTCATCGTTCAGTTCGGCGGCCAGACCCCCCTGAACATCGCCCGCGAACTCGAGGAGGCCGGCGTCCGCGTGCTCGGCACCCCGCCGGACATCATCGACCTGGCCGAGGACCGTGACCGCTTCCGTCAACGCATGGAGAAGCTGGGCATCCCCATGCCCGAGTCCGACATGGCCTCGAGCGAGCGCGAAGCCCTGGCCATCGCCGAGCGCATCGGCTACCCCCTCATGGTGCGCCCATCCTACGTGCTCGGCGGACGCGGAATGGAAGTGGTTCACGACCGCGAAATGCTCCGCGACTACGTCCAAAAGGCCGTCGCCGTGGACCCGCGCCGTCCCATCCTCATCGACCGCTTCCTGGAGAATGCCGTCGAGGCCGAAGCCGACGCCATCGCCGACGGCACCGACGCCTTCGTTCCCGCCGTCATGCAGCACATCGAGCTGGCAGGCGTCCACTCCGGCGACTCCGCCTGCGTGATTCCACCCACCAGCATTCCCCAGAAGCACCTGGACACCATCCGGGAATACACCTCGCGCATCGCCCGAGAACTGCACGTGGTCGGGCTCATGAACATGCAGTACGCGATCTGCGACGATACCGTGTACGTCATCGAGGCCAACCCGCGCGCCTCGCGCACCGTCCCCCTCGTCTCCAAGGTGTGCGGACTTTCGATGGCCCGCGCCGCCTCCCGCATCATGCTCGGGGCAACCCTGGCGGAGTTGGCGCTCGAGGTGAAGACGGTCCCCTACTTCGGCGTCAAGGAGTCCGTCTTTCCCTTCTCGATGTTTCCGGAGGTCGATCCCCTGCTGGGGCCGGAGATGCGCTCCACCGGCGAAGTGCTGGGACTGGCGGAGACCTTCGGACTGGCCTTCTTCAAGGCCGAGCAGGCCGCCAAGCAGGAGCTGCCCCGCGAAGGCACCGTTCTGCTGACCGTCAGCTCGCGCGACCGGGACGGCCTGGCGCCGGTCGCCCAACGGTTCGTCGATCTGGGCTTCCGAATCCTCGCCACCGACGGAACCCGGGAGCATCTCGCCGAAGCAGGCATTCACGCCGATCCCGTGATGAAGATGCAGGAAGGGCGCCCCAACATCGCCGACGCCATCAAAAACGGCGACATCCAGCTGGTCGTCAACACTCCCGTCGGCAAACTGAGTCAGCACGACGACTCCTACCTGCGCAAAGCCGCCATCCAGTACTCGATCCCCTACATCACCACCCTGGCCGCCGCCGAAGCCGCCGTCGAGGGGATCAAGGCCATCCGCGAAGGCGCTTGGCAGGTCCGCTCCCTCCAGGAGTGCCACAGCCTCCTATGAAGCTTCGAACTGCGAACATTCAATATTCCGTTTCACCCGCAGGGTGTCTGGGCGCGCGCGGAGGAGCAGCGGATTTCGCTGAATATGCCTCACCATTGCACGCGCCGATCAACCGCACCGCACCGCACCGCACCGAGCAAGAGAAAGAGAAAGAGAAATCATGCACAAGAAAAACTGGCTCATCAACACTTCAATGGCCTGCCTTATGACAACGACAAGCGTTATTGCGCAAGCTGACAAGCCGACCCTGATCGAAGATGCGTTTCTCAAGCGGGACGAGGTCATCGCCTATACCGGCCGCGGCTGGTCGGCGCGATCCCGGGGGGACATTGGTTGGGCGTCACTGACAGTTGGCGACGATGAATTCCTCTACAGCACCGAGACCGTGGGCGGCTTCCTGTTCAGCGACCAGGATCCGCAATCCACCACGCCACTGTTCCCGGACAAAAGCAACATCAGCCATGACAGCACAGTGGGTCATCTCGGCCTCGTGGCCAACGGGATCCACATGATCCGCTTCACCGCGAAACCCCAGCAAAACGACAACGAACTCTACTTTGGCGCGAATAGCGACGCAGAGGGGCTGCGTTGCACTATGTTCCTGTCGCCGGATGTGGTTGCCGCGCAAGTGGAGAATGACCGCACGATACGTCCCGGCTCCGCCGAGCCGGCCGAGACCCGCAAAGTCGTGCTCATCCACAAAGGCGGCAGCAGAATCACAATCTCGTCCACGACGCCCCGCGAGGCCCAGGGCGAACCGCCGGCGTTCACCGTCGGCCCGGTTGCCCACCCCGTATCCGACGCCACCGTAGCCGCAATCACCTTTGATACGCCGGGCTTCAAGGCGAATCCGTACCGCATCGATTTCGGCAGCCCCCCGCGCACGCCAACGCATGTCGAACGCGCTATGTTCGATGTCTATAGCTCGGATGACCCGGAAAATGCCCAACGCGTATCGGCAAATGTCGCCACCGCCGGCGTCATCAACCCGGAATACAGGCCAGATACCGAACTGGATTACGGTATAGTTTTCGACTGGAAGGGCGAGGGGCCCTTCGAGGGCTATGCTGAACTCGAAGTCATCCACGCCTATGGCGACCTTCACTACTACGAGCGCATCGACCTCACCGGCAAGGAGCCGGGCCGCATCCGTGAAGCGTTCAATCCGCGCTTCACCATGCCCGGCATCAGCGACGTCTGGCTGCGCATCGTCGACGGCAACAACCGCATGCTGTGGAATGACCGTTACCGCATGGCCTTTGATCGCGACAATTTCGAACCGAAGCTCGTGGTCGAACCCGATTTCGACGAATTCTGGGATCAGACGCTCGCCCAGCTGCGGAAAATCCCCTTGGCTCCCAAGACCGAGCGAGTCGAGAAATACAAGGATGTCCCCGATTTCGAGATCTATGCGGTCAGCTTCAATGGCTGGGAAGGCAAGCGTTTTCATGCCATGCTGTATGTGCCGCGCGAAGGCGAACGGCCCCTGCCGGCAATCGTCAGCTCGCATCCCGGCACCCGCGGCTTCGGCATCAACCGGGGGCCGGATGGCGTTTTCGGTTCGAACCTGCGTCAGGACAAGCGCTTCGTGACGATCACGCCGCTGATCCGCGGGCACGAGATCGATGCACCCGACGTGCCGTTCAACCACCCGTGGTGGGGACCGATAAAGGATCGCGACACCTACGTTGCCCGCAGCTGGTACACCGCCATGGTGCGGGCCGTGGACTATCTCGCCACCCGGTCGGACTGTGTCGACATGGACCGGCTCGTGGCGCTCGGCGGCAGCCAAGGCGGCGCCCTGGCCATTGTCACCGCCGCCCTCGATCCGCGCATCGACTACTGCTTTGCCGACTGCCCCTCCAATGCCCAGGCCCACGAGATCATGCGCTACTACGGTAGCTTCGGCCCGTCGGCCGGCATCCTGCCCGATGGCGTCACCCTCGAACAGGGTGAGAGGATTTTGAGCTACTACAACCCGGCAAACTTCGCGCCGCGCATCCAGGTCCCCACTCATGTCGGCAGCAACATCGGCGACCTCACGGTCCATAGCATGGGGCCACTGGCCATCTACCAGAACCTGACCGGACTGACCGAAGACCAGAAAGCCTTTCACCCCGGCTTCACTCACGGCCACGGCTCCGGACCAAGTCTCACACGGGAACGCAGGCGCATCCTCGACCAACTGGCAAAATAACGACCATTAAGCCAACGAGTCCAATTCCGCAACATGGCCGAATCCATGCCGAAGATTATCGACGGTGCAGCCGTTTTCCAGATGATCAGAACTGTTGATCTCTTGGTACAGTTTGACCTCGAACGGTGTTGCCGTTACGGAAAATGGCGGTGGTACAATTGTGGGTGCTCAGATTGGTTCTCGGCCCAACGGCCCGGCCCAGTTGCAGTACCCGGAGTGAGCCTGCGAACGACCGCGCGCCAGCGGGGTCCGCGAGCGCTCACAGGCGCGGAGGGTTCGCAGCTTTGGGTAGAAGATACACCGATGAGTCCACTCTAAAAACCTTAATCATGCCCCGGATGGGGCATTTCACCGTAGC
>CAZSBQ010000219.1:0-6452 GCA_964604795.1 uncultured Victivallales bacterium | reverse complement strand
GAGGTTGAGGCCAACTTCCCGGACTACATCGAACGCCTGGCCGAAGCGCTGAACATGACGGTCGACGAGACCCGGGATGAGCTGCGGCTCTGGTACAACGGGTATCGTTTCGAGGAAGACGCCCCCACGGTCTACAACCCGGTGTCGCTGATGAAATGCCTCATGAACGAAAAGTTCGGCAACTACTGGTTCGAGACCGGCACGCCGACCTTCCTGCTGGACCTGCTCAAGCGCAAGCCGATCGACTTGGGCGACCTGACCGCGCCGGAAAGCTCATTCTCTGTGTACGAAGCAGATCACCTTGATTCGCTGCCCCTGCTGTATCAAACCGGATATTTAACGATCCGCAGCGCCACCAGGATCGGACGCAGGCGGCAGTACCAGCTGGGGTTTCCGAACTTCGAAATCGAGGAATCGCTGAGCATGGCGGTGTCGAGCAGTTTCGCCAACCTCGAACTGCAGGAAACAGACAGCACGTTGTCAAACATGGTACAGGCGCTCCAGACCGGTGATGTGGACGCCATGCTCGAACACATGAAGACCTTCTTCGCCAACGTGCCCTACGACATCGTCGAACAGAAGGAAAAATACTACCAGACCATCTTCTTCACCGTCTTCAAACTGGTCGGCGCGATGATCGAGGCCGAGGTCAGCACCAACGTCGGACGCGTCGACGCGGTGGTCCGAACCGCCGACCACATCTTCATCTTCGAGTTCAAGCTGCGCGGCAGCGCCGAGGACGCGCTCCGGCAAATCCGCGACAAACACTACGACCAACCCTACCACGACGATCCCCGCCCAAAAATTCTGGTCGGAGTCGAGTTCGGCGAAAAAGAACGCAATCTCACCCAATGGATATCCGAAAAGCCCTGACAAGAGAAGGTGCGGAATCATGCCGCACACCATAAAATCCGGTGCTGACTAAAGGTCACGTCGGCCTATTTCCGGTCGGCGGTCATTTGGCGGACAAGACGGGTTTTGGTTTGCCACATGGCGTGTGTCAGGGACACATGGTAGGTGTGAGGGTTGACGAGGCGGCGAACACCGGCGTCGAGGGTGTCGAGGTCCGCATCCCGACGTTTGCGCATCTCCTCCATGGTCGACGTTTCCTCTACTCTCTTTCCGTTGCGCCGAAACGGAAGGAGAAGCTTTTCCGCGCGGGATATCTGGTCGCCTGCCAGCGTTCGACGGCGATGGGCATCGACGGGGTGGTGCAGTTCCAGAGTGTCGAAAACGGACAGGTCCTCGTCGGGGGAGGCGAGAATGTCGGCGTTGGCCTTGCCCCGCTTGTCGTATGCGCGCCACAGGACCTTCTCGCCTGGTGTGGGGGTTTTGGCGGGGGTTTCCGAGATTTTCACGCTTGGTCGCCACTGGTCTTGGTGCCGCACGGCAACGAGCTTGTAGGCCGCCTGCAGGGCCGGCGCCCCCATGGAGGTGATCAGGTTTGTGCCGACGCCGTAGAGGAGGCGTCCGATAATCTCTTCGGGGTCGAGCCCGGCACGCGGCGCATCCTCGCGAATCTGCTGCAGTATCTGCCAGAGGGCGAGTTCGTCGAGATCGCCGGAGAGAACGATGGCGACATCCTCGAACCCGGCGTCGTTGAGCATTGCAGCGGCTTCAACGGCAAGATAGGCGAGGTCGCCTGAGTCCAGGCGGATGCCCCGCGGTTCGTGTCCCTTGGTGCGAAGTTCCTCGAAGACGCGAATGGCGTTGGGCACGCCGCTGCCGAGAGTGTCGACGGTGTCGACAAGCAGAATGCAGTTGTCCGGATAGGTGTCGGCAAAGGCTCGAAAGGCATCGATTTCCTCCTCGCCGAGTCCGAGAAACACTTGGACCATGCTGTGGGCATGGGTTCCCTTGGGCGGCATGCCCAGGGCGTGGGAGACTCCGGTGTTGGAGGAAAAGTCGGCGCCGCCGACAAGCGCGGCGCGGGCCCCGGCATTGGCGGCCCTGCCTTGCGCGCGCCGCAGGCCGAATTCGAGTAGGGGACGATATTCGCCGGCTTTTCGGATGCGGCTGGCCTTGGTGGCCACCAGTATGGGATAGGTCATGTGATTGAGCAGCGCGGTTTCGAGAATCTGCGCGAGAGCCAAGGGCCCGCGCACAATCAGCACCGGCGTATGGGGATGAATGACCCGCCCCTCGGGAACCGCGTCCAAATCGAGGTGCTCAAAACTTCCGTTCGCGCGCAACCACGTCAAAAACGCATCGTCGAAAATCCGGTTGCCCGCCGCGTCATTTTGGTTGCGCAGACAATCCAGGTCGCGATCGGTGATCCGTGTTTGCTCGATCCACTGCAAAAGCGTCTCGAGACCGGCGCAGATGCAGTATCCGGCCTTGTGTTCGCCGTAGTCCGGGTAGTTGCGAAACAACAGATCGAACTGGACGGGCCGCTCGTGCAGGCCGGCGCGGAAGTACAACTGGGCCATGGTTAGCTGGTACTGATCGGTGTACAGAAATCCGCAGGCAGGAGCTTCGTCGAGCACGCTCATCGGATGTCCTCCGCGTTGATGATTTCCACGTCGTGCTGTTCGAGAGTGCGGCGGTTTTCTTCGTCGTTGTCGGGATTGACCGAACGGGTCAAGTCCCATAGGAACAGGGTTCGGAAACCTGCGGCGATTGAGTCCTGCGCGCTCCAGAAGACGCAGACATCGCGAGCCAAGCCGCAAAGAACCACTGTATCCACTCCGCGTTCGCGCAAATATCCCGCCAGTCCCGTGGGGGGCCGTTCGCCGCGCGCGTCCCAGTTGTTGCGGAAGGTGCTGTAGGAGTCCGACTGCGGGTCCATGCCCTTGCGCAGAATGGCGGAAGCCCTGTTCCAGGGAAGGTCCTCGCACAGTTCGGCGCCGCGGGTTCCCTGCACGCAGTGATCGGGCCAGGCAATCTCCTCGTGTCCATGAATGCGCACCGACTCAAAGGGCGAGACGCCGGGGTGGTGGCCTGCAAATGAGATATGGCCGGGAGGATGCCAATCCTGCGTGGCGATGACAAAGGCGAATCTGTTCGACTCCATGAGCTTGCGGACTCCGTCGATTACGGCGTCGCCGTTTTGAACCTGGAGAGCCCCGCCCGGCAGGAAATCGTACTGGATGTCCGTCACGATCAAAGCGTAGGTGGCTTGCGGCAGAAGAGGGGATGCGTTCATTGTTTTCTCCATTTTTTCCAGGGGCCTCAGGATTGCTTCCGGATGACCGTATGATAAGAGCCAACCCCCCAAACATCAAGGAGGATGACGGGAAAACGGAATGCTTTCAGGGATATGGGACGGTTGAGTCAGGATTTACCCGAGTGCAAGCGGGACTGAATGCTCCCATACTAATGAAGTGAAACGCGGTTCATGTCCTGGACCGGCGATCAACACTATACCAACTGCGCCTGCACGCACAGGTATTTCATGCAAGGAGCAAACGATGAGCGCGAAAGAGATGAACTCACGAAACAAGCAACGTTCCCGGATCATGACCGGTGACGTGGAAGAGGAGGCGGCACCATCGGCGGACCGAATAGAGGAACGGGCAAGGGAACTTGCCGTCCTGGTGGGACGCACACCCGAAGAGGTGACCGAAGATGACCGGCGACGGGCGCGGTCTGAGCTGAGCGGACGAGATTTCGAGTTGAATGAAAACGAGCCGTCCGTGGCAACGCGGGCAGCCAGGGACCCATCCGAGCCGATCATTGACGAGCAGCATCGGCAGACGGAGCGCCATCCCCCCGACGAGGCGATGACGAGCGAGGAGCTGGCCAAGGAGGGCAACCGAGAGGCCGAGCACGAAAAACTGGTGCAAGGCCAGGACCAATACAATGATTCCGGCGAACACCCGGACCACAATATCTGAAATCTTCACACGAAGTCGAAGGAGGTGATAGAGGTGTCGCGAAATTCGTCGATGCGCCAGGGAAGACCTGCTCCCTTTGCAGCTCATCGACAACTTGGTAATAATCACCGCTTCTTTGCCGCACTACAGCGGCACGAGACAAAAGCAAACTACAGAGGAGAAACGCAATGATGCTGCATGCAACCGTGAGTAAAAGAATCCAGAGAGCTATTGTGAGCGGACTGGTCGTCGTGTTCGGCGGCGCCGCGGTTTCGGCTCAGGACAACGCCAACCAGCTTGAGGACGAGGAAATCACAGCCGCCGTCAAAGGTGTGCTGATTGACGATCCCGGCGTTGACGCAAGTAAAATCGATGCGGACACCGCCAAGGGAGTGGTAACCCTCTCCGGCGAGGTGGACAACATCCTCGCCAAAGACCGCAGTGCGAACCTCGCACGGTCCGTCAAGGGAGTTCGATCTGTCGTCAACCAGCTTGAAGTCACCCCGACTCTGCGAACCGACGCCGTGATTCGCCAGGATGTGACCGATGCGCTTTTGCGCAATCCCGTCACGAAAACCTGGGGAATTGGGGTTGAGGTGGAAGCCGCCGAGGTGGTCCTGAGTGGCACAGTTGACTCCTGGCAGAAGAAGAAGATGGCCGCTCGCGTAGCCAAAGGTGTGCGCGGTGTGGAGGCTGTCGACAATCAGATCGAAGTTGCCTATGAAGACACCCGAACAGACTCCCAAATCCGCAAGGAGGTAAAAGCACGTCTACGTTGGGACGCCTTGGTCGACGATGCCATGATCGAGGTGGAGGTCGAGGATGCCGAGGTGACACTGTCGGGAACGGTGGGCAGCATGGCCGAAAAAAGACAAGCAACCACCGACGGCTGGGTAGCCGGCGTCAAGGATGTCGTTGCCGACGATCTGACGGTCGTCCCCTGGGAGGATGTCGACAAACTGCGCGAAGATAAATTCGTGACCAAATCCGACGAGAATATCAGCCAGGCGATCCTGGACGCGTTCACCTACGATCCCCGGGTCAACATGTTTGATCTGGATGTCTCTGTGGAGAACGGGCGAGTCACTCTGAGCGGAGCCGTTGACGGTCTGTCCGCCAGGCGTGCCGCCGCCCAGGATGCCCGCAACACGGTCGGCGTATGGAGCGTCGTCAACAGGATTCAGGTGCGCCCGTCGGCGGGTTTGAGCGATGAGGCCGTTGCGCAGCGAGTGCGCAATGCGCTGGCAAACGACCCCTACACCGAGGACTTGGACATCAAGGTTCGGGTCAACGACGCGGAGGCCTATTTGACCGGAACCGTCGACAGCGTGTTCGACAAGCTGCATGCGGAATACGTCGTGTCCGATGTGTTCGGCGTGACCCAGGTCAACAACCGCCTTAAAACGGGAAAGACGCAACCGTTTGGGTATGCCCCCTACGCCGACGAGTGGTCCGCATACGACTATGACTGGTACCATGAGCCCAAGGAGTACACCCAGCTGAACGACGCCGAAATCAAGGAGAATATCCGAGACGAGCTGGCTTGGAGCCCCTTCGTTTGGAAGGAGGACGTGACAGTGTCCGTCGAGGACGGCGAAGTCCTTCTGACCGGGACGGTGGACACCTGGGGAGAACGTGAAACCGCCGTGGAATGCGCCTACAAAGGCGGGGCCATCACCGTGGACAACGAACTAAAGGTTCATAACGCTCCCGAGTACTACCAGCCGTAACTCGCGGGCTTTCCCGGATTGCGTGAAAAATCCGTCAGCCTAATGAATATGTACGGGGCGCGGTCTCCGCGCCCCGTTATTCCCTCTCACTCAGCCGGAAACACGCCGACCCCTCGGGGAAATGTCCTGTTCGGTCGGAATCTGTCCTTGCCCCAACCGGCGCGCGAAAGTATATTCCCAGTATGAAACCATTAACCACAAGTGTTTATACGTTTGAAAAGCTGCGCTCCGGCGGCTTCCTGTATGTTGACAAGACGGCGGATATTTACGAACTCATTGAGCCCGCGTTTGCGCAGTATTTTCTCTCCCGCCCGCGGCGCTTCGGCAAATCCCTGCTGATCAGCACGCTCAAGGCTATCTTTCAGGGACGGCGAGACCTCTTCGAAGGCCTCGCGCTGGCCGACCTGGACTACGACTGGGCGACCTATCCGATCATTCACCTGGACATGGGAAGCTTGGCATCTGCGGACGCATCCGAACTCAAGCAGTATCTTCTGCGCACCGTGCGCCGCATCGCCAAGCAAAACCAATTGGAAAGCACTGCGGACTCTGCCAGTCAGGCCTTCGATGAGTTGATTTCCGACCTCGCCGACCGTGACGGCAATGTTGTCATCCTGATCGACGAATACGACAAACCGCTGCTCGGCCACCTTGGACGAGATTCGGCACGGGAGATTCAGGCCGTCCTCAAACAATTCTACGCGGTGGTCAAGACCACGGAGAAACATCAGCGTTTCGTGCTGCTCACCGGCGTGAGCAAGTTCTCGAAGGTGTCGGTGTTTTCGGACCTCAACAACCTCACCGACCTGACCATGGCCCCGCAGACCGCCACTCTGCTGGGCTACTCTCAGGAGGAGGTTGAGGCCAACTTCCCGGACTACATCGAACGCCTGGCCGAAGCGCTGAA
>CAZSBQ010000218.1:0-6665 GCA_964604795.1 uncultured Victivallales bacterium | reverse complement strand
ACATAAGTCCCTGAACGAAAGCCTACTAAGCCATGTACAAACATCATCTGCACGCCGAAGGCAAGGATCGCTCGACGCGACTCAAGTTGATTAAGTATGGCATTTCGACAACCGACTGTCGATCATAAGACGTTGCCAATCAACATGCCAACCGTATAATGTGACCATAGGGAATTCGGTCGTTCAATTTGCGCGAAATTACGAGTTCTGGCTGACGGGGCGCGAAGGCCGCGCCCTCTACTTGGTAGGGGCCGGCGCTTCGACGGCCCGTGGGGGGGGCGCGTCCCTTTCGAAGGGACACCCGGGGTTCCAGTGTCGGCCGCCTCCCGGCTCGACGGAGTCTCGCCCTCCATCGGGGGGGCGGGATCACACCGCTCCCCTCCCTCAGAAAGGAATTGCCCTGGGGTTATGTCCGCACCCCGCTTTTGCCGTATATTCCCGCTACTATTCTCACAACTCCACTCACTTCCACACATATCCTACAACTGCACCCATCCGTCGTGCTTGTGGGAGCGGTAGATGCCCAGGACGGCATCCATGGTGTGGGCGGCCGAACGCACGGTGACGAAGGGTTTGCGGCGTTCGCGGACGGCGTCGGCGAACTCCGCGACGAGGGCGGCGTGGCCGGTGCCGTAGTAGGTTTTCCCCAGTGCGGCGTCCGCGGCCTGGGCGTGGCAGGTGGCAAACCGTTCTCGGACGGCTTCGGTCTGTTCCGGGTCGCGAAACTCGATCTTGACCGGTTTGTCGTTGCGAATCTCGAGAGAGCCTTCGGTGCCGTGAATGGCGACGGTGCCTTCCCAGTGAAGGTGACTCGAGCAGGTCGCCTCGATGCTGCCGATGGCGAGGGAGGGAAAGCGCAGCAGGGCGGCGGCGGTGTCCTCGGTTTCCATCGAGTCCTCGTGGGTGAGATTGGCGTAGGTTCCGCACAGCGAGTCGCCCGGCCCCATGAACCAGATCAGCAGGTCGGTGAAGTGGATGGCCTGATTGATCAGGACCGCGCCCCCCTCCTGCTGCCAGGTGCCGCGCCAATCGTCGCCGAGGTAGTAGGCGTCGGTGCGCCGACATCGAAGCTGAACGCCTGCGGTCAGAATCCGCCCCAGCGCGCCGGTGTCCACCAACTCCTTGACCAGCCGGTTGACGGGGTCCAGACGGTGCTGAAAGACCACCCCGAATACGCGCTCCGGGTGAGCCTCGTGCGCGCGAATCAGCGTTTGCACACCGTCCGCGTCCGAGGCCAGAGCCTTTTCACACAGCACGTCCCTGCCCGCCTCGAGCGCGTCGACGGCCACCGGCACGTGGGCTGCGTGGTCGGTGCACACGCAGACGAAATCCACCTCCGCGTCCGCCAGCACGTCGCGATAGTCCGCAGTGATCTTCGGCACCGCGAACTCGCGACTCAGCGCCTCCGCCTTGGAGGACTCCAGATCGCAAGCCCAGCGGATGTCGATATCGCCCGCAGCCTGCAGAGCCCGCGCATGGGTGGGGGCGATGACCCCGCACCCGATGATCCCGCATGTCAGGGGCCTGGCCATGTTACGCGAAACTGCCCGAGAGGTCCTCGGCACCTTTTTTGACGACTTTTTTCTCGTAGCGCGAGGTTTTGATCCGCTCGTCCAGTTCGGCCTTGAACTCGTCCTCGTCCACGGGGATGTCCACCCAGGCGTCCTTCCAGGCGGACAGCAGCATGGCGTTGGAGATTTGCAGGCTGCGGATGCCCTCCTCGCCGGGAGCGAGCAGGTCCTTGTCGTCGCGAATGGCCGCAGTCCAGTTCCGACAGATGCCGAGATGTTCCTCGCCATGACCAGCCGCCGGCACGCTGCACTCCCAGGTCTCGGGGGTTCCGAAACTGCCCTGGGTGGTTTTGCAGAATTCGGAGACGGACTGACGGGTGCGCCAGAACGTGAGTTTGCCGTCTTCCATGACCACCTTGCCGCGGTCCCCGATCACCTCGAAGCGGTTGGTTCCCGGCGCTTCGCCGGTGGTGGTGATGAACAGCCCCGTGGCGCCGTTTTCGTATTCGGCATAGGCGGTGACTTCATCCTCGACTTCGATGTCGTGATACTTTCCGAAGGCGGCGAAGCAGCGGATTCGCGCGGGCATGCCGGCGATCCACTGCCAGAGATCGAGATTGTGCGGGCACTGGTTGAGCAGAACGCCGCCGCCCTCGCCGCGCCAGCTGGCGCGCCAGCCGCCGGAATCGTAATAGGCCTGGCTGCGGAACCAAGTGGTGATGAGCCAGTTGGTGCGCTGAATCTCGCCCAGCTCGCCGGACTCGACCAGATCGCGGAACTTCTTGTGGATCGGGCGGGTGCGCTGATTGAACATCAGGCCGAAGACGCGGTCGCTCTTCGCCGCAGCCTCGTTCATCTCGCGCACCTGCTTGGTGTAGACGCCGGCCGGCTTCTCGACCAGCACGTGCAGATTGTTCTCGAATCCCTTGATCGCCAGGCGGGGATGCTCGTAGTGGGGGGTGGCGACATAGATGCCGTCCAGCTCGCCCGAGGCGATCATCGCATCGGCGTCCTCGAAATATTGGGTTTCCTCGCCGAACTTTTCCCTGGCTTTCTTCAGGCGCTCGGGATCGATGTCGCACACGGCGGCGACGGTTGCTCCGTTGACCTGGTCGGCAAACATGCTGGCCACGCCGGTGCCCATATTGCCGTAGCCGATCACTCCTACTCGTACGTCTTCACTCATCTCGGACTCCTATGATGCTTGGGGTCGGGTTGCGGGTTTCAGGTGTCAGGTTTTTTCAGTACTACAGGCATCCCTGCCTGTAGCAAAGACTCCGTCTTACCACGAGCGGCTGTTCAGGTACTCGAGGCTGGACTTCAGGCAGTCGAAGGCGTCCCATCGGCAGATGTCCTGCTCGACGGCGACCCAGTCGACGCCCGCTTCGCGGCAGGCCGGCAGAATGTGTTCCCAGTCGAGGTTGCCCATGCCGATGGGAGCCATCACCGGGCCTTCGCCGATGATCACGGCCTTGTCCTTGATATGGATGACCGGTACCCGCCCGTGACACCGCTCCAAAACGCGGACGGGGTTGACGCCGGCATGCTGTATCCAGTACAGGTCCAGCTCGAGCTGGAGGTCCTCGCCGCCCTCATCGATGAGCACGTCCATCAGGGACGGACCGTCCGCGTCCGGGCGGGCGAATTCCTTGTCGTGATTGTGCACGCCAAAGCGGATGCCCGCTTTCTTGAACGCGGCGATCATCGGGGCGGCTTCCTTGAGAAATTGGCGATAGGCCTCCACCGTCTGCTCGCCGGGGATGCCGCCGATGGCCGCGTAGTCGCAACCGAGAGTTTTATGGAACTGAATTTCCTCGTCGGTGTTGTCCATGAGCCGGTTGAGAGGACGGTGGGTGGCGATGCATTTCAGGTTGTACTTGTCCAGCAGCGCGCGGGCGTCGGCTGCATCGACTTCGGGCTGGTCGCCGTTCATGGCGCCGACGGCGGACATCTGAACGGCGGGATAGCCCATCTCGGCGACGTTGCGCAGCGATTCCTCGAGGCCCGCGCGGTCCTTGGTGTGGTCGCGGATCGTGAACATTTGGGTGGCGAATTGCAGGTTGCTCATCGTGAACTCCTTTGCTTGTTTTCTTCAGGGCCACAGCAGCAGTTTGGCCGCCGAGGCGGCCGCCAGCCACAGAATGGCGGATTTGAACAGCTTTTGATCAATGCGTTTCAGGACGAAAATGCCGAGGGCCGCCCCCAGCAGAATGGCCGGGGCCACGCTCAGGTTGAACGCCAGCGAAGCCGCCGTGATGTTGCCCAGATTCCACTGGAAGGGCATTTTGAACAGGTTCATGACGAAGAAAAACCACGCGCCGGTGCCGACCAGCTCAAACTTCGGCAGCCCGACCGCCAGCAAATAAATCATCCAGATGGGCCCGGCCGCATTGGCAACCATGGTCGCGAATCCCGCAGCCACACCGACCAGCGCCGCCGCCCACAGCGGAAACTCGCGCGCCGACGCCGTCTCCGCAAGCTCGCGCCGCGACTGGATATGCCTGAGAACCACACAGACCAAAACAATTATGCCGATCAGACGGGCATACGTCGCATCCGTCCACGGACAGAACTTGATGACCGCAAACGCCAGCAGCACACCGGCCGCCGCCCAGGGCATCGGGCGCAGAAGATGCCGCCACTGAGCGTGACGATGGTAGTAGGAGATCGCAATCACGTCGCCAACAACCAGCATGGGCAGCAGAATTCCCGGCGAGCGCTGGGCCGGAAATACCATGGCCATCAGCGGCACCACGACGATGCCCAGTCCGCCGATGCCGGTTTTGGCGAAGCCAACCATCAGCGCGCACAGCATCGCCAGCGCCCACGCCGACGCCGAAAGCTCCAATTGTGCAAGCAGTGAACCCATCATCGCCCGCGGCGGGTCGTGCCGCGGGGAGAGCGCTCTCCTTGTTCTGCGAAAATCGCGTTTTCGAACGCATCATGCGGTGCGGTTTTCCGCAATCAGAATCCGTGAACGCCGCGTTTAGGCTCCGCCCGAATGCGTTGTCGCGGACGGCGTCGGCTTGTTCACAGATTCAGCAAAAAAACAACAGCCGAAACTATACACCCTTTTTGCGCGCGGTCTTCCCGAACATTGTCGCCCTATCATCCATCACGGTACTTTGACAGCACGGTCCAGCATATACCAGGCGTATGTCCACAGAATTTGGTTGGATTGCTTACGTACTGCGGCCATCCTGGGTGCAGATAACTTCACAACAGGCAGGGATGCCCGTTGATACTAAAGCCATTGCTAACTCAACTGACCGGACCCAACCAAATTCTGTGGACATAGTACTAGGCCGCCACCAGCGGTTGCTCCGCGGAGCTTCGCAGGTGATGATCCTCGCCGGCTGCGACGATGCAGACATCGCCTGCCTCAACCGGATATTCCACGCCGTCAATCGGAAGGATACCCTATTCTGTGGACATAGGACGTGTTGCCCTTGCATTCATTGCGGTTAAAGTACCGATTTGTCACGCATCACTTCTGCCGGAGACGTTCAGCATGCATTTTCGCGCCATCGAGGAACTGGAAGCACACTTGGGAACGATCTTCGACACGGCGCCGCCGACCGTGGGCGTCGAACTTTGTCCCGCGGACTTCAGCGGCGACATCACGGTCAACTGTTTCCGGCTCGCCCGTTCGCTGCGCACTGCCCCCCCGAAAATCGCCGCGGAAGTGCAGCAGTTTCTGTCCGCGCATCCCGACGTGGAATCCGCGGAAACGATCAAGGCATTCGTCAACGTCACCCTCAAACCACCGGCGCTGTTCCGCGACTGCGTGGCCGACGAACCCGCGCTTTTCCAACGCATCCCTCTGCCGGAGGCCGAACGCAAGCGTGTACTCATCGAATTTTCCGCCCCGAACACCAACAAGCCTCAGCACCTCGGGCACGTGCGCAACAACACTCTGGGACAGGCGGTGACCGAGATCCTGCGCGCCGTCGGACACCAGCCCATCCCCATCAACCTGGTCAACGACCGCGGCATTCACATCTGCAAGTCCATGCTCGCATACCAGCGCTGGGGCGACGGAATCACCCCTGAAACCGCCGAACGCAAAGGCGATCACCTGGTCGGAGACTTCTACGTGCGCTTCGACGCCGAATACCGCCGTCAGCTCGCCAAACTGCGTGAGTCCAACCCCGACCTGAGCGACGCCTCCGACGACGAGCTGTTCCTTAAAACCGAAATCGGACGCGCCGCCCAGGACATGCTGCTGCGCTGGGAGGACGGCGATCCGGAGGTGCGAGCAGTCTGGGAAACCATGAACGCCTGGGTGCTCGACGGCTTCCGCCAAACCTACAAGCGCATGGGCGTGCAGTTCGAACACACATACCTGGAAAGCCAAACCTACGGGCTCGGCAAGGATGTCGTCCGCAAGGGGCTCGCCGACGGCATCTTCCACGAACGCGACGACGGCGCCGTGTGCGTCAACCTCGAAGACGAAAAATTCGACACCAAGGTTCTGCTGCGCAGCGACGGCACCAGCGTCTACATCACCCAGGACCTCGGCACCACTCTGCTCAAACAGCGCGACTACCAGCCGGCCAGCCAGATGTGGATCGTCGGCGACGAGCAGATTCGACACTTCCACGTTCTGTTCGCCATCCTGCGCCGCCTCGGCTACGAATGGGCGGACAATCTGGTGCACATGGCCTACGGCATGGTCAACCTGCCATCCGGAAAAATGAAAAGCCGCGAGGGAACCGTCGTGGATGCCGACGACCTCTTCGACGAAATGGTCCGCCTGGCGCGCGAAGCCACTCTCGAGCGCGCGGGCGACTCACCGCCCGACGACCTCGACCGGCGCGCCGAAATCATCGGCATGGGCGCGCTCAAGTTCATGCTCCTCAAGGTGAACGCCAAAACCACCCTGTTGTTCGATCCCGAAGCCTCCATCCGCTTCGAGGGCGACACCGGACCCTACGTGCTCTACGCCGGCGCGCGCATCAGCTCCATGCTGCGCAAGGCCGAAGCCGGGAACGCCGACGACGCCCCACTCGACTGGAGCGTCCTGGGAACCCCCGAGGAGCGCGACTTGGCGCTGCGCTGCGCCGCCTATCCCGACAGCCTGCGCAAGGCCGCGGCGGACCTGGACACCTCCGCCCTCGCCACCCACCTGCTCGAACTGGCCAAAGCCTTCAG
>CAZSBQ010000217.1:0-6703 GCA_964604795.1 uncultured Victivallales bacterium | reverse complement strand
TTCAGCAGGTCCGCGGCAACTACCTAATCCAACTGAATTTTGGCGCAATAGCGAAAATGTAGTGCCAGTCGAGTCATAAGTCACTGCGGCGCAGCACTCTCATTTTTTAACCGCGGAAGTTGGGTTAGGTGTTCGGGCAAGGCAAGCGAGAGCCCTTTCACGCAACATTCCAAACATAGAACCTGAACAGGGCGACGAGGTGCGCATTTTTACTGCGTGCAATTGCGCTCGGCGATCTGCGAACCGGGCTTGGCGGTTGCCGGGACGTATCGTGCGCCTCGCCCATCGCTCATCGGAGACATGGTCCATGCCAGCCATCAATCTCAAACCATTCCTCGACCGCGACAACCTCTTCGTCGCCTTCTCCTGCACCCGAACGCAGTGAGAGAGCCAGCCGCCTCGGCTGGAATGACCACAGGGGATGGCAAACAGCGTTGCATCTTCCCCTCCTGTCACCAGCCCCGAGCGCAGCGCGAGAGCCCGTCTGAAGCGAAGCGGAACGACGGGAGTGAACCCGCAGAGCGGGTGAATAGCATCCGCACCTGCACTGCCTGGTCACCAGGCACACTCGCCTGGACATGCCGCCAAACTGCACTATGCTAACTGGCATAGTTCCAAATGGCATAGAAGACAGTCGAAAACCCGGAGTTAACTATGAATCCCTTCAAGTATGGTTCCACAGTTGCAGGCGATCATTTCTGTTCACGCCCCGAGCTGCAGTCAACTATCGCCAAACACATAGAGGCGTGCCAGAACATCCATATCGAGGGAGATCGC
The DNA here is from genome assembly GCA_964604795.1 of uncultured Victivallales bacterium. GTDB lineage: Bacteria > Verrucomicrobiota > Lentisphaeria > Oligosphaerales > CAZSBQ01 > CAZSBQ01. Next base: position 5,926 of record CAZSBQ010000217.1, on the reverse strand, counting down.
CGAACGGGCAAGACTTCTCTGGTCTTGAAGGTTTGCCGTGAGCAGAAAGGGGTTGAACCCTTGCGTGTCGACCTCATGCTAGTAAAAAATGTCGATGATTTCCGGGCCAGGCTACTCAGCGGATTGTCGACGCTCTCACTGCGTGCGGGGCTGTTTGACCGCTTGGTGAAATCGCTTGCCCATTTACGTCCCACAATCAGTGTCAACCCGTCCACCGGGGAGCCGACCCTGTCGCTGGCACCCGCCCGTGACCGAAGTGTTGACGAGAAGAGCCTGCTCGAATTGCTCGATTTCACCCGGTGCAACCTGCCAGGCAAGCCTCCGCTAGTCTTTTTTGATGAGTTTCAGGATGTACTGAAGATTCCCAGCGCAATGCCGCTACTAGCGCAACTCAGGGCATCGATCCAGAATCACCATGACTGTGCCTACATCTACTCAGGCAGTTCTCGAAGCGACATGGATTCTATTTTTCGGGATCCGGAGAGTCCCTTCCACAAGTCTGCGTTACCCGTTCCTGTAGGGCCGATTGCCCGATCCGACTTCGCCCCCTTCCTGACCAGCAAATTTAGACAAGGCAAACGGATTGCCTCCGAGACTTTTATACATACCGTACTGAGTTTGGTTGCCGACAATCCCGGTGACACCCAGGAGCTGTGCAACTGCCTGTGGGAGGTGACTGAAGCGGGCACAACATTGACGAAGGTGCATCTCGAACAAGCGATCGAGGTCATCTTCGCCAGAGAGCAAAAGTACTTCGAGCAGGTCATAGACGCACTTTCGCCGACTCAAAAGCGATGTCTCCACGGCCTCGCCGCAGAGCCCGACATAAGGCTTTACTCAAAACACTTCTCTGAATTGACTGGGATTACCAACACCGGAACCATTACCAAGGCCGTCAATCGATTGCAGAAGGATCGGGTTGTCGTTGAGAGCGAAGGCAAACTGGCGTTTTTCAACCCATTTCTCAAGTTGTGGTTGATGCGCAATCCTCATATCTGAAGTTCCACGCTATCCGGTCCGTTACAGCACTTGGGAAGTCGGAACTCAAGAAGCTGTCCCATGAAACTTGGCATGATTATCACCCAGTACATATCGTGAGCGCTCTGTTCGACACCATAGCCAGCGACTACGACGCCTGGTACGACGAGCCCGTGGGCCGGGTCATCCTGGCGGCGGAGCTGGACTGTCTTCGACGGCTCGTCGGCACCTGTCATGGGCGTTGGGTCGAAATCGGTGTGGGCAGCGGGCGCTTTGCCGCCGGTCTGGGAATCGGCGAGGGCATCGACCCGGCCGCGAACATGCTCCGGATCGCCGCTCGCCGTGGCGTGCGCACGCATCTTGGGACGGCGGACAATCTGCCGTTCCCGGATGGCAGCTTTGACGGTGTTCTGCTGGCCTTGACTCTGTGCTTCATCGAGGATCCGGCGGCGGCGCTCCAGGAATGCCGCCGGGTGCTGGCAGAAAAGGGCGTGCTGCTCGTCGGCATTGTCCCCGCCGACAGCGCGTGGGGGCGGCTCTACGCACGGAAGAAGGCCGAGGGCCATCGCATCTACACGTCGGCCACCTTCCGAACCGTCCAGGAGACGGTCGATCTGGTTGAGGCCGCTGGTTTTCGCCTGCGGAACGCTGCCAGCACGCTCTTGTGGGACCCGGACGAACCAGCCGAGTCACCGCCGCGCGTCGAGGACGGCGCAGCACCACAGGCGGGCTTCGTCGCCCTGGCATTTGCCGTTCACACGACTACGAGGTCTGATGCACGGTCCGTGGACTTCCAGTGAGACGAGGTGAAATCAGCATTCTCTCCTTGTTTCACAAATTCATGTTGTCGTCGAAAGCCGGCAGCAATGCGGCATCCGCCAATTCACGTCCGGCTACCGTGCGAAAAATCTTATCTAAGCGTTTTTTGCATTGACGTCCGCGCGTCTTGCAGTCAGTTCCGAATTCACAAGGATACACATCCCGGAAGTTGACCAGCCAGTCCGCGTCCCACACAATCCTGAATTCAAGCGAATCGATATCACGTCCGGAGTGGTGCGAACCGACGATGCGGTAGACATGATCTGTATCCTGTGCGTTCAGGATGCCGCAGTCTTCGAGGATGCGCCGGGCTACCGGTGGTCCCTCAAGCTCCTGATGTCGGGGCGCACTCGATCCGTGTTTGCGCTCAGCTTCCTGGATGCCGATGTCGTGCAAAATGGCCGCGGCGACCACCACGATGCGATTACCACCCTCACTCTTCAGGATTTGCTTTGCCCACTTCAATACCTGCAAGGCATGGTCAATCCGTTTAGGGTCTGCGCCGAATTGCTCGCGCATTGCCTCAATTACTCTATCTTCATGAGTCATTTGCGAATTCACTTGGAGTCGTTATAGTGATATTTGTGTCAAGTGGTACTATAATGCCGGATAGATGGCAGTCAAAGAAAAAAGGAGACGATGACATGATCCGTTCGAAGTTCTTATAATATCACGCCATTGCCATGGAACTGATCGGCAATGAGTAACAACGATGAGTTCGTCGTTAACGATGCTTATATATAGGAATTGCGGTATGGATGAGCGCTATTACGAGTTGAGCAAGCAGGACGTCACGCGGCTGTTGACCCGCTTGTCCGAGGATCACGAGGTTTGGGCGCCGACGAGGATGCCCCGGGAGGGGCGGCACTCGGAGCAACCCGTTGTCGGCTATCGTACGGTGACGTCATGGGACGAGATTGTGTGGGACCAAAAGACGTTCTTTTCGCCGAAGGAGGCAGTGTTTCCGATCCGCGAGAGCCTGTTCCGCTTTTTGGAGGGGGAGGCGGTGGAGACCAAAGCGCCGGCGCGCCCCGCCATCGTGCTGGCCCGCCCCTGCGACATCAACGGGATTGACCGGTTGGACGGGATTTTTCTTGAGAACGGCCCCGACAAGGATTACTACTATGACCGACGCCGGAAGCACTTGAAGTTCTTCATGATCGAATGCGTGGAGGGGTTCGACTCGTGTTTCTGCATGTCCATGGGGGCCGACCGGACGGATGACTACGAAGCCGTGCTTCGTGTCCATGGCGAGGGTGCCACCATGATGCTGCGCGACGAGGACCTCCTGCCGTGCTTCACGGAGCTTCCCGAGGCAGAGCCCTTCGAAACCCGGTTCCCGGAGTCGAACAGCGTGCAAGTTGAAATTCCGGATTCCGAAGGAATCGACGCATCGATTCTTGACCATGAAATGTGGCAGGAATACTCGCGGCGCTGCATCGCATGCGGACGATGCAATACCAGCTGCCCCACCTGCAGCTGCTTCACAATGCAGGATCTTTTCCACGACAGCGACCGCATGATGGGCGAGCGTCGCCGGGTCTGGACCGGCTGCCACCTGGACGGCTACACCGACATGGCAGGGGGACACGTCTTCCGCGAAACCTACGGCGCACGCATGCGCTTCAAAGTCCTGCACAAAGTCTATGATTACAAGCAGCGATTCGGCCGGCACATGTGCGTGGGATGCGGGCGCTGCGACGATGTTTGCCCGGAATACATCAGTTACTCGAAATGCGTAAACAAGCTGGCCGCGCTGGTGGAGAAGAGGAAATCATGACGGACAACACCTACAAATCGCGACGCTTTGAGATCGCCGACATCATTCAGCACACGGAGATCGACTATTCGTATCGACTGGGCGGCTCACTTCCCTTGGTCAGCGGGCAGTTCGTTGAAGTGTCTCTGCCGGGGGCTGGGGAGGCCCCGTTCTCCGTAAGCGATTTTGGGGAGGAGTTCATGGAGCTGACGATCCGGAAGGTTGGACGTCTGACCGAAGCCGTCCATCAGCTTCGGGTCGGCGACGGGCTGTGGATTCGCGGTCCCTACGGAAATGGCTTTCCGACCGAGGAATTCGCGGGGCACCACCTGATTATCGCTGCCGGCGGGACTGGTGTGGCCCCGGTCAAGAGTCTGATCAAACGGTATGTGGAGGATGCAAGCGAGTTGGCGGACCTTGATATTGTCCTGGGATTCCGGACTCCGCCCGACATTCTGTTCGGGGACGAGATTCGCCGTTGGGCGGAGGTCCGGCGTCTCCTGCTGACCGTGGACCACGCCGATCCCCAGTGGCAGGGCAACGAGGGGCTGATCACCCAGTTCGTTCCCGGCATCGAGTTGGGAAACCCCGAGCAGACGTCCGTACTCGTGGTGGGACCGCCCGCCATGATGAAGTTTACCAGCCACGAATTTCTGAAACGGGGCATCCCCGAAGACCGCATGTGGCTGTCGTTTGAACGCAACATGCAGTGCGGCATCTGCAAATGCGGGCACTGCAAGATCATGGACCAGTACGTGTGCTTGGACGGACCCGTATTCGCCTATAAAGAAGCCCAGCGACTCATCGACTGAAGGAATGCAGACATATGTAGTACGACGCCGCATTCCACTACAAGGGAGAAAATCAGGATGGTTGATCGCAAGGAACTGACCCGCAACGCCTACCGGATCACCAAGGAGCGCGGCAAAACGGCCGCCAGAATCCGGGTCCCCGGGGGCCATCTTAACGCGGAACACCTCCATATTCTGCAGGACGTCGCCGAACGGTTCGGCAACGGCACGTTGCACTTGACCATTCGGCAGGGCTTCGAGATTCCCGGAATCCCCCTATCCGAAGTGCCTGCCGTGAATGAGGCCATCGCCCCGATGATCGCGGAAATTGAGGCGGCGGCAGGTGTGGACCTGGAACGGCCGGACGAAGGATATCCCGCCGCCGGCACTCGCAATGTCTCCGCCTGCATCGGAAATCGGGTCTGCCCCTACGGAAACTACGACACGACCGACCTGGCCCGTCGGATCGAAGCCGCCATCTACCCCAACCATCGCCATGTCAAAATCGCCTGCACCGGTTGCCCCAACGATTGCATCAAGGGGCACATGCAGGACTACGGCGTGATCGGAATGACCGAGCCCCAGTACGACGAAACGCGCTGCATTTCCTGTGAGGCCTGCGTCAAAAACTGCCGCAAACGCGTTACGGAGGCGTTGAGCATGCGCAACTTCAACGTGGAACGGGACACCCGCCGCTGCATCGGATGCGGAGAATGCACCATGGCCTGTCCGACCGGCGCTATGACCCGCAGCCCGAAGCGCTACTTCTCCGTTGTGATCATGGGGCGAACCGGAAAACAGAATCCGCGCATTGCCAGACCGTTCCTGCGCTGGGTGGACCAAGAGGTGGTTGTGCAAGTGCTCAGGAATTTGTATGGCTACGTGGAAAACCATATCGATCAGTCCGTGAAGAAAGAACACGTCGGCTATATCGTGGACCGGACCGGATATCCGGCCTTCCGCGATGAGGTGCTCGCCGGCGTGACCCTCGGCCCGGAAGCCGAGGTGGCCGACCACATCCAATTCGGAGGATACTGGTATGAGAGAGACGTTTGTTTTCGAAGACGTGCTTAATGCCTTGATTGAACTGGAAAAGAAGGGATACCGCGATTACACGGACGCACAGAGCAAAACGGACAGCAAGCTTGTCCGAGAGCTTCTGGGACGGCTCGCTGCGGCCGAACAGCGCCATCAACAGATGTTCGAAGAGCTGCGCGACCGGGAGGAGACCCTCGTCGGGGCAACCCCGGAAGGAATTGATCCGGAGTATAATGACTATCTCCGGGTCCTGCTCGACGCCAATATTGAGCTGCCCGAATTGGGGGATAAGAAAGACGACGAGGCGGCCATCCTGCGTGCGGCCATCGGCTTGGAAAAGGAAACGATCCTGTTCCTCCGTGAAGCGGAGCGGATTCTGCCGTCCGACGAGGCGAAAGAAAAGGTGAAGACCGTGACCAACGAGGAACGAAGCCACATTCGGGCAATTATGAAAACCGCTCAGGAGCTGGGAATAGCACGGTTGTCAAACACCTCCGGACAGCCTAAAGGGCAATAGCAAGCAACGGAACGTACAGAACTC
>CAZSBQ010000216.1:0-6767 GCA_964604795.1 uncultured Victivallales bacterium | reverse complement strand
GGCACGTCTTTGGTGACCACGGCGCCGGCGGCCACGACCGCGCCTTCGCCGACGGTCACGCCGGGCAGGATGATCGCGCGGCTGCCGATCCAGGCGTAATCGCGCAGGACAATCGGCTTGTCCTCGATCCCGAAGTCAGGATCGCTGACCTTGTGTTCGGAGGTGATCAGCATTACTTCCGGAGAGACGCTGACGTTTTCTCCCATTTCGATGCCGCCGCGTCCGTCGAGCGTGCAGCGGCGATTGACAATGCAGTTCGGTCCCATGACGACTTTGTTCTCGGCACGGGAGAAGGGGCGGTAGAAATAGAGGAAGCAGCCCATGAGGATGGAGCAGTCCTTGCCCATCCGAACGCCGAGCACTCGCTGATACCAGGCATGTCGGAGGGCGAAAAACGGCAGGTGGGCGACAAGGTGGTTGGTGATGTAGACCAGCAGTTTCGAAATCATGATCGTTTCACTCCCAGAATTCGCTGCAAAGGAATCAGGCGGTCCTGCAGGCCCGCCGCATGCAGAAGGTGCGCGATGTCCTCCGGAGGCAGAACCCGGAGAAGTGCGGCGGCGCATGCGTACAGCACGCCGCCGAGCACCACCATGGCCGCCAGGTTCTGAATCCCGCTCCACAGGACAACGGACACCATGACGGCGGCGGCTGCCCCGGCTTTTGCGGCGGTCAGCAGCCATTGCCGGGAAAGCACGCCCTTGGGGATGAGGGAGAGAGCCCCCGTCAGCATAAGTCCCTCGGTGGCCAGTGTGGCCACCGCGGCGCCGATGCCGCCGTTCTGCCACACCTCTTCGGTGAGGGGGATGAGCCAGAGATTGAGAGCGGGATTGAAGGCCGCCGCGGCGATGGCCATGAACGACCAGACCTTCTGCTTCCCCTTGGCGATGAGAACGGAGCCGAACACCACGTCCACGCTGACCAGGACAATGCAGGCGCTGAACAGGCACAGACTCGGAACGCTGTTCTCGAACGGCCCCTGGCCGTAAAGCAGAAGAACCAGGGGTTTGGACACAAGTGCGACTCCGGCGCCGATCGGGATGACGGCCGCCAGCAGCAGATTCATGACGCGGCGTGTGGCGACGGCAAAATCCGCGTCGCCCTCAAGGTCAGCCCCCATGCGGGCCAACGGGGGAAAGACAACGGTGTTGAGCATGTGCGGCACAAACAGCAGCGTCGCGTAGATTCGGAAGGCCGCGCCGTACCAGCCGACGACCGATTCGTCCGTCATGAAGGACAGCATCAGCACATCCACGCGAACGTAAATCTCGCCGAAGACAATCCAGATCAGGAAGGGAACCCCTCCCGCCAGAAGGGCTCTGATTTCAGGGGGATGCCAGGCCAGCGCAAAGGGCACGCGACGACGCAGGAGGACGAAGACAACCACGGCGTTCGCCAGGGCGGCAGCCACGTAGACGAAGCACACCGGGATCAGGCCGTAGCCGGACAGGAGCAAGGCGGTGCAGCCCGCCGTGGCAATGAGTTTCTCGACCACCAGCCCGGCGTTCGGCGGAAACATGGCCTCAAGACCGTGGTACACACTGCCTGCGGTCTGGGTCAGATTGTTGATGCAGGAGGCGGCGCAAATGATCAGGATGGCCGATCGAGTGTCCGGATCGTATGGAAGCAGGAGGACGATGCCGGCCATGACGGCATAGAGGCCGACGGACAACACGAGCTTGAGGGCGAAGACGTTGCTCAGCAATTCGCGCAGCCGGACGAGCGCCTCGTTCACCTCATCCCCTTCGGCACCCGCCGGATTAAGAATGGCAACCTGTTTGACCAGAAACTTGTTGATCCCCAGGTTCATCACGGTGCCGAGGACCATCGAATAGGAAAGAGCAAGGAAGAGTTTTCCGAACCCTTCGTCCCCCAAAAAGCGAGGCAGCACGACCAATAGAACCCAGGACAGCACCCAGGTCATGATCTGAGAGGTGCCCTGGATGGCCGAATTTCGAAGCGCGCGGCTTGTCTTACCTGGCATTTTCCCCGTCTCCTTCACAGTGCGTATCTCGATTTTTCAGGGCAATCGGGAGGGCCATGGCTGTACCCAGATAGATCATGTTGCGGTAGAAAGTAATCTGCAAGTCGTAATATGCAACAACCATCTGTGCAATGATGAAAGTTGCCACCATGAGGCATACGGCTTGATGGAAGGTGTTGGACTCGTTTCGGTAGTCGATGATCGCCTGAACGGCGTAGGTGCCGAAGAACAGCCAGAAAACAAGGAATCCGAAGAACCCGGTTTTTGCCCACATCCAGTATACGCAGTTGTGCGGGATGTAGTCCCAGAGCGGGAAGTCCACTTCCGGCAGTGGGATGAGGATGAGGTATTTTTTCCCGAAACCGACTCCGAGCGGATTCTGCCGTATGGTCTGCTCCACGTTGTAGTTTTCGATTTTTCGATAGATGTTGGACGTGTCTTCATTTTCGCCCTCTTCAAAGATGGAGCGGACCTGCTGAATGGGCATGGCCAGGGTGGACGAGCTGTTCCAGAACACGCCGGTGTACAGGACCAGGACCGGAACGAGCGGCAGCGCGCACTTCAGCGCAAAAACCTTGCGGGCCTTCGGCAGCAGGGCAAAGACAATCAGCAGATTGAAGACAACAATCCCATAGGCCACGCGCCGCTGCGTAAGGATGAAGGTCAGAAAGGTCGTCGGAAATGCCGCCGCCAGCACATGGAATTCCGCCCGGCGCCAGTCGTCCAGAAGAAACAGTGCACCCATAAACGTGAACGCAACGGCCATGAAAAGCGCGTCCTCATGGCTGGTGATCGCGTTCGCTCCCTCAATGCTGCCCCCGAGTTCCACAAAGAAACGATAGCAGCCCTGCATGCCCTTGATGCTGACCCCGATGATGATGATCCACAGGCACACGCGAACCTGTCGCTCGGTGCGGACAACCTGCGTCGCCAAAAAGAATACGCCGCACAAGTAGTAGAGTGCCCGAATTTCCCACAGGGCGACCTTGAAGTCGCCGCCCCGAGCCAGACCATAGGCCGTATAGAAAAGCAAAACCGCCAGAAACAGGGCCGCAGTCTCCAAATGCGGAATGGGACGCAAATGCCATTCGCGCGAGGATGCCGCCCGCAGAGCCCAGGCGGCGATCATGGTCGCCAGAATCAGTTCGACGGGATTCATCACCAGCGGTCCGATGCCCGTGATGGTGCTAAGATTCAGATAGACCGGAACCTGCGCCGTGAGCGGCATGCCAATGCCGAAAATCTGAAATTGCTCCAACAGCATGGCCGAAGCCAGAAGGGCATAAATCCCCAGCTCAAGGCGGGCGACAAGGAACAGCAGCGCCAAGGGAGCGACAATGATCAGGGACGGCAAAAGTATCCCCCCGTTGAACGCAACGATGATGCCCGCAACCACGACGGAGGCCCCGACGGCACCCCCGATTTGAAGCAGAGGGATGCGCCACGCGCTCGGCTGCAGGTCAACCGCCTGAACCTCCTGAGCTGAAATTGATCGCTTGTCCGTGCGCATGAGAGTTCCGCTTCGGATTCCCCTAAAAGGTGGTGTACTTGTAGAGGACAATCACGATGATCATACTCAGCAGCCACAACTTGACGCGTGGGGTAAGCCGGTCCTGCGTCATGCCGGTGGCGACAAACAACACGGTCATCATCAGCAGCATTTTCATGTTCGCTCCTTTGGGGTCAGGGCTGCTCTTCTTCCGCGCCGCCGATCAGTTTGAGGACGGATACGTAGTTGTTTCCCTGCTCGTCGGTTCCGTAGGAACAGCCGTCGACGGCGGCGTCGATCATGAACAGTCCGTAGCCGTGGGGCTGGGCATCTTCGGGGGATGGCATTGCGGGCCGAGTGGCGACGAAGGCGTCGCCTTCATGGGTGAGCGTGACTCGCACGGCATCGGCAAATGCCTCCATTCGAATGTGGAGGGTGCCGTCTTCTCTGTCCTGATAGGCGTGTTCGATGATGTTCGACGCCAACTCCTGGGTTGCCAGCAGGAGCAGGCTGCACGCCTGCTCGGTCATGCCGGCGAGTTCAGCCTGGTCGCAGAACTCGGTCAGAGCGGCGCGCAGCTCGCGCAGGCGGTCGATTTTGGCGGGCAGGGTGATGTCCTTGACCGCGAGGCGGTTTTCCTGGCGGTCCTCGTCGACGCGAACGACGATGCAGGTCAAATCGTCCGTCAAGGCGGAAGCGTCGGTGAATTCGACAACCGCCTCCTGGATTTTCTCAAGTATATCGCTGACGGGGCGATTCGCGTACGGACGAATCGTTGCCGCAAGGCGTTCTTCACCGAACATCGTTCCGTCGGCTCGTTTCGCCTCGGTGATGCCGTCGGAGAAGAACACGAGCAGGTCCTTCGGGGCCAAGTCCTCCTCGACTTCCTGGTAGGCCTCGCGCGAGGAGAATCCCATCGGCATATTGGTGCCGCGCACCGTGCGCCAGCATTTCTCGGCAGCCCGCCAGTGCAGGATTCCGGTATGTCCGCAGTCCACGCACAGCAGCCTGCCCTCCCTGCGGCGGATTCGGACGTAGCACAGAGTAAGGAAGCTGTCCAAATCCATCAACTCCCGAACCATGGAGGCATGCAGTGCGCCGACAATTTCGCGCGGGCGAGGCAGGTCGGCCCCCTGCGCGGCGGGCAGCAGTCCGTTGAGAACGCGCAGGATATTGCCCTTCGTTCCCGCCCCCAGGAGCGCGGCCGGAACGCCTTTGCCCATGACATCGCCGATCACAATGTCCATACTTTCGTCGCTCAAAGGAAAAAAGTCGTAGAAATCGCCGTCCACCTGCTTGGAGGGAATCGTCGTGGCGGCGATTTGCAGACCGTTTACGGAACCGGGGGGTCGGCCAATCAGCAGCGATTTCTGAATCCGCCCGGCAATTTGAATCTCGCGGTCGCGGGCTTCGGCCAGGCGCTGCCTGGCATTCTGCAAGTCGTTTACTCGGTCGACCAGTTGCTGCTGAATTTCGACCATCCGCCGTCCGATGTTGACGCGGGCGCGCAGTTCCTGCGGGTCGTAGGGCTTGGCCAAGTAGTCGTTCGCCCCGGCTTCAAGGCCCTCGACAATATCATCCTTTTCTCCGCGCGCGGTTAGGAGGATGATGTAGGGGGGGCTGTCCGTCGGGATTTGTCGCAGCCGACGGCAGACGTCGACCCCGTCCATTTCGGGCATCATCCAATCGAGTACGGCCAATCGCGGGGGCTCCGGTTGCAGCAGGACGTCGAGCGCCTCCTTGCCGTCGACGGTCACGATCACCTCGTAACCCCATTTCTCCAGAGTGGCGCTGAGAATCCGCCGCGAAATTCGATCGTCTTCGGCTACCAATGCCTTCATCGCCGCTTGCTCCCGATTGAAGTTGCTCGCTCGTCGGATGCGTTTGAACTCAGAACTATACTCTCTCTTTTTGTACAGCCCGGAGGCGGCTTCCGGCCAAATTCTGCGGACATCGAATCATTGGAAGCGGTAGGTGCACGACAGGCCGATCGTGTCGATGTGCCCGTTGTATTCGCCGTTTGTGGGAAAGGTGTGGAAGCTGTTGGAGGCCGTCTTGTCGTCAAGCGCGAAGGTTCGCTCGTAGGCGGCGTCGAGGGTCCAGGGACCCGCTTGGAATCCGACTCCCAGCGAAAGGATGTGTCGTTCGATGTCCATGATCATCGGGTCCAGCGTGTGGGACGGCACCGGGGAAGGATCGTAGGAGTAGCCGAAGCGGACATCCCAGCAGTCCGTGAGCCGTCGTTCCACCCCGAGCCTGTACTGCCAGCGGTCGTCCCAGTCCCGATCCATGGGAAGCGCACCGGTGCTGAAGACCATGTCCTGCGACTTGATGCTTGACCAGTCGACCCAGTCCGCCTGCAGGCTGACAAGCCAATCGTCGTTTATCTGCCAGGCGGAGCCCAGCGAAACACTGCGCGGCAGGTCCAAATCCATACTCCAACGGTCGCTGCCCCCATTGCTCAGATTCGCCTCCCCTTCAAGGGAGAGACGCTGCTGAGAGCGATAGGTCGCCCCCACCCGCCAATTCGGGGCGGGACGCCAAAGACAGCCGAGGTGAAAGGCATGAGAGTTGTCGTCGCCGTCGGCATCGAAGGAAAGATCGGGCGGGGGCGGACCGGGGTTGGGGACCTTGCGTTCCAAGGTCAGTTCGGCCCGCCCGAGAAACACGGCGGCGCCCACCGAAAATGTGTCGCTGACCTTTCGCGACACGGCGACTCCGCCGTTGACCACCTTAAGCTCGTCGTAGGTCACATTGTACCGATGGGCGGCATTGTCGTCCCAATCCAGCTGAAGGCCGTAGGGGACGTAGGTGAGAAACCCGATGTGAACCTTCTCGCTCAGGGGCATGGCGGCGCCCACGCCGGGAATGACCAGCGTGTGGACATCGTTCGATTCGGTCGGGTTGTTGACAGGATCGTATTCCGCGGACAGCCATTTCAGACCGAGCCCCAACTGAACCTCCTTCGCGGTCACATCGGTCAACCCGGCCGGATTGTGGTGGGCGGCCGTCGCGTCGTCGGCCAGTGCCGTGAACGCGCCTCCCATGCCGCGGGCGCGGGCGCCAACGGTATTCAGCTTGATGGCCGCCCCGTTCGCGGGCAAAGGCGCGAGTTCCGCGGCAAGGCCGAGAGCAATCAGCCAACAGGACAACGAACGAAGCGGGTATGGTGAGTGGTGCATGAGTTCCGGGTTCCGACCTCCTGATAACTAATCACTGATGACCCTGATCACTGATGACCGATCACTGACAACCGATCACTGATTACTGATTACTGACTCCCCATACAATAAT
>CAZSBQ010000215.1:0-6781 GCA_964604795.1 uncultured Victivallales bacterium | reverse complement strand
AAGACCCTCAGCGGCGATGATACTGCGGAAGTACCGCGGGAAAGTAGCACGTTGCCGGCTCTTTTTTATTTAAGGCCAAGAGGGGATCGGCCGTCGAGGGCGCCGGCCTGTACTATGTGTTGGGCGCGGCCTCCGCCCCCTTCCCGCCCTCCCACGGGCCGTCGAGGCGCCGGCCCCTGCCAAGTAGAGGGCGCGGCCTCCGCGCCCCGTGTCGGCCTCCCGTTGGCGATGGGTTCCCCGGTGCAGGCAACCGGCCCCGCCGTTCGGCAACCGGCGGGGTTCGAGGGGACTCTCACCCTCCAGCGCGCCACGCGCGGACCGTACCCGCCTGGAGGGCGAGACTCCGTCGAGCCGGGGTCGTTGATCCCGGCACCTCGGGTGTCTCCCCTCAAGACGCACTGGACGCTCGTACGTTGCGCTCCTCTTAGGGAGTCGGAAAATACCAATTTATCATCACGCATCCCGGATTTGGGCAATCTTTGACCGCGCCTCAATCGCAAAATCCTCAACGTAGCTCAGCTACGCCTGTGGTTTTGCTCAATCGTTACGGCCAAATCTGGTCCAAATCCGGGCGCGATCCAGGGAAATTGGTGCCTTCCGACTCCCTTAGAGTTTTTGGCGCAACAGAAGGAAATTCAAATGGCAGATTTCAATAGGCAGGAACATAATAGTGATCTTGCGGGGATAGGGCATGGAATGTTTGCCTCGTTCCGATTCCACGGGGTGATCCTCACGCCGGAGCGACTTCGGTATAGCCCTCACCCCGACATCATCCATCCAAGCGTGATGGAAACCGGGTGCTTTCACGAAAAGGCACTGGCGCGGTACTATCTGTACTATGCCCCTCATGATGCGCCGGGTGGGATTTGTCTGGCCTGCGCGGATGAACTGGAGGGACCATGGCATGAATACGAACGCAATCCTATCATCGCCGCCGACTGGCCGCCGCACCATCGGGTAAGTCATGTCAGCAGCCCCCACGCGGTATGGAATTCGGAAGAGCAGCACCTCTTCCTTTACTACCATGGGGAGAACGACACGACCCGACTGGCGGTGTCCACGGATGGCGTTCACTTTGAGTATAATGGAAGCGTCGTCGATACGACGATGTTTGAGGCTGGACTGACTGAGGCCTCCTACGCTCGTGTTTTCCGTCATACAACCGCCTCGGCTCAAGGGCCCTATTTCATGTTCATTATGGGCAACTGCAAAGGGAGCCGAAACATTTATCGCGCCTGGTCGCCAGACGGCCGTCGGTGGGAAACAGATCCGTCACCCTTTATCACGCCTCCCGCCGGAACGAATCAGATGGGACCTGGTTCCCTTTTCGAGTGGAAGGGTGAGCCGTACCTCGTGTGTTTCGCTAATCAGGAGGATTCTCCCGAGTACTCGCCGATCTCCGACCTCTACCTTTATCGTGTCACCCCACAACTGGATCAGTCTTTCTACTTGGGACGGCTGATGGGGCACGATGAGGCAGGGGATGGCAACGCACGCGTGAGCGACCCCTTTCTGCTTCGCACATCCGAGCATCTCTATCTCTTTATGAGCGTCGGGTCGCGCCTGAATCAGAAAATCGCCTTGGCGGTTGCAACCCTCAAGCAGGCGTAATCGCCTTGCCAATGTGCTGCATATGACATGCAACCGATGAAGGATGTGCCGCCGCCTGCGCCTGGGCTTCTGCGATCCTGAGAGAATCCATTGACCGAGGCAGTGGATTTGGATTGCATATCCTCGGGCGTGGCCTACGGTATCGATCTGTGACAGTACCGAATTAAATCTAAATAAGGATTATGGCTATGGTTCCCGCACCGGCAACGATTCAGCAAACTCCGCAGCTCGACAACATCGATATGGCACGCAGTCTGAACGGCGAATGGAAGGTTGCCAGGTGGCCGTTCGCGGTCAAAGATGAAACAGAACTGGCGATGCCGACGACGGCTGACAGCGACTGGGAATCGACACATCAGCCGGGCAAGGTGTTCTATGCCAATCCCGAAGCTGAGGGCAGAGAAATTCCCCGCTGGGACCGTGTCACGCTGACCCATATCAGTCCGGCTGACGGCGCCGTCCTGCGGCGCACAGTTCAAGTGCCGGCTGACTGGCAGGGGAAGCGAATCATCCTACGCTTTGACGCAGTGTTCCCGGGGGGGCGCTTTTTCATCAATGGGCAAGTGCTCGGCGAGCACATGAGCGGGCTCACCCCGGTCGAATTCGACGTAACCGATTTGGTGGAACCCGGGCAGGAGGCGCTGGTCGCCGTGCGTTTGATTCGCCGTCACAAATTCGTGCAGATGGACATGGTCCGGCACGCGCTCGAATTCGCAGGCTTGGCGCAACCGGCTACACTGTTTGCCGTCGAGTCTTGTCATATCGTCGAACATCACTTGATCAGCGAACTGGATGCGGATTTAACCTCCGGAACGTTGAGCGGCACGATTTCCGTCGCCAACCCGGTGCCCGGCGCGAAAGTTGAAGTAACGGTCGGCGCGGTTGGGACAAGCGCGGAGGTCGTGGATGGTAACGCGGGAGTCTCGCTGTCCGTCGCTAATCCAAAGTTGTGGAACGACGAATATCCGATCATGTATCCGGTTGTGATCACCTTGACGGTTCCCGGTCAGCCGGACCAAATTATTTCCTGGCGTACCGGTTTCCGGAGGTTCGAACTGAGTCCGGATGGAGCTAAGCTCAACGGCAATCCCGTCAAGTTTCGCGGCGTCAATCATCTGACATTTCATCCGGACCACGGCATGCACACGCCCGAGGAATGGCTGCGCCGGAATCTTGAACTAATGAAAAAGGCCAACGTCAACGCTATCCGCACGCACTTTCTCGGGCCCCGCTGTCTGGCCGATTTGTGCGATGAATTGGGCATCTATCTCTTGCAGGAGCTGCCCGTGGACTGGGGAACGGATTACATCCATGACCCTGAATGGGTTCCCCCCGCCTTGCTTCGGATCGAGAGCGGCGTGCGCCGCGACCGGCATCATCCATCGGTCATGGTGTGGAGTGTGGGCAACGAGAACATGCCGAACACTCCGGAGCATGCCGAGGCGGGCTGGAACCATCTGCGTCAATTCGACAAGCTGTGCAAGCGCCTTGATCCCAGTCGGCCTACCATGTTCCCGCCACCGGGACCGGCTAATGCCATCGACGGCATCATCGAGCTGCGTGTAGGTGATATTGCCGACACCCACTACAGCTTCCGCCATATCAAACGCTTTCTCAAGGAAGGTGCGGTTGAGAATCCCAACAGTTGGAAAGCGGACATGGCGACACACACGAAGGAATGGGCGCTCGAACGCGGCTGGTCCGGCGTCTGGTTCAGCAGCGAGTACGGCATTTTCAATGCCATGCCTGATCTGCTGCACCATCCGCATTGCTCGATCATCACCGACGTGCCTGAGAACGTTCTTTCCGGGAAAAGCACGTTGCAGGCGTTCGAGGAACGGCTGCGCCGCGAATGGGGCTTTATGCGGCATGAACCCACCTGCCTGGGCGGCGCCTACTTCCCGTGGCTCAGTTGCGGGGCGGGCAGCGCCGAGGCAGGCAACCCCTGGGGGTGGGTGCGCTGGGGCGAGGACGCCAACTGGGGCGTGGTCACCGCCGACCTCCTGCCGAAACCATTTTTCTGGGCGTTGCGCGTGCTGTTCAGCCCGGTCTGGTTCCCGCAGCGACTCAATTGGAGCAAGGGCCAGACCGATATCAGCTTTGCCATCTGGAACCAGTACAATGCCATTGATCTCAACGAATGCACATTGCGAGTGCAGCAGAACGGGGGCGGCCGCTACGGAACCATGATGCGGAAATTCGAGGACATCCCCGTGGCCTGTCCGCCCGGGGAAAAAACCGAGATGCACATTCCCCTGAACGAAGGAGTTCTTAAGGCGCTGGAAGGCGGAGCCCCCGCGCTGGTGCGCTGCACGCTGCTGGCACCCGACGGTTTCCGCCCAATCACCGCCGAAATTATTGTCGTTCCGGAATCACTGAACCTCGAAGAGATCGACGAGACCATGACGGTCGGCCCGGACGCGGTCATGGAGTAGATGGTAAGCAATAATGACTAAGGGAGTCAGAAAACACCAATTTGCCATCACGCATCCCGGATTTGGGCATCTTTGACCGCGCCTCAATCGCGAAATCCTCAACGTAGCTCAGCTACGCCTGTGGTTTTGCTCAATCGTTTCGGCCAAATCCGGTCCAAATCCGGGCGCGATCCAGGTGAATTGGCACCTTCCGATTCTGTTCAGGGATGGATGCTTGAAATGGAACTTAAGCCATGAACGGAAAAACAATGTTCACATCCACACCCGCTCCAAACATGCTCTTCATTCTCGCCGATCGGCACAACGCCAAAATTCTCGATCACCCAGTCTAAACGTCGCCTGGCGTCTCGAAGTCGCGATGTCAAACAACGAAAATCAGTCATTGCCCGTCTTGCTGCGTCCCAGACGGCGTGGTGCAGGCAACGCGTCGGGTGTATTTCTTGCTTCGCTTGAAATGCGCAACCTGAAGGTTGAACTCAAGTTCAGTTGCGGCGGCCAGGATGTCGCGCCACAAAAACAGCAACAGGCACAGACCATTCGAGAACAAGGAATCTTTTCAGATGACATCTCACAAGACAAGCGGCGACATCTCAACAAAACCCGACATTCTGCTGATCATGCCCGATCAGATGCGCGGCGATTGCCTGTCATGCCTCGGTCATCCCGGTGTCCGAACCCCCAACCTCGACCGACTGGCGGACGACGGTGTGCTCTTCCGCCGCGCCTACGCCACGGTGCCATCCTGCATCCCCGCACGCTATGCATTGCTGACCGGGCTCCACCCGCAAACCAGCGGCGTGGTCGGGTTCGCGGCCAAGCCGCTTTCCACGCCGTCGCTGCCGGGCGTGCTGACGGAGGCAGGCTACACCACCTCCCTCGTCGGGCGCGAAATGCATCAGCCCCCGGAGAGCGGAAAGTGTGGATATCAAACCACGATTCTCGGTTCGACCTATATCGAGAACGACGAGTATGACCAGTTCCTGCGCGAGAAAGCGCCGGAAACAGGGGGTATCAAGAAACTCGTCGAAAACCTCGGCACAACCTACAACCACTGGCAGGCCATGCCCTGGCCGCTGGCCGACGAACTGCACCCGACCGAGTGGGCGGTCGATCAGTCGCAACGGACAATCGCCCGGGCGGACGACGCCAAGCCCCTGTTTCTCACCACCTCGTTCTACGCCCCGCATCCCCCTTTGTTCCCACCCAAAAAACACTTTGCAACTGCGGCGCAACGCGATCTCCCCGATCCGGCTCGGGGCGAATGGCTCACGCCCCGGCCGCCGCCGCCCGGTGGTGATCCGGGGGGGCATCGTGTTCATCTGAGCGGAGAAACGTTGCGCGCTTCGCAGGCGGGCTATTACGGTGCCATCGATCATATCGACGCCTGCATCGGACCGTTGATCGAAGCGTTCACCAAAAGAAGCGAAAAACTGGGCCGCTCCTGGATCGTCGCATTCGTTGCCGATCACGGCGAAATGCTGGGCGACCACGACTTCTTCCGCAAGTGCGAACCGTACGAGGGCGCGGCCAATATCCCCTTCATCTTCGGCGCATCCCCGGAACTTGCCTTCCAGCCGGGTTTGCGATGTTCGCAACCAGTCTGCCTGGAAGATGTCATGCCCACGCTGCTGGCGCTGGCCGATGTCCCATGCCCCGAAGTGGTTGACGGTGTCGATCTCGCGCAAACGCTGCGCGGCCAGCCACAGAACATTCGGGACTGGTTGCACATGGAACACGCACCCTGCTACAGCCAGGAACAGGGCTATCACGCCTTGACCGACGGCCGCGTCAAGTATATCTGGCGGCCGCTGGACGGCGATGAACAATTGTTCGATCTGGACACCGATCCACAGGAAAAATACGACCTCGCACAAAACGCAACCCATACCGCCGAACTGAAAATCTGGCGTCACCGACTCATACATCGTCTGGCCGACCGCCCCGAAGGCTTCGTCCGCAACGGACAGTTGATCGCAGGCCGCGAGTATCCGGCGCTCAACCACTCGGAGCCGCGATAAGTCAGCGAACTCGTCCGCGGCGACGCCAATCTCTACCACGTCAGCCGGCTGCTCGTACACGAGGACCTCGACACCCTCAAGCACTACGTCAAACTCCACATCAACGACCTCCGCGAAACCCACCATAAAACGCACCCCAGGGAGCGAGACGAGGAGGAACGGAGAAAATGAGCACCCCATTGCACTGAACGGCCGATAAGGTTATGTTAGAACCCATCATGAAACCGACTGTGTACATCAAGCACCAGCTCATGCCGAAAGATCGACTGGGCGATGCCGCGCACTTGGCACTTGCGTCGCTGCACAAATGCGACTTTCTGCTTACATGGAACTGCCGCCATATTGCCAATGCCAACAAGTTCGAACATATTCGTATAATAAACAACCGACTGGGACTCTTCACACCGGCCCTTGTCACGCCAATGGAACTCTGTAGCGAGAATAGCGATGAAGGATGAACCTCTAGAAGAAATAATAACGTTCTCATTTTCTGCGTGGATCAGATGCGGGCCGACCACCTGGCCTGCGCGGGGAATCCACTCGTCAAAACCCCGAACCTAGACCGGCTGGCGGCACGCGGATCCCTGTTCAGAAACGCCTGCTGCAACAACCCCGTTTGCATGCCGGCACGGGCGACGATATTCACCGGGCTGCTGCCACGCGACCATGGTGTCCGAGTCAATGGTCAGGCGCTAAGAAAAGATCTGCCTACACTTC
>CAZSBQ010000214.1:0-6812 GCA_964604795.1 uncultured Victivallales bacterium | reverse complement strand
TTGACAGATAACACAACATGTAGGGCCACTTGCGTTAAGTGGATACCCCCCTTTTGATTATAATGCGATTATGATCACCAGGAATCTATACGAATCCATTCGCGCGCGGCTGGGACAAGGCAAGGCCGTGGTTGTGTTCGGCGCCCGGCAGGTGGGAAAAACCACACTGGTGCGCGCGTTGCTTGAGAATTGCTATGAACGCGTGCTTCGTCTGAACGGCGACGAACCGGATGTGCGTTCCTCTCTGGAGAATGCGACATCGAGCCAATTGCGCATGCTTTGCGCCGGGCATGATGCCATTTTCATCGACGAGGCGCAGCGGATTCCGAACATCGGATTGACCATCAAATTGCTGGTGGACGAGATTCCCGAGGTGCAGACCGTCGCCACCGGGTCTTCCGCCTTCGAACTGGCGGACCGTATTCAGGAACCCCTGACCGGCCGGAAGTTCGAGTTCCATCTGCACCCGCTTTCCTACCGGTAGTTCGACTACATAGAGGAGCAGAACGGACAGTTGCTGGCCTGCGAATTCAAGTGGAACCCCCGCAAGCAACGGACCTTGCCGGCAGCATTCACCCGCTCCTACCCGAACGCAACCGCGGCTCACGTGTCACGAGACGCCTACGAAGACTTTGTCCTCGGCAACTTCGCCAGATAGACCCTGTTCAGAAATGGTTTTCTGCCCCAGACCTTTCCAAAAACTCTGAGAGACCTCCCATGACCACACCCACGGACTTCACCTGGCAAAACCTCTACGAGCTGGCGCGCGAAATCGGCGAATGCGCGCCGTGGTCCTGCATGAACTCCAGCGACTTCTTTTCGATCCCCAACCCGGAGTGGGACGACATCGCCTTCGTGCACGCCTGGGGGGATGAAGAAGACGATACATCGGTGCTGCAGCTGTTTCCAAGCGAGCGCTCTTTCGCGCGGGCACTACTGATCATGAATAGTGACGAGCCAGACAACCTGCAGCCGATGTGCCACGTACCGGCACTATACCTGGCCTTCGAGCCAAGCCGGGACATTGCGCCCGAGGAACGCCGCTGGATGAAGGCGCAGGGCATCTTCCAAAAATGCAGCGCCGGGTACCCCCACCTCACGCATACCGCACCGCGGCTGGCCCTGCACATCGTCAGCGACGAACCGACCGGGGAATGGGCATTCAGCCTGCTTCGACAAGTACTTGAGGTATGTCGCGCCGCGCGCGAGCGAAACGACGCGCCGTGGGACCGCGAGGAAATGATCGAAGCCGATTTCCTGCCTCTTCTGAACGGCTGGGACGAGAAAGGGCAGCCGCTGTGGACGAAATGGCCCATGAAACCCGAGCTGTTCCACGCTCCCGATGAAGAGGAGGAGGAACCGCCGCCGCTCGACTTCGCCGCCGCCGCCAAGCTGCAGAAGCTGAAGCGCAAAAAACGCACGCTGCGCATGGCCCTGATGCTGAATCCCACTCCGGCGCACAAAGAGGGGGCTCGGCGAGAACGAAGCCAAACTGTTCGACCATTTGATCACACTTGTCGCAAGCTGTCACGATCCCGAGGCCGACGAGGGGGAACCCCCTCGCCTGGTTCCGGAGAGAATACCCCATATCCTTGTTGAAACGCTGGCAACCCAGGTGGTTGCACCCCAAGCCATTCTCCAGCGCCTGCCCAGGCTTCTGGCCGACCTCCTGCCACAGCTGCAGGAAAAGGGATTGCTGGAAAACGGAGAGGAAGTCGCCCAATTGGTCATGCAGCACATGGAGCAGTACAAAGCCGCACTGCAGGACCGGGACGGCTGGGACCCCGCCAAAACGGCCGCGGTCGCCGCCGCCGAGGCCGGAGAGTTTGACCTGGAAGACCTCGGCGCCGTCTCCGAGTTCATGTGTGCCTTCGACGAACGATACGAGGGGGACAGCCCCGTGGACGACCCGCATGCCGGCCTGGAGCAGTGCCCCGAGGATCCCCCCGAACCCGTTCGGCGGGCTACCCCCAAAATCGGACGCAACGAGCCCTGCCCCTGCGGCAGCGGGAAAAAGTACAAGAAATGCTGCGGACGATAGGCGGTACTTGACGGGGAGTCTCGCCCTCTCAGCGGGACAGAACGCGCGAGACGCGAGGGCGAGACTCCGTCGAACACCGCCGTTGGGCGAATGGCAGCGCGGGTTGCCTGCACCGGAGAACGCGTCGCCTTCCTGGGACCGACACGGGGCGCGGAGGCCGCGCCCGCTACGTGGTAGAGGCCGACGCCCCCGACGGCCCGTGGAGGGCGAGACTCCGTCGAACACCGCCGTTGGGCGAATGGCGGCGCGGATTGCCTGCACCGGAGAGCGCGTCGCCTTCAGAGGATGCCCGAGCTTCCAGTGTACGCAACCCCGGCTCGACGGGAGTCTCTCCAGCGGCACGGGATCGAACCGTTCCCCTGCTTCGGATGCGCACAGGCTTTGCAAAGACTGCCGAACTATAGCTTCGGACAACCTCAAAACACACTGAACAAAGAGCGCAACCATGTTCAATCTTACCGAGAAACTCAATCAACTTTTCATGGCCGATCCGTGGCAATGGCCCGAGGAGGCGTCGCAGTGGATACTGGACGGGCTGGTCAACTCGGACACGTCCGTGCGTTTGCTGGCCTGCGAGGTTGCGAGCCAGAACCTCGATACGGAGTCCGCGGACGCATTGCTGATGCTGGTGCGCGGCGACCGGGACGCGAGCGTGGCCGCCGCGGCCGCCGTCGCCCTCGGGCCGACGATGGAAATCTACCGGGAGGACCTCGATTTTGGCGATGATTTCGATGACCTCGAGGCATCCGAGGAGGAACTCACGCAGCAGAACTGCGAGGATATTCTGCGCTGCCTGGATGAGGTGTATCGCCAAAGCGACCGTCCGAAACTGGTGCGGCGCCGCTGTCTGGAGGCAGCGGCGCGAGGTCCACGCACCTGGCAGGCCGACGCTGTCCGGGACTGCTGGCAATCGGAGGATGCGCAGTGGCGCGCCACCGCCGTGTTCTGCATGGGATTCCTGCCCAATTTCGACGAGGAAATTCTGACCGCCCTGGACAGCGGGAACGACGAGATTCAACGCGAAGCGCTGCGCTCCGCGGGACGACGCGAACTCAAAAACGCGGGCGACACATTGGTCGAGGTCGCCGCGAATCCGCAAGCCGACAAGGACGCGCGCATAGCCGCGATCGAAGCCCTGGCCCGCGTGCACCCGAAAAACAGCGACGAGCTGCTCCACGACCTAATGCAGGCCGACGACAAGGACATTGCCTACATGGCCGACTACGCACTGCAGGAACGCGACCTGTTCGGTGTCGACGGCCTGGACAAAGACGTGGATATCTGAGCGGATATGGGCCGCCCCATCGTGGCTCTGCCTTTCAGGCGGAGCTGGGCAGACCGCCCCATCGTGGCTCTGCCTTTCAGGCGGAGCTGGGCAGACCGGCCCATCGTGGCTCTGCCTTTCAGGCGGAGCTGTGGATGTCCATCCAAAGGAGGGAATCCGGATTCCCTCTTCCATGCAATGAGTCTCGTTCCATGTTTCGTGCGCTCCGTGCCAGCCACACGCCCACGCACCGGCTGGAAAGCCAGTGCCACGGTCTGCCCCAATGCCACCGGCTGGAAAGCCAGTGCCACGTTCGGCCCCAATGCCACCTGCTGGAAAGCCAGTGCCACGGTTGGCCCCAGCAACATTACGGTGTCCCTCCATGTGCGGCATTGCAGGTCTGATTGATCCGAACGGCAGCGCGGATGAGGTGCTTCTGGAGCGCATGTCGGCACCGCTGGTAAAACGCGGTCCCGACGACGGCGGCATGCTGCGCGAGAACGGCTGCGCGCTGCTGCACCGGCGGCTGTCGATCATCGACCTCGAAGGCGGACACCAGCCGATTCTCAACGAGGACGGCTCGCTGGCGCTGGTCTGCAACGGCGAAATCTACGACTTTCGCGAACTCCGCAGCCGCCTGGAGAGCAAGGGGCACCAGTTTCGCACCCACAGCGATTCCGAGGTGATCCTGCATCTCTACGAAGACCTCGGCGCCGACTGTGTTCGCCATCTCAACGGCATGTTCGCCTTCGCCATCCTTCACGTGAGGGAGCGGAGGCTTTTTTGTGCCCGCGACCGCTTCGGGCAGAAGCCCCTGTTCTACGCGGTGGACGGTGCGAAGTTCGCATTTGCGAGCGGGCCGGCGTCGCTGGCGGTCGTGCCGTGGATCGACACCAACCTCAATGCCGCGGCGCTTCGCGAGTACATGGTGTATCAAAGCATCCCCGAAGCGGAGTCGGTCTACTGCGGAGTCCGCAAACTGCCCCCGCAGTCCTGGGCGCTGTGGCGGGACGGGCAACTGCGCATCGAATCGTACGGATATCCGTCGGTGACGGCGGACTTCACGGGCGACTACGAAGAGGCTCGCAAAGAACTGGCGGAACGGCTGGGTGCGGCGGTCGAGCGTCGTTTGGTCGCCGACGTGCCGGTGGGGATGTTTCTGTCCGGCGGCGTCGACTCCGGCGTGGTCTGCGCTCTGGCCGCCGAGCGGAGCGCCGAGCAAATCCGCACGTTCTCGATCGGGTTTTCCGATCCCAAGTACGACGAGCGCAGGCATGCCGAACGGATTGCGGAGCATCTCGGCACTGAACACCATTTTCGCGAAGTCCGCGCCGACGACTTCGCGTTTCTGGAGCGCATTGCGGTCGATTTCGAGGAACCGTTCGGGGATGCCTCCATGCTGCCCACCGCCTTGCTGGCCGAATTCACGCGCGGCCATGTAACGGTGGCTCTGAGCGGCGACGGCGCGGACGAGCTGTTCGGCGGCTACGACCGCTATCGCATCATGCACTGGCTTCGCCTGTACACGCTCGTGCCCCCTGCCCTGCGCCGCGGACTCCGCAAACTCCTGCTCGCCGCGCTGCCGCCGAAAACAGAGGAACGCACTCCCCTCGGACGACTGCGCCGACTGGTCGAGATCAGCGACCGCGACGGCGTCGAGCAGTACCTGGCCGTGATTTCCCGCTTCCCCGAGGGCTGTGCCGACCTGCTGTTCGGCGAGCGGCTGCGCGAGCCGGGCACGCCCGAACGGCCCTTTGAACCGGACCGCGTTCTCCGACAAGCATACCGCGACCATCCCCCGCTGGTCGACTCCATCATGGAGCTGGACATCCGCACCTACCTGCCCAACGACATCCTGGTCAAGGTGGACCGCGCCTCGATGGCCCAGGCCCTGGAGGTGCGCAGTCCGTTTCTCGATCCGAACGTAGCGGACCTGGCACTTTCGCTGCCGCACGCATGGAAGCTGCGGGGGAACCGCGGCAAGCGAATTCTCACCGACGCCTTGGGGGGGCACCTTCCATCGGGTATTGTCGGACGCTCGAAAATGGGCTTCGGCGTCCCCCTGGCCCGGTGGTTCCGAAACCAGTGGCGGGCCCCCGCGCGGGATGCGCTGTTCGACGGCGAGTGCGTTCGGCTGGACATCTTTCGTCCGGAAGGACTCCGACAGCTCTTCGATGAGCACGAGCAAGACCGGGCGGACCACAGCTACACCCTGTTCATGACCCTGATTCTGGAACTCTGGCTGCGCCAACGCTGAAATCAGCGCGCCCATCCTCATGGAACTGGAGGGCGAGACTCCGTCGAGCCCCGCCGCTGGGCGAATGGCGGCGCGGTTTGCCCGCACCGGAGAGCGCGTCGCCTTCCTGGGACCGACACGGGGCGCGGAAGCCGCGCCCGCTACCTGGCAGAGGCCGGCGCCCCAACGGCCCGTGAACCAAAGTTGGCGGAGAGGCAGGGATTCGAACCCTGGGAGCACTTGCGTGCTCAGTGGTTTTCGAGACCACATTTGCAAATACGCAAGAGAATGCACTGCAACACTTTATGCATTCAATCATTTCATCGAATTTGCACCCTTTCGCACGTTTTTGCATGGATTCTCCGTTTGGAAATGACACAACATAACACAACACAACACAAGAATCAGTAGAAACATACCCGCTGGACGTTTATTTCGCAAAACGCACATCCCTGATTGCCAGCCGATGCCAAACCCTTGTCGGGAAGCAGGGACCGCCCGCCGATCACAAGGGCACGCCGATGCCCCTGCGACAGGTGACAGGCTTTTCTTCTTTTTCTCTTACGGGTACCGGTCGCGCCACTATCTACTCTCAGGCGGCGTTTTTACTGCCCCCTTCAAGGGCGGCCACTGCGTCGGTCACGTCGATTCGGTCCCTGAGCATCCAGGTGTCGAGATCGTTTCTGTCGAACAGGATTTTCCTGCCCTTGCGGACGTACGGCAGCTCACCGTGGTCCTTGGCGTAGTCCAAGAAGCGTCTGCTCATGCCGGTGTAGCCGGCGGCTTCGAGAATGGGAAGGAAACGGGGAGTCATAGTGCCGCCCCCCTTCCGCACTGCGCGGCACTGTCCTGTCGTTCTGGTTTCGGGACTCGGGCTGCGAGTGCAGAGTCGATATGGATGCACTTCGTCTGCACCGCTCCTGCACGGAGGTGGGTGGAAGCGGACTTCCAATCCGCTCCCGATCTGGGCTCAAGAAACATGTGTGAACACACCTTCGGCGTTGGTCTGTGTCAGCCACAGCCAGGCCTTGAGGGTTAGTCATGTGTTGCTGCCATGTTCTTTTGCTAGACGTGTGCCCGAGCCTTTTTGGGAAAGGATGGTCGCGGTCGTCAACCCGCGATAGCCCACCAGCGGCGACTGGCAGGCAATGCACGTACTTTAATATGTGAATTAAAGTCGTCAAGTCGTTACTGCACGTCAGTTCCTCACCCTTAATTTTGCGCATTTTATGGTGATAATACTGTGAGAGGAAGTCCGGGTTCCGCCGCGG
>CAZSBQ010000213.1:0-6854 GCA_964604795.1 uncultured Victivallales bacterium | reverse complement strand
ATCCGTTTTTTTAATGCTGGATTCGTTTTCATCAGTCTTGCCATCTTGGTTCTGGCATTGCTGACAGCCGCCAGGGACACCGGCCCCAGCTGCCGCCCGAGTTCGGCCAGCGTGTAGCGCCCACGGCAGTGGGTCGCAGCCAGATAGAGCAGGGCCTGCCTGGCTTCACAGCCACGGTTGTGGCGGCGAAGCAACTGATTCTTCGGACAGTTATAGGCATTGCCGACAGCCGCAACCACGTCTTCGAGCGAAATCCATGCAGCCAGCCGACGGTGCTGGCTGCTCTCCCGCCGGACATCGAGATTCTCCTTGGAAGTAGAGGTCGGCGCCCCGACGACCTGGCGCGGGTCGACGGGGCGCGGAGGCCGCGCCCTCTACTTGGTGGGGGCCGGCGCCTCGACGGCCCGTTGCGGGGGAACGCGTCCCCTTCGAAGGGACAACCGGGGTTCCAGTGCCCACCACCCCGGCTCGACGGAGTCTCGCCCTCCATCGGGGGGGGCGGGATCACGCCGCTCCCCTCCCTCGGAAAGGAATTGCCCAGGGAGTGATCGGTCTGCGCTTGTTGCCTTTCGCAGACGTGGTACAGTAGCAGGGTTTGCCTGATCAGTAGTCAGTGATCAGTAATCGGTAATCAGTAATCGGTGATCAGTGATCAGTAATCGGTAACCGAAACGTGATCCTGATACCTGAACACTGAAACCCTCACGAGTCTCATGGGAGCGGTATTTGCCGTTCTCGCAGGAAAGAACATCCACAAGGAAATCACCATGAAAAAAGCATTATTCGTCTGGGGCGGCTGGGACGGACACGAACCCAAGCAATGCGTCGACCGCGTGGCCCCCACCCTTGAAGCGGCCGGACTCCAGGTCGACATCGTTGATACACTCGATGTCTACACCGATGAGGAACGCATGAAGGAAACCGATCTCATCGTGCAGTGCTGGACCATGGGCGAACTGACCAATGAGCAGGGCAACGGCTTGCTAGAGGCAGTCCGCAACGGCACCAACATCGGCGGCTGGCACGGCGGGCTTGGGGACTCGTTCCGCAGCGCCACCAACTATCAGTTCATGATTGGCGGACAGTGGGTGTCCCATCCCGGCGGCATCGTGGACTACACCGTCAACATCGGTGACAGACAGGACCCGATTACCGCGGGCCTGTCGGACTTTCAGATGCATTCCGAACAGTACTACATGCATACCGATCCCGGCAACGAAGTACTGGCCACCACCACCTTTTCCGGTGAACATGACGGCGTGGACTGGATCGCCGGAACCGTCATGCCGGTGGTTTGGAAACGCAGCTGGGGACAGGGGCGCGTGTTTTATTCCTCGCTCGGGCACGTGGCCGTGGACTTCGGTGTCCCTGAAGTCCTGGAGATCACCCGGCGCGGCCTGCTGTGGGCGGCAGGCGAACCCATCGCATAACCACGTCCATACGGACGGAGACGCCAATTCCAGTCCGCTGGCGTGCGATGGCATTCATCAGTCTCATAGGAGGCCGACCTCGGGGGCAGCCCGACACCCCCGGGGTGAAACGGAATCTTGAATTTTGAATGATGAAGATTGAATGCAAAACCAATTTCTCCGCAAGGAGATGCATTCAATTCAACATTCAATATTCGCAATTCGCAGCTCGAAGTTTCATAGGAGATTCGAGATTGAAGGCGCGGCTCCGAATCCCAACGGGATACCGTCTCATAGCCCAAGGTTGCGGGCACCGGCCCGCTACCCTGGGTCCACGGCATGCCTCCCCAATTTCAACCCCCAAGGGGTTGCGTCATGCTGAAACGTGGGAAGGGACGGAACCCCTTTGGGGTACTATTCATATCCAGGAATCCAATTCCCAGGGTAGCGCCACCGGCACAACCCTGGGCTACAGTACATAACCCCTTCGGGGTAGAAGCACCTTCAGGGTAAAAGGACTAATAGGAAGCCGACCTCGGGCACAGCCAGACACCCCCGAGGGAGACTCTTCGGAGGGCAATTTCGACAGCACCCGACAGCACCCGATAGCGACCGATCACTGATCACTGATAACCGCCCCAGACTTATAGGAGGCACATCATGGAAAGCATACGCAAGACTGCCGTGGCCGGACAATTCTATGCGGGTGATCCCGCACGGCTTCGCGAAACTGTGCGCAGCTACACCGAGCGGCTTCCGCAGTTTCCGGAGCGTAAACCGCTGGCCCTGATCGTGCCGCACGCCGGCTACCAGTATTCCGGTCCCACGGCGGGCGTGGCCTTTGCCGAGATTCGCGAACATGTCGAAAGCTATCGCCGAGTGGTAGTGATGGCACCCAGTCACCGAACACCGTTTCGCGGGATCAGCACTGGCCAGTACGAAGCGTACGAGACGCCGCTGGGGAATTTGACTGTGGATGCAGACGCCTGCGAGCGCCTGGCCGGCGCCAGTCAGTGGATCACTCAGCGGAACGATGCGCAGGAGGGGGAACACGCCTTGGAGGTGGAGTTGCCGTTCCTCGCCGACCTGCTGCCGGATGCACAGCTGATCCCTCTCGTTTGCGGCGAAATGGGGGCCGGGGCACTGGAGGAGGCGGGCGAAGTGCTGGCCCGCGAACTGGTGTTGCCGGAGACGCTGTGGGTTGTCAGTTCGGACTTTACGCACTACGGACAAGCCTTCGGCTACTTGCCGTTTCAATCCGATGTGGCTCGTCGACTGGAGGAACTCGACCGCGGCGCCATCGACGCCATTTGCCAAATCGATGCTTCCGCTTTTCTCTCGTATGTCGAGGAAACCGGCGCGACCATCTGCGGGCGCATCCCCATCGCCCTGCTGCTGCAAGTGGTCAAGAAGGCGGTTTCACACCCTGAGTGCGAGTTGCTCGAGTATACCAACATCGGCAAAATGACCGGTGACTACCATCACTCGGTCAGCTATGCCGCTCTGGCTTTTTATGCCGGCGCGGGCGCGGTCGAGGGAGCTGCTGATTCCGCAGCAGGCGAAGCCACGACCGACATGGAACTGCCGCCCGACGAGCAAACCTTTCTGCTCGGACTCGCCCGCAAAACCATTGAGGCGCGCCTGAACTCAGAGAAGCTCGAGGTGGACCACGAAGCGATTCCCGCCACCCTCCGGGAAAAGCGGGCGTGCTTTGTCACTCTGCACAAAAACGGCCGGCTGCGCGGCTGCATCGGGTCTCTCCAAGCCGTCGAGCCGCTGTACGAGAACGTTATCCACAATACCCGCAATGCCGCTTTTCAGGATCCTCGTTTCCCGGAACTGACCCGCCCGGAGCTGGACGAGATTGATATCGAAATCTCCATGCTGACCCCCGAGCGCCGGATTCGGGACGTCAAGGAGTTCGAGGTGGGGCGGCACGGCATCATCCTCGAAAAGGGGCCGAACCGCAGCGTCTTTCTCCCCCAGGTGGCACCCGAACAGGGGTGGGACCGGGAAACAACGCTGCAGTACTTGTCCCTCAAGGCCGGACTGTCCGAAAACGCCTGGCGGCACGGTGCCGTGCTCAAGGTCTTCGAGGCTGTCGTTTTCGGAGAAAAAACCATTGACGATCAATAGAAAGGGGAATGATATGTCCTTCACGCTGGTGGTTCTTGCCGCGGGCTTGGGCAGTAGGTACGGCGGCTTGAAGCAGGTGGCGCCGGTGGGATCGTGCGGCGAGTGGCTGCTCGACTACTCGGTCTACGACGCCTGGCGAAACGGTGCGGACAAGGTCGTGTTCGTCATCCGCCCCGAGCTGGATCCGCCCATGCGCGAGCGGTTTGCCCCCCTGACGGACCGATTGGCCGTGGAGTATGTTCATCAGCGGGCCGACGACCTTCCAGCGCCCTTCACCGTTCCCGAGGAACGGCGCAAGCCCTGGGGAACCGGGCATGCAGTTCGAGCCGCGCGAACAGCCCTGGATCAGCCCTTTGTCGTGATCAACGCCGACGACTTTTACGGCCCGGACGCCTACGTCCAAGTTGCCGATTTCTTTGCGGAATCCGCAGATTGGGCAACTTCCGCGGAGTTCGCAATGGTCGCCTTTCCGCTGCGCAACACGCTCAGCGACCATGGAACGGTCTCGCGCGGCGTGTGCATGCTTGACGGGGAGGGATACTTGGCCGAAATCGAGGAGGTCACGGCCATTCACAAAACCTCGGACGGGGACGGGCTGGTTGAACAGGCCGGGGACGAAACGCATTTACCCGGCGACACCCCCGTGTCCATGAATTTTTGGGCGTTCACCCCCGCCGTCCTGCCCTTGCTCGAAGACTGTTTCGTGCGCTTTCTTGACGAGGCGGGCGGCGACCCGAACCGGGAATTCTATCTTCCCTCCGCCATTGACCAGGCGATCGCCGAGGACCTTTGCCGCGTCAAAGTGCTGAAGACAAGCGGCCAGTGGTTGGGCATGACCTACCCCAGTGATCACCCGGCGGTTGCCGCAGGGCTTGCTGCCCTGGTTGAACAGGGAGTCTATCCCGAACCGCTGTGGAAAACAGCGGAAAAATCTTGAGTCTTTGCAATCACCCTATACCGGAGTACCATGATGTCACAGTGTCGTCGTTTTGACTTTCCCATGCCCCGCACTCACACCGGCGTCGTTCTCGGCAATGCCCGCTTCGGCGCCATGGTCTGGGGCGAGGACAATATCCTCAGAATCACCCTTGGACGCGCCGATCTGTGGGACCACCGCGGGGGACTGCAGTGGACAAAGAACCAGGCGTACAGCACGATCCGCGACTGCTTGGAGCGCAACGACAAAGAGGGGATCGACCGTTTGTTCGCGGTCGGTCTCGACCCGGACAAACCCCGCAATCCCAGCGTGCTGCCCATCGGGCGATTCGAACTGGTCTTGCCGGAGCGGGTCTGTCTTGATCATGCCGAACTTGACATGCGGCGGGGACATCTTGACGTGTATGTGCGCGAGGGAACGACGGTGCGCCGGCTGGGGCTGTTTCTGGATGTCTTCGAGCCCGTGTTGGCCGCGGAACTGCCGGAGGGCTTGGGCGACGAGGTCGAAGTTCTACCGGTGCCCGCCTGGCAAAAGGTGGGCGAACACCTGGAATCCGTGGGATTCGCCCCGCCCGATGTTGTTGGCGATGCTGAGTTGTGCGGCTGGCGTCAGGCATTGCCCGAGGATCCCGAAGTGCAGGCGCTGTGCCGGCGGCATGGGGGAACCCTGCTGTTGACTGCATGCATGGCTTCGGAGAACCACTCGGCTCGCGAGCAGGCGATGGAGCAGTTTGCGCTGATCGACCGCGAAGGCCTGGAGAATCGCCGGCGCGGCACCCTCGACTGGTGGCGCGACTACTGGCGGCGAGTGCCGACGCTGAATCTGCCCAACCCGGACCTGCAGTTCCTCTACGAATACGGCATGTACAAATTTGCCGGCCTGACCGCGCCCCATGGCGTGGCCGCCACCCTTCAGGGACCCTGGATCGAAGATTATCAGATGCCCCCATGGTCCAGCGACTATCACTTCAACATCAATGTCCAGATGTGCTACTGGCCCGCCTATCACGGCAATTGCCTCGAACATCTGCGCCCCCTGTTTGACCTCATACACTCCTGGATGCCCGTGCTGAAGCGCAATGCCAAAGTGTTCATCGACATCGACGACGGGGTCATGCTGCCCCATGCCGTGGATGATCGGTGCACCTGCATGGGCGGCATGTGGACCGGCACCATCGATCACGGCTGCACCGCCTGGGTGGCCCAGATGATGTATCGCTACTATCGCTACACCAAGGATTTGGAGTTTCTGCGCGAGCAGGCGCTTCCGTTCATGTCCGGAGCACTTAGAGTGTACGAGGAAATGCTCGAACGCGACGAGAACGGCAACCTGGGCCTGCCCGTCAGCGTCTCCCCCGAATACCGCGGCGGCGCCATGAACGCCTGGGGACGCAACGCCAGTTTTCAGCTCGCCTGCATCCACCGACTCTGCGAGGACCTGATCGAGGCCGCCGAGGACCTCGGCGAGTCCGTCAACCCCGCCTGGGAGCGCATCCGCAACGAGGTCCCCAAAGCCTGTGTCATCGAGACCGCCGCCGGTCCGCAAATCGCACTCTGGGAAGGAACGATCCTCGAGGAAAGCCACCGGCATCACTCCCATTTGGCCGGCATCACCCCGTTCGACATCTTCGATGGCGAGAACCCGTCCGAGCACGTTGTTGTCAACAGCATCGCCCACTGGATCAAACAGGGCATGGGATTGTGGAGCGGCTGGTGCGTGCCGTGGGCAAGCATGATTCACACCCGCCAGAGCAACGCCGACGCCGCCGAACTCTGGCTTGATGTCTGGCAGCGTCTGTTCACCAACGAGGGACACGGCACCCGCCACGACGTGGCATTCCCCGGCTTCAGCCTGATGGGTATGGGGGCGCTGCCCCGCGATGATTCCGCCACCGAAAAAATGCAGATGGACGCCGCCATGAGCTGCGTGACCGCCATCCAGGAGATGTTGCTGCATGTCGAGCGCGGTGTGACAGTCCTCTTCAAAGGCGCGCCGACGCGCTGGAAGACGGTTGGATTTGAAGGGGTCAAAACCGAGGGCGGATTCCTGCTCTCCGCCGAGCGGGTGCACGGCGTGGTCAGTCCGGTTGTCGTCGAAAGTCCTCTCGGCGGCTCTCTCCGGATCGCCAACCCGTGGCCCGATCGCCCCGTTGAAGCCGCCTATCCCGACGGACGCAAGACGGAATTCACCGGTGCGGTCCTCGACATTCCCACCGAAACCGGCGAAACCGTGACCCTGAAGCAGGCGCCACCCTTGAACTGAAAGTCGGTTCAGACAGGGGGGGCGGAGCAGGAACGCGGGTTGGGAGCTAGACCCTGTCCAGAAAAGGTTTTGTGCCCCCGCCGACCTTGCGTCGGTGGAGCAAGAGATTG
>CAZSBQ010000212.1:0-6890 GCA_964604795.1 uncultured Victivallales bacterium | reverse complement strand
ATCCGTGGTATTGTAGCCATAAGAAATTGAGCCTCGACCGGTTCGCCGCTGAAGTCGCCGTTTATGCTAACGCCGTCAGCAATTGCCAGGCGGGTCATCCTCACCCCCTTCCTACAGAGTAGAGGGCGCGGCCTCCGCGCCCCGTGTCGCCCCGCGCCCGGTCGTCGGGGCGCCGACCTCTACTTCCCCGGTGCAGGCGACCTGCGTCGCCATTCGACAAACGGCGGGGCTCGACGGAGTCTCGCCCTCTCCAGCGCGTTCCGCGCGAGTCTTGCATACTCACGCAATCTGTTGCAGAAAATAACGTTACCATTCAGAAAAGAAATGCCCCGGGCGCGGCCTCCGCGCCCTTGAATTTACCTGTCACATAGTTATAATCCGTATATTTCTCACCACAACCTTGCAGGCTTTCATCATGGGCGGATTCTTCGGCGTTGCATCCAAAGGCGACTGTGCGGGCGAACTTTTTTACGGCACGGACTACCATTCCCACCTCGGCACCCGGCGCGGCGGCATGGCCGTGTGGAACGGCAGCGACTACACGCGCGTTATTCACGACATCTCCAACGCCCAGTTCCGCTCCAAGTTCGAAACCGACTTCGGAAGCATGAAAGGCCCCGCCGGAATTGGCGTAATCAGCGATTTCGAGGATCAACCTCTGCTCATCCACTCCCACCTGGGGACGTACGCCATCGTCACCGTGGGCGTGATCCGCAACGCAACCCAGCTGGTGGCCGAGCGGTTCAGCGAAAAGGGCATCCATTTCACCGAAATGACCGCTGGCGAACTCAACCCCACCGAACTGGCCGCCGCGCTGATCAACGAAAAGCCCACGTTCGCCGAGGGCATTGTCCACGCCCAGCAATGCATCCAAGGCTCACTGTCCCTGCTCATCCTCCATGAAAACGCCATCATCGCAGGCCGCGACCGCTATGGACGCACCCCCGTGCAGGTGGGCAGCAACGACCAGTCCCATGCCGTAACCTTCGAATCCTGCGCCTTCCCGAACCTCGGATACGAACATGCCTACGAACTCGGACCAGGCGAAGTGATGCGCATCGAGGCAGGCGGATACGAGCAACTGCAGCCCCCAGGCGAAATGATGCAGATATGCTCGTTCCTGTGGATATACTACGGCTACCCGGCCACAACCTACGAGGGCCGCAACGTCGAACACGTCCGCAACACCTGCGGGGAAATCCTGGCACGGGACGACAACGCCCAGGTGGACTCCGTGGCCGGCGTCCCCGATTCCGGAGTCGCACACGCCCTCGGCTACGCCAACGCCACCAACCTTCCGTACCAGCGCCCCTTCGTCAAATACACCCCCACCTGGCCGCGCAGCTTCATGCCCCCCGACCAAAGAGTACGCGAACTGGTCGCCAAAATGAAGCTCATCCCCGTCCCCCAGCTGATCGACAAACAGCGCCTGCTGTTCTGCGAGGACTCGATCGTGCGCGGGACTCAGCTGAGGGACACCGTCCAGCTGCTCTACGACAACGGCGCCAAGGAAGTGCACATGCGCCCCGCCTGCCCACCCCTCGCCTACGGCTGCAAATTCCTCAACTTCTCACGTTCCAAGTCCGTCATGGACCTGGCCGCGCGCCGCGCAATCCGCGAACTCGAGGGACGCGCCGACGACGACGTGGTCCACCAGTATGCCGGAGAAAACCCGGAAAAAACCTGCGCCATGGTCGACCGCATACGCAAACGCCTGGGCCTGACCACACTCAAATACCAGAGCATCGAGGGCGTGGTCGAAGCCATCGGCCTGCCAAAGGAAAAACTCTGCACCTACTGCTGGGACGGTTGCGATCCCACCAACACCGAGTGAAACGAGTTCATTTTGCGGGGTGCCCAATATCCTCGAGCAGCTTCATGAACCGCGTGCCGTACTCGACGTAGGCGCGGTAGCGTAGCTCATCCTGGGAGTTCGCCGAAGGATCGTGAAACACGGCGGCGATGTGCGGCTCCATGGAAATTCCGCCGTCATAGCCGTTGTCGAGCGCGTCCTTGACGATGGCGCGGACATCGCCCTGGCCGTCGCCTGCGAAGGTGAAGCGCATTTTGCCGCCCTGATCGAAATCCCAGACGCCGTCCTTGATGTGGATGTAGGCCACATGGTCCTTGACCTGGCTGTAAAACTCCCACGGGGATTGTTTCGGGTATGGTTTCGAGCGGGAGAAGTCATCGGTGAACACGGGATTGCCGGTATCGAACACCAACTTCAGCCCCGGCACATTCTCAATGATTTCAAGGGTGTAGACATACCCCATGCCGCCATAGTTCATGCAGTTTTCATGCACGGGCGTGATGCCCGCGTCCCGGAAAATGGCGACCAGCTCGCGCAGGCGCCGAAAGCGCTCTTCCTTCATCTGGTCTTCGGGGCCGCGGTCCTTCAGCACGGCGAAGCTCATGATTCGAATCATCTCGGTTCCCAGCTTCTGCATGCGGGGGATGGCGCGCCGGGTTTGCTCGAGGGACTTGTCGAAGGGATCGGTGATCTGCTGTCCCCAGTTGGCGACGGCGCTGCCGAAGCAGTTGATCCGCACACCCGCACCCGCCAGTTTGACGCAGACCTCATCGAAATCCTTTTCGGGCATGTCGTGGATGCTGACGCCCTCCACATTGCGGGCTTCGATGGTTTCCCAGCCAAGCTCGCGCGTCGCGCGAATCTGACCATCGATACTGTTGGCTGCCTCGTCGGCGAATCCTGTCAAATACATTGGCGCTCTCCTGGGGTACTTTGGGTGGGCGGGTTTCAAGTGTCAGGTGTTCGACTGATCGGACCGATCAGTCGGATCGGGTGCTGCCGGGCGCCATCGGTTGCCATCGGTTGCCATCGGGTGCCATCGGGGTGCTGCTGGGCGCTGCCGGAATTTTTCTCAAAAAAAAGCCTCGCCTTGGGGTTTCCGGGCTTGTGTGCACACGGGCTGAAGCTGGCGTGCACCTATGCGTTTGGCGGTTTCTTCAAAACATGGGTTACCATACCGTGCAAACTCGAATCAATCCAGTACATTACCTTTCATCATGTCAAACGAAAAACATCCACCCCATCAGCAGCCCGTTCGCACGGGTGTTGTCGGAGTCGGCGCCCTGGGCACCCATCACGCGCGCCTCTATGCCGAAACGAAAAATGCGGAGCTGATCGGAGTCTGCGACACCAACCCGGACCAGGCGCGCAAAATCGCCGAAGCCCACCATTGCCGGGTCTATCCGTCGCCTGCGGCCCTGGCCGCGGACGTCGAAGCGCTCAGTGTGGCCGTTCCCACCGACCTGCATTTCGACGCGGTCGGAGAGCTGCTGGAAGCCGGTGTCCACGTACTGGTGGAAAAGCCGCTGGCCAGCAACTTGGAGCAAGGGCGCCGGCTCATTGAACTGGCCGAACGCAACAACCGCATCCTCGCCGTCGGACACGTGGAGCGCTACAACCCCATCCTGGACTGCCTGCAAACCGTCGCCGGCCCCCCGCGCTTCATCTCCGCGGAACGGCTCGCCAGCTATCCGCCGCCCCGGCTCCCGCTGCCGCCGCGCGGAACCGAGGTGAGCGTGGTCCACGACCTGATGATCCATGATTTGGACGTCATCCTGTCCCTAATCGACAGTCCCGTCGAACAAGTCGACGCCACCGGCATTGCCATACTCAGCCCCACCGAGGACATTGTCAACACCCGCCTGCGCTTCGCCGACGGCTGCGTCGCCACCCTCAACGCCAGTCGGCTCAGCAAAGACCAACTGCGCAAAATCCGCGTTTTCAAGAACACCGCCTACCTCTCGTTGGACTATCAGCAACAGAAGGGGGAAATGGCCACCGTCCGGGACGGAGGGGTCGTCTTCGAACCAGTCCCCGTCCACGAGGGCAACGCCCTGCTGCACGAGCTGGAGGACTTCTGCCGATGCGTGCGACGCGCCCGGCAAAGCAAAGCAATTCATGAACCCAAGGTCAGCGGCCGCGCCGGTCTGGCCGCCCTCAGTCTGGCCGACCAAATTGTCGCCGCATGCAGACAAAACCCGACGGGGGCAGCCGGCAACACACTCGAGCCCTCGCCCGCAACCTGAAGTCGCCCCCCCTTTTTTCTTCCGCACACGTTCATGGAGGACAATGTGAACACACTCAGAGTTGGCATCATCGGATTCGGAACCGTCGGCAGCGGAGTCGTGGAGTGCATCCAAAACAACGCCGAACTCATGGCGGAGCGCACCGACATCCGCCCGGTTGTCGTTCGCGTGGCCGACAAAGACCTGGACAGCGACCGCGGAGTCACCCTCGATCCGGGCATCCTCGTACATGACGTGTCCGCCGTGCTGGAGGCGAACGACATCGACGTCGTCGTCGAATTGGTCGGCGGAACCACTGTGGCCAAGGACTTTGTCCTGCGCGCGCTCCAAGCCGGCAAACCGGTCGTAACCGCGAACAAGGCCCTGCTCGCCGAACACGGCCGGGAACTCTTCGCCGCAGCGGAAACTGCGGGCACCGACCTGTACTACGAAGCCAGCGTGGCCGGCGGCATCCCCGTCATCAAAGCCATTCGCGAAGGCCTGGTCGCCAACCGCATCACCGAAATCATCGGCATCCTCAACGGCACCTGCAACTACATCCTCACCCGCATGGAGGCCGAAAAAGCTCCCTTTGAAACTATCCTGGCCGAAGCCCAGCGCCTCGGCTACGCCGAAGCCGATCCCGGCCTCGACGTCGACGGCATAGACACCGCCCACAAGGCCGTCATCCTCGCGGCCCTCGGCTACGGCGAGTGGTTCGGCATGTCCCCCTGCTACGTCGAGGGCATTCGCGGCATCGAGCTGCAGGACATTGAGTACGCCAAAGCCCTCGGCTACCGCATCAAACTGCTTGCCGTCATCAAACAACAACAGCAAAATGTCCAGATACGCGTGCATCCCGCCCTGGTTCACTGCGACACCATGATCGCCAACGTCTCCGACGTCTTCAATGCGGTATGGGTGCGCGGCGACACCGTGGACGGCACGCTCTACTACGGCCGCGGCGCCGGCCGCGAAGCCACCGCAAGCGCCGTGGTCGCCGACATCATGGACATCGGACTCAACCTCAAGCGAAACGCCGTCAGCCGCATCTCCGCCTTCCGCGCTCACAAGGGCTACGACCGGATCACCCGCATGGAGGATGTCGAGGTGCGATACTACCTCCGCCTGCAGGCCATCGACCGACCCGGCGTGCTGGCCGCCATCAGCGGCATCCTCGGCGACTCGAACATCGGCATCGCCAGTGTCACCCAACACGAAGTCGAGCAGGAAAGCGTCCCCGTCGTCATCCTTACCCACAAAGCGCGCGAACGGGATTTGCGCTCCGCCCTGATCCAAGTCGCCGCTCTGCCCGAAATCACCGACACTCCCGTGTTCATCCGCATCGAGGACATGGACTGAGCACAAAACTCCCCGCAGTACTACAGGCATCCCTGCCTGTAGCGAAGACCATTTGTTCGTTCATTTCGGCGGACGCGGACGGCGACACAGAGGCGGACGCTGTACACGGCCCATCGCTCCGTGCGGCGCCCGTCCCGTCAACTTGTTGGCGTCCAGTATAAGGCCGCCCTGTGGTCAGGATTGAGCGGCCGCGAGCATGAGCATGTAGCGGTCGTCGCCGAGATTGACGCAGCCGATGGTGTCGTAGCCGCCGGACCACCGATTCATGAGAGCGGTCTGCAAGCCCTCCGGAGTGGTGTCGTCGAGCCAGCCGAACTGATAGGTTTCGGTTGATTCGGACGGGCCCAGGGGGACGAGCACGAAAGTGATCCGGTCGTCAATCTGACAGAGTCCGCGGACTCGGTATCGGCCGGTGGTGTCGCTGCACGCGTGCTGAATTCGTTCAAGCACATTGTCGGGATCCACGACGATGTCGTCGATGTCGAAATGAAGAGTCTTCTGCATCATTGGTAGTACTCCTTGGCGTTGCGCCTGGGGGGGATAAGTCGGTTTGCCTGGTTTTGGACAGCCTCCGCATCGGGAAAGCTGCGCGGTGACAGTTCGAGGACGGCTTCGACATCGCCCTCGGGGTTGCGGGGGACCTCGATTCCCGCGTGTTCGAGCCAGCGCGCGGCCCGTTCGCTCATCAACTCTCTGCAGGAATCCACGGAGTCGACCCCGGCGGGATTTTTCACGGGCCCGAACTGTTCCCGGCGGTCCGCTTCGAGGATGAGCGGGTTTTTCGCCTGGGGGATGGCGTCGAACACGAAGGTTTCAAATTTGATCGCGTTTGGCTCGCTCGGGGTCACCAGTTGGTCGTCGTCGTTGACGAAGGGGACTTTTTTCACGGCTCGGTGGATGGGCAGCTGCAGTCCGCCTTCAGTGACTCGCTCGACAAAGTGCCTGCTCAGCAGATGAATGGCTGGGCTTCCGGCTCTGAAGCGCAACTGTCCGTCGGCCGTTTGTGCTTCGGCCAGTTCGGTCGGCATATCGCTGTATTCGACGACCTGAATCTGTCCGTCGACGAGGCAGAAATTGCCCAGTTTTTCCTGCGGCCCGGTCTTGATCAGGCATCGGCTGCTCATTTCCGATCCGCAGAGATCATGCAAGCCGATGAACAGCGGATCGAAGATGTGGACCAGGGGGTTGTCCACCTGAAAATACGAGATGTGGGTGATTCCACGCTCGCGCATTTGGTCCAGCGCGCCCGAGTTGCGCAGCGCCGCCAAACTGCCGCCGTGACCGTCTGGGGAAAGCGCCAGCTCATCGGGAGCGGCCAGCAAGACCCTGCCGTCAAAGTCCATGGCTGGCAGAGTGCCCTGCGGAAAGAACATCACCTGGTCGACATTCAAGCCAAAATAGTCGTTCTCTTCGAAAAAATCACGCGTATCCTGATCGTTCAGCGGGCTGGTCATGATGTACCAGGAAAACTCCGCACCATACTTGTCCTG
>CAZSBQ010000211.1:0-6894 GCA_964604795.1 uncultured Victivallales bacterium | reverse complement strand
GCATCCCAACATCATCTACATCCTCGCCGACGACATGGGCTATGGAGACATGCAGTGCAACGAACCGGACTGCAAAATTCCGACGCCGAATTTGAACAAGCTCGCCGAGCGCGGCATGCGCTTCACCGACGCGCACTCCGGCACCAGCGTCTGCACCCCCAGCCGGTACAACGTCCTGACCGGACGCTACGCCTGGCGCTCGCGCCTGAAGCACGGCATCGTTTGGGAATGGGACGGCGCGCTCATCGAACCTGACACGCCAACCGTCGCCAACCTGCTCAAGGACCACGGCTACACCACCGCCTGCATCGGCAAATGGCACCTGGGGTGGGACTGGACCACCAAGGACGGGCGACACCCCAACGACACGCTCGAATTCGGCGCCGGCCTAAAAAACGAACGGCACGCCTACGAAGCCAACATCGACTACAGCGGACGCATCGGCGGCGGTCCCGTCGACCGCGGGTTCGACTCCTACTTCGGCGTCGACGTACCGAACTTCGCCCCCTACACCTGGTTCGAAGACGATCATCTGGTCGAAATCCCCACCGTGGAAAAGCCCGACGAGGTCTACGGTGGCTCCGGCAAAATGATCCCCGGCTGGAGTCTTGAAGCGATGATCCCCGAGTTCACCCGTCGCGCCGTTGATCTCATCGAAACCCATTCGGAGCAGGCCAAGGACGACACCCCCTTCTTTCTGTACTATCCGCTCACATCCCCCCACTCGCCCGTCGTGCCGAACGAACAGTTCAAGGGCAAAAGCGGCATCGGCAACTACGGCGACTTTATCTGCGAGGTGGACTGGGTAGTCGGCGAAATCATGGCCGCCCTCGACCGCGCAGGCATTGCCGAAAACACGTTGCTGATCTTCACCAGCGACAACGGACCGGAAAAGCAGACACCGGACGATGAGGGAGTCTACAACCGAGCCTGCAAGACCGGTCACTACAGCATGGGACACTGGCGCGGCATCAAGCGCGACGCCTGGGAGGGCGGCCACCGGGAGCCGTTCGTTGCCGCCTGGCCATCGACCATCCCCGCCGGAACCACCTGCGACCAGCCGGTCTGCCTCGGCGACCTCATGGCCACCTGCGCCGACATCGTCGGAACCAACTTGCCCCCCAACGCCGGAGAGGACAGCGCGTCCATGCTCCCACTCCTGCGCGGCGAAACGGGTACCCCCACCCGAGACTGCGTCATCCACCACAGCATGTCCGGACGATTCGTCATCCGCTCCGGCGACTGGGTCCTCATCGACAGCCCCACCGGCGACGACAACGAAGAACCTGACTGGCTCAAGCAGCAACGCGGCTACCAAGCCCACCAGCAGCCCGGCGAATTGTACAATCTGAAGGACGATCCCGCCCAGAGCACCAACCGCTACGCCGAAGAACCCGAACGCGTCCGCGAACTGAAGACCCGCCTCGAGTCCATCAAGACCAGCAACCGTTGACGTGTTCGGAGACAAAAACCTGGCACTACAGGTTTTTTAGTGGCAATGAAGGTTTTCGGGGCAACGCCCCGGCCCATGAGCAGCCCAGGGGCCGCGACCCTGGGGTTGCAATCGAGATACGGACAGCGCGCTGAAAGCCCGAAGGCAATTCGGCACCACCGCATCTTCCGCGAGATCAAGAGTTCTGGAGGTTGGCAATCCGCCGCCGCATGAACTCGGCACACTTCCTTTCTGAGGGAGACTGGCGTGCACTCGTCCCCACACAGGCCGTCGAGGCGCCGGCATCTACCGAGCGGAGGGCGCTCTGCCCCGCCTCGCTCAACAATTATCACAGCGCGTCCGACCCGTTATAGTACCCGTCTGCAGTTGCAGACGACTCATTGAAACACACCCAAACCGGAGGTTAGGCAATGCGAGTAGGATTTGTTGGATGGCGGGGCATGGTTGGTTCCGTGCTGCTGCAGCGAATGCGCGAGGAACAGGACTTCCAGGGATTCGAGGCGGTTTTCTTTTCCACCTCCCAAGCCGGACAGGCCGCACCGGACATCGGCCAGGGGGAAAGCACGCTCGAGGATGCAAGCGACACCGCGGCGCTGGCCAACTGCGACATTGTGCTCTCCTGCCAGGGCGGCAGCTACACCAAGGCCGTCTACCCCGAACTGCGGCGCGATGGTTGGAACGGCTACTGGATCGACGCCGCTTCCGCCCTGCGCATGGACGAAGATGCCGTCATTGTGCTGGATCCGGTCAACAGCGACGTCATCGAGCGCGCACTGGCCAACGGCGTGCGCTCGTACATCGGCGGCAACTGCACGGTCAGCCTGTTGCTCATGGCCATCGCCGGACTGTTCCGGGACGGCTTGGTCGAATGGGTCAGTTCGATGACCTATCAGGCGGCATCGGGAGCGGGCGCGAAAAACATGCGCGAGCTGCTCTCGCAAATGGCCTTCCTGGGGCAGTCGGTGAACACGGAACTGGCCGATCCGTCCTCGACCATTCTGGACATCGACCGCAAGGTCACAGCCGCCCTGCGCGGCGACGCCATTCCCACGGCGGAGTTCGGCGCTCCGCTGGCGGGCAGTCTGCTGCCCTGGATCGACTCGGCCATGGACAACGGGCAGAGCCGGGAGGAGTGGAAGGGCTGCGCGGAAACCAACAAGATTCTTGATTGCGACACCCCCGTCCCCGTGGACGGCACTTGCGTGCGAATCGGCACCATGCGCTGCCACTGTCAGGGCCTGACCATCAAACTGCGCCGCGAAGTCCCGCTTGCGGACATTGAGAGCATCATCGCCGGCACGTCCCCATGGACCTCCGTGGTCCCGAATACCAAGGAGGACAGCATCCGCGGGCTTA
The DNA here is from genome assembly GCA_964604795.1 of uncultured Victivallales bacterium. Classification (GTDB taxonomy): domain Bacteria; phylum Verrucomicrobiota; class Lentisphaeria; order Oligosphaerales; family CAZSBQ01; genus CAZSBQ01. The sequence continues at coordinate 4,085 of CAZSBQ010000211.1, read as the reverse complement.
CCCCCGCAGCCGTCGCGGGAAAGCTCGACATCCCCGTCGGACGCGTGCGCACCATGAATATGGGGCCGACGTTCATCAATGCCTTCACCGCCGGCGACCAGCTGCTGTGGGGGGCCGCCGAACCCGTCCGCAGAATGCTCCGAATCGTGGTCAAACACCTGCAACGCTGAACACCACGGCATCGACACATGCATCGTTTCCTCTCCGAACGCATTCCCGAACCGGGCGAAAAGGGTCGGCTTGATCCGGAGGAATCGCGCCACGCATACCGCGTTCTGCGTGTTCGCGGCGGGGAGACAGTGGAGATTATCGACGGCGCCGGCGCCCGCGCGACCGCGCAGGTAATCGGACTTCCCGGCGCGCCGCGCCGTCCCCTGCTCGAATACGAAGTGCGGCACCGCGAAGAATGCCGCATGCCCACGCCCAGCATTCATCTCTGCGTGGCACCGCCCAGGCCCAAGGCCATGGCGCAGATCGTGCAGCAGGCCGCGGAACTGGGCGTGCGGCGGATATCGCCGGCCTTGTGCGACTTTGGCGTGGCCAAACCGACCAAAGACAGCAGTTTGGAGCACTGGCGCAAGGAAGCTCTCGCGGCCCTGAAACAATCCGGAAACCCGTGGTGTCCGATTCTGGACGAACCGGCACCGTTCAGGCAATGCCTGCAATCCCATCGGCCGGCGAACGCCGTATTCGGCCACTGTAGCGGCGCTCCCTCTCCCCTACCCTGCCTCGACGGCGTGGAGGAACTGACCGTGTGGGTGGGGCCGGAAGGCGGCTTCTCAGACTCCGAGCAGCAACAGCTCCTGGAGGCGGGCGCGCGTCCCGCCCAGCTGGGACCGTACATCCTGCGCGTCGAAACCGCCGTCGTCGCCCTGCTGGGCTGGATCAACGGCGCCGCGTCATGAAATGAAACGCCACCCTTGACTCCAACAACTCCAGCTATAGAGTTCCACCTGAACCCGTGTGCTTACCCAAAACCGGACATTCACCGCGATGCTCTGTCAAATCTGCCAAAAGAATCCGGCGACTCTTCACATTGAAGAGATCGTCGGCTCGACGAAAACCATGCTCCATCTGTGCAGCGCCTGCGCACAAACCAACCAGCTGGACAGCCACACGGAGAACAACAGCCTCAAGCTGGCCGCCCTGGCCTATCAGCTCGCCTCCGACAAAGTCAAATCCCTGCAAAGCGAAGCCGGCCCGCCTTCAGACATCCCCCACAAAGTCTGCAGCAAGTGCGCAACAACCCTCGCCGAATACCACAATACCGGGCGGCTCGGATGCCCCGCCTGCTACGATTCATTCAGAGAACACCTGGCCCCAATCCTCGAGCGCATGCACCGCGACACCACACACAAAGGAACCGCACCGCCAGATGTCGAGCAACTAACCGCCAATTCCAACGGGGAGCGGCACCCGGACACGAATCCAAAGCAATGCGCGAAACAAAACGACGAGCCCGAAAAACCCGCGCACAGCAACGCCGCCCACCAATCCGTCGCCCGCATCCGCAACCTGCTGGACCAAGCCGTCAAAGCCGAAAACTACGAACAGGCCGCGAAGCTGCGAGACCGGCTGCAAACCCTCGCATCCGCCAACACCCACTCCAAACCATGAACAAACTGCCCGTTTCAGATTTGCCGGAGACCCCTCCTCCCTGGATCGAGCGCGCCACCTCCGCCAACCCGCTGATCGTGTCCTCACGCATCCGCCTGGCCCGCAACATGCGCCACATTCCCTTTCCGCACAAATCGTTCGGCGACCATAAACAGATCATATTCCTCCAAGTCAAAGCAGTCCTCGAGAACATGACGCAGTTCTCCGGGCCGGCTCTTGCCGCCATGAGCGACATCTCCGACACCGAGCGACGCATCCTGTTCGAGCGGCACCTGATCTCCGCCGAAATGACACGCCAGGGAAAAGGCAGCGGCGTCTTCGTCGACCAAACGGGCTTGACAGCAGTGATGGTCAACGAGGAGGACCATCTGCGCATTCACGCCCTGCGCCCCGGCTTGGACCTGGACTCCCTGTGGACAAGCATCTCCGCGCTTGAACGCGCCCTTGCCGAACACCTGCCGTTCGCCTTCAGCGACGACCTCGGCTATCTGACCGCCTGCCCCACCAACCTCGGCACCGGCATGCGCGCCTCGGTGATGCTGCACTTGGCCGGTCTCGAATTGTGCGATGAACTCAACGCGGTCATGCGCGGCACCCAAGAACTGGGCCTGACCACTCGCGGCGCGTTCGGGGAAGGCACCAAACCCGCAGGTGGATTCGTCCAGATATCCAACCAATCCACGCTCGGCGAAGACGAGCCCACTATACTCGGGCGCCTGCAAGCCGCCGTCAACCGCCTGGCAAACGCCGAAGCAGGCATTCGCGGACAACTCATCCGCAACAGCACCACCGCCCTTCACGACGGGGTCGGACGAGCACTCGGCATCCTGCGATACGCCCGCAGCATCTCGACCGAAGAAGCGTTCCAGCACCTCGGCACTCTCCAACTCGGCATCGACTGCGGACTGCTGCCCTCCATCGACGCCAAACAAATCCCAGACCTGCTCGTCGCCATCCAGCCAGGCCACCTGCGCGCAACCATGAAAAAAACCGATGCCGACGAAACCGCACGCGACACTCTCCGCGCCACCCTCATCCGCAACCGCCTGTTCCACGAAGCTCAACTATAGAAATGCACCGCCCCATTCCAGTACCGGGCGCGGCCTCCGCGCCCAGCCTCCCACGGGCCGTCGGGGCGCCGGCCCGCGGATGAAGAGGGAATCCCACGGATGGCAAAGCCGACCCGCGGATGAAGAGGGAACCCCGCGGATGGCAAAGCCGGCCCGCGGATGAAGAGGGCATCCCGCGGATGGCAAGGCCGACCCGCGGATGAAGAGGGAACCCCACGGATGGCAAAGCCGACCCGCGGATGGTACGCAGAGAACGAGCTTGTTGCCACGGATTGAAGAAATACGAATTAATATTGAGCTCGCAGGCCGTTGATTTCCAGCTTTTTCTTGCCGAAGTTTGCTGCTATGCCCCATTTTATGTTTAGGGAATGCATAAACGACAGGCCACGGCTGAGGTTGAATTGATTGGAGTCGAAGAGGCCGGTAAATACCAGCAGAATGCAATTGTTCACGATAATACAATCGAGAGGTGAAATCCCCAAATTGTGGCCTTCGTATTCTGTCCTACAGTGTGGTTTGGCACAGAACGAAAGCTTGTTTTGCCGCAAGGCGAAGTGGATCAGCTTTTCCAGGACCTCACTGCCATAGCCCGTGCCATGTTGCTCGTAGATATCGAGCAGCGCATGCCGGACAGAGCCGCCGGTTTGCCGTGCCTCACCCTCTATCCCACCACCGTTCCAGTGCTTCCAGTCTTCAAACAGTAAGGCATCCTCCGGGTCGTAAACAAGGCGATCAACATGAACACGGTCAAGTCCCATGTTTACCAATAACCCCAATCGATCACTGCGGCATTTAAGATAGTCAAAGAGTTGTACCCGTTCTTCGGCACGCAGATGCCTTGCAAGGGCCTTTAACTCGACCGTTATGCAGTCCCAAACGACAAAATCCGGATAGAGAACGTGCGCATTTTCACCTTTTAGTTCCAGCGTGTGAGCGGGTTTGCTCTGGAATGGCACGCCGTGTTTGGCAAGCCATATGCGGTATGCTTGATGGTATGCTTCTTCATTCCGTCCCAACCCCACAGTGTTTTGAACTTCCAAAAGCCCCTTCCTTAGCGTTTCAGTTTTTTCTTTGTAGATCATTGCAAACCGTACCTCACTTCTTGTGCCTTTTCCATCCGTGGGTCGGCTTTGCCATCCGTGGGACCAAACTCCCCGGCATTCCATCCGTGGGACCAAACTCCCCGGCATTCCATCCGTGGGACGGCTTTGCCATCCGTGGGGCCAAACTCCCCGGCTTTCCATCCGCGGGACGGCATTGCCATCCGTGGGACCAAACTCCCCGGCATTCCATCCGCGGGTCGGCATTGCCATCCGTGGGACCAAACTCCCCGGCATTCCATCCGCGGGACGGCATTGCCATCCGTGGGACCAAACTCCCCGGCATTCCATCCGCGGG
>CAZSBQ010000210.1:0-6975 GCA_964604795.1 uncultured Victivallales bacterium | reverse complement strand
CAGCGAGGACGCACGCATTGATCGACCAAGCCCTCATGCACCTGCCCGGCATTGGCCCGGAACGGCAGGCCGTTCTGCATCGGCGCGGACTCCGCACCTGGCACCAGATCGCGGAGACCGTCGAGGACGTTCCGCGCATGGGGGCGCATGCCTGGGCAGTCGTGCGCGCAGCCGCCCGGCAAAGTCTGGAGGCGCTCGAATGCGACGACCTGCACACCCTCGTTTGCGAACTTCGCAACGAGGATCACTGGCGGCTGCTCGGCAGCTACATGGAGCAGGCCACGTTCTTCGACATCGAAACCACGGGGCTGAGCGTGGACAGCCAGGTCACCATTGTCGTCTGCCGACACCGCGACCGCCTCCACACCTTCGTCCGGGGACGGAACCTGGAGGAGTTCCTCGAGCTTCTCGACGACGTGGAATTGCTGGCTTCCTTCAACGGCAGTTCCTTCGATGTGCCGCGCGTGGCGCGCTTGTTCAACATTCCGGCGATTCCCTGTCCCCACATCGATTTGCGCTGGTTATGCTACCATCAAGGGCTGACCGGGGGGCTCAAACGCATCGAACGCGAGTTGGGCGTCCGGCGTCCCGCCGACCTGCAGGGTGTCGAGGGCAGCATGGCCGAAGTGCTCTGGCGGCGCTGGGAACTCGCCGGGGACCGCAAGTCCCTGGAACGGCTTATTCGCTACTGCTGCGCGGACGTGCAGGCACTGACCGTGGTCGCCGCCGAATTGATCGGCCGTTGCGGGATTCCGGTGCCGGTTCCCGAGCCGACGGCTTTGTGGTGCGGATTGGACGAAATCGCCCAGCCGATTAACGCAGCGGAGCAGGGGACCGCGGAATCCCCCGTACTGTCGGAGGGCCCCCTCGGCCCGGAGAATGCGCCGGCCGCACCCTCTCCCGGATTCTGCGGCGCCGGCCGTCGAGAAGCCCGCAAACGACGCCTTCAGAACCAACTTCGCCAAGCCCGGCAAAACCCGTGAAGCCAATCCCCCGCAATCCTATAAAGCGGTATGCAATGCTGATCAATGGATAGGCAAAAGCAATTTCCTCTCCATAAAGACACATATCCCCGGTTCGCAGCTGTACTGACCTTCCTCATATTGTTGCTGGCAAAGGACAATATACAGTGTAAATTGACGACAGTGTCGTGAATTGCTGTTTTTTATGGATCATGAACTTTCTTGCTAGACAATTGACGCCGCACATCACTCGCGCGCTTGGCGTCGAGCGGGTTATTGCGATTATGGGCGCGCGGCAGACGGGCAAGACTACGCTGGTTCGCCAGTTGCTTAAGACGGCCCGACCTGTGCAGTATTACAATCTCAAGGACCCGAGCGTGCGCGCCGCATTGCAGGGGGACGGCGCACGGCGGGAGTTCGCCCATTACGCGGAGCGTCTTATCATTCTCGACGAGGTTCAGCGCCTTCCCGAGCTGGTGGAGCGCGTTCAGTTGGACGTGGACGATCGCCCAACCGTGAAGGGGCGTTTTTTGCTTTTGGGGTCCAATCACTTGTTGCTGCATCGGCAGGTCAAGGAGTCGCTGGCCGGTCGAGTTGCCTTGTATCGGCTCGATCCTCTGTCGTTTCATGAACTGTGCGGTCTCGATGGTTCCGGACTGCTGAGCACGCTTTTGGAGGCCGAATCGGTCGACGCGGCCGAGCGCGCGCTTGCGGAGTTCTACATCCCCGTGCAGGAATCTGCGGAGCTGCTGGACCGATTCCGGGAGTTCAATCTGTACGGTGGATATCCGGAGTTTCTCACTCGTCGCGACGACCAGGACCGCCGAAACTGGCTGAACAGCTATCGTCAGACGTACTTGGAAACGGATCTGCGCGAACTGGTGAATCTGAAGTCGGCGGATGTTTTCGAACGGTTCGAGTCCCTGTTCGCGCTCCGTCTTGGATCTTTGCTGAACATGAGTGAACTGGCCCGAGACTGCGGCGTGACGGCGGACACGGTGCGTCGCTTCGTTCACTACTACCGGCAACTGTTCATCGCGTGGCAACTGCCCCCCTTCCACCGAAATTTGGGTAAGCGGGTGATGAAGAGTCCAAAGTGGTATTTCTCGGATACGGGGCTCGCGCGCTGCCTGCTAAACAACTACCGCCAGGACACCGGGGAGCTGTTCGAAAACACGGTGCTGACCGATATTCGGAAGCAGTTGTACCTGTCCAATCCGCGCGAGGACCTCTTCTTCATCCGCACCTCGACCGGGGTGGAGGTCGACGCGGTCTTCCCACTGGCGAATCCCGCGGCTACGGCGTATTGCGAGTGCAAGGCATCGAACACGTTCCATCCCGCCGACACACGGCACCTGAAGAAGTTCGTCGAGAAGGATGCCGACGGTATCGGATTGCTTGTGACCGCAGCCGGAACAATCGAGAGGATCTCCGACCGAATCTGGCATGTCCCCGCCCACTGGCTGCTGCGCTGAGAACCTTGGGCACCCCGGCGCCACGGTCCAATGGGCACAATGGATGCATTTTCCTCCAGGAGTACGCCGACAAATACGGGGGCTGCGTCAGGACAACTGATTTTGCGAGTCGGAGACAACTTCGGCTTCGGAGCTGTCGGCATACACGCCTTCTGCAACGACGCGGCTCGTCACTTCCTCAAGATACTGACGAAGCGTATTGTTCAATTCCTTGAATTCCGGCCAGATGGTTTCGTCTAGGAAACGTTTCGGCACCTTTGCCATCACAGTCGTATACCGCTGGCGGTGATATCGATACGGTCGTATGTCATAGCGGCGCAGAAGGGCAACGAACAGCCGTCGCGACCACGCATCCGCCATGCTGAACTGATATTCGACCGGCGGATCAAGCTTCGCGATCTCCGCAAGGCGCTGACGGACCCGTTCCAGGGCGTTGGCCGCGGCGGCACGCTCGCCGGGCGTTGTCGCTCCCGAGTGAAGCCGCTCGATGCTTCGCAGCTTCTCGATCAGTTGTTGTTCGTCAATCATCGTTCCTGTCACCTCCGCCTTTCCGAGCATAGCAATAACGAATTTCGACAAAGACGGGGGGGCGCGGGCATGGAGATCAGCAGCCGAGGATGTGGATGGTGTTGCCGGTTTCGGTCTGCTCGGTGCGCCAGAAGATTTTGTCGTCCCAGGAGAACTCGGGGCGCTGATCGAAGACGATGAGCCAGCCTTCGGGTTCGCCGAGGGTGTCGAGATAGCGGTTGAGTTGGCGGAGTCCCTCGGGAATGGTTTTTTCGCCGCGGCGGACCTTCAGTTCGATGGGGTATCTTCCGCCGCCGTATTCGAGGCAGAGGTCGAGCCGTCCGCTGCCGGCGGCCATTTCGCGCACGACGTGTCCGCCGCCGTTGATGACGCGCTGGAGGAAGCCCATGAGGATCAGGTGGGGGGCGGCTTCGCGGTAGTCGAAGCGGTCGAGCCAGGCCTCGCTGTTCTCGCGCCAGAACTGCTGGAATTCGTCGAGCATGGCGTGCATGTCGAAGCGCCCGGAATTGTCGAGGTAGAACGGCGCGTCGTGACCGATCTCGCCGGCGAGCATGGTTTGCTGGGTGTCATAGGAGAGAACGCGTCCGATGACTTCGGCGTAGATCGGGTTGGCCGGTTTGACCAAACCGGCTTCCTCGCGAATCAATCCGAGGTCGCGCACGAACTCATAATCGTTGGAGAGCCGCCTGACATCCGCGCCTTCGCCCAGGATGATCGGCTCGACGACTCGGCGCACGCGCGGTTCCTTGAGCCGTTCGAGGAGGCTGTCGATGTGGGTGTCGCGGCGCATGATGATGACCTGCGCGGCCTGGTCGATCATGGTCTCGGTGACGTCGATGGAGGGATCGTAGTCGCAGATTTCCTCGACCACCTCGCAGGCCAGGGCGTTGACCAGCCACGGCTGGCCGCGGGTCCAGTAGTGGGCGCGGTCGACGGCGGACTCCGCAAACTTTTGCCCGGTCTCCTCGGTGTGCTGGGCGTAGAGCGCGGCGATTTCCTCGCGCGTGAAGTTCCGCAGTGTGAGCGACTTCTTGACGATGTTGAAGGGGCTGGCCGAGCCGAGGGTTTCGTTGTCGTCGCGCACCTTCGCCTTGTAGTCGCGGATATTGCGCATTCCGACCAGGGCGCAGGAGTGGATGAAGGGGGTGCGCACGCGGTTGACGTAGCCGTCGCGCAACTGTCGCAGAAAGCTGATCAGCGTGCCGTTGGACAGGCAGTCCGCCTCGTCGAAGAGCACGACCAGCGGCCGGTCCAGAGCGCAGGCCAGGGAGGTGAATCCGCTTTTTATTGCGGTTGAAATCGCCGTTTCGGCGTTGAAGTCGGGCGCGAACTCGATTTCGCTGAGCACGGGGTGATACTTGATCGCGGAGCGCACGGCTTCCACTACGGCGGGGATGCCCTCATGCGGATCGGTGAAGGGCTGGACGCTTTCGAGCGAACAGTAGAGCGCATGATATTCGTCGCCCGCGTTCAGCTCCTGCTCGAGCTGATTGAGCAGCGTGGTCTTGCCGCTCTGCCGCGCGGCATGAAGCACAAAGAACTGCTTGCTCCCGATCAGGCGCATTACGCCTGCACAGCGTTCACGGGCGGGCAGCATGTAATGCTCGCTCGGGTCGCAGGGGCCGGCAATGTTGAAAAGCTTTCCATTCATGGTGGGACTATACCACTACGAAGGCAGCCGCACAAGACATCGGCGCCAATGAGACCGGAGAAAGTTTCAGGGGGTGCGGGGAGGGTTGTGTTCAGGTTTCAGTGTTCAAGACCGGTGGGTTGGGGTTTCAGTCCCTGACATCTGACACCTGCCGCCTCTGTTCTTGTGTCACGGCATGCGGTCGCCGCACGCCAGTTCAGCCGGATCATCCAGGTCGGGATCAAAAGCGCGCAGGACATAGCTGAATCCATGGATGCCGGGGCCGACGGTGTACTTGTCCAGGGTGTCGGGTCCGCAGCTGGCGCCTCCCAGGCCGCGCTGAGCGCAGTCGAGATTGACGATGGTTTCCGGGCGGGGTTCGAGTTCGTTGGTGTGCCGCGCGGCCTCCAAGTCCGCATTGCTGTAGTGCAGCGCTGAAAACTGCAGTGGAACGGGACAGGAAACCAGCACGCCAGGCAAGCCGCCGCCGCAAAGGCTCAGCCACCTGACATTGGTTTTGGCTCCGCATTCCTGCGGAACAATGTAGGGGACATACTGCTCAGTGACGGTGCTTTGGTGGAGCCCGACGGGCGTGCCGGCATTGCGGTCGGGGTAGTTTTCGTGGGGGCCGCGGCCGAACCAGGTCAACTCCTCGAAGCCGGGGCGCATTCCGAAGGTGACGCCGAGTCGCGGCAGGTCGGCAATCTCCGAACTCACCGCAATGCGGTTCTGGACGATCACGCAATTTTTTTCGCGGACCGTGTAGCGATGCTGGAATTGGAATGCGTCTTCGATGCTTTCGGTTCGTCCCCGCTGAATAACGTCGACCGCCATGGTTCCGTCGGCGTGCTGCAGGACAGTGACCGATTCGGTGGTCAGCGTCGTTTCGTGCAGTCCGTTCTCGAACCAGGCGCGCGCGGCACAGTTTTTCACCTCGATTCTGCCTCCACTGCTGTCGTTGTCCGTGGGCGCGCGCCAAACGTTGAGCCTCGGTCCGAACAGCAGAAGTTCGCGGCCCTGGGAGACCAGCGACGCCAGGGTGCCGTCGGACTTGTCGAACGTGACGCGGAAGTCGTCGGATTCGACCGACACCCGTGATTCGTTCTGCTCCAGCTGAAGACCGGGGGAGGCGGCGGATACGACAGGCCTACGCGGTTCGACGCTGAACGGCATGGCAAACTGCTCCGTCGCCACCACGTGTCCCTTGGACGCCCACGCCGTCTGCTTGCGAGTCTCGAAAACCAGGTTGAGGAACGCCTCCTGACCAGCCTTCAGGGCGGGATCGACGATCGCCAGCCGAACGATAGTGCTTTCCTGCGCCTCCACATCGAGCTTGCCCAGGCTGCCGTGTTGAACGCGTTGCCCGTCCACGCAAAGTTCCCAGTGCCCCTTGAGGTAGCCCAGCGAGGCGAAGAATTGCCGATTGCGGACGCGCAGTGCGCCGTCATGCAGATTAACCGCCTCGACGGCGACCGGCTGAGCCAGCTTTTTGAACTCGAACATGGGCGGATGCGGGGTGCGGTCCGGCCAGATCAGCCCGTTGATGCAGAACTGCTTGTCGTTGGGCTCATCGCCGAAGTCGCCGCCGTAGGCCCAGAAGGAGCGTCCCTTGTCGTCGGTTTTGAGCAGGCCCTGGTCCACCCAGTCCCAGATGAAGGCGCCCTGAATGCTGCTGCTGGACTCGATGAGGTCCCAGTATTCCTTGAGATTGCCGCAGCTGTTGCCCATGGCGTGAGCGTATTCGCACAGGATAAGTGCGCGCGGATCGTCCTCGTTGCGCTCCCATTTTTCCAAGCTTTCCAGAGTGGGATACATGACCGATGACACGTCCGAAACGTGCACTCCCGCGCTGGGCGTCAGTCCTTTGCACGCGCCCTCGTAGTGCAGCAGCCGGGACGGATCGTAGCCGCGAATCCAGCCGGCCATGGCATCGTGATTCGGCCCGTAGCCGGCCTCGTTGCCGAGCGACCAGAAGATGATGCTGGGGTGGTTCTTGTCGCGCACCACCATGCGGACGCCGCGGTCCAGAAACGCCTGTGCGTAGGCGGGTTCCCAGGGCATGGACTCGATGCAGGCGTGCGACTCCACGTTGGCTTCGTCGATGACGTAGAGGCCGTAGTGGTCGCACAACTCGTACCAGTACGGATCGTTCGGATAGTGCGAGGTTCGCACGGCATTGAAGTTGAACTGCTTCATCAGTCGGACATCCTGCTCCATCGACTCCCGAGTCACCGCCTTGCCGCGGGTTTCATGGTGGTCGTGGCGGTTGACGCCGCGGAAGAGAACCCGCTGACCGTTGACCAGCACCCGGCGATGGCGCTTCTCAATGCGCCGGAAGCCGATCCGGGTGGCGACCGCATGCACGCAATCGCCGTCGGGA
>CAZSBQ010000209.1:0-7058 GCA_964604795.1 uncultured Victivallales bacterium | reverse complement strand
GTAACTGTCAGATTCGCCGTGACGGCGACAAATTTAAATTCCGCAGCGCTGCCGCTGTCGCATCAACCGCCGGACCACCCGTAAATTCGCGTACTCCGCACTCTCCTTCAGCCAAAGGCCGCAAGCATCGAAGCCCAGTTGCTGAGCCTCCCTTTCGAGCCGATCCCGCACAAGCTATGTCCACAGAATTTGGTTGGATTGCTTACGTACTGCGGCCATCCTGGGTGCGGAGAACTTCACAACAGGCAGGGATGCCCGTTGATACTAAAAGCCATTGCGAACTCAACTGACCGGATCCAACCAAATTCTGTGGACATAGCGCACAAGAAACTGAGCGTCCACCCGCAGAAGAGCGAGCAAGCGTACTTCCAATGCAAGGTGATAATGGTACCGGAGGTGGGACTCGAACCCACACGTCCTTGCGGACACCAGATTTTGAGTCTAGCGCGTCTGCCAATTCCGCCACTCCGGCCGCATTGTGCAGCAGGCAGTCGATACTGTAGCAGTGCTCGGCAACGTTGCAATCCCGAATCGTGCCGATTGCACGTTGAGTGCTTTACATGTATAGTATCAGCGGCTTAGCGCGACGTGAAGAGTGTCTCATTCGTGAGACGGCGCTGCGGCTGCGACGCAAAAATGCGTCAAGCGACGCACAATGTTTTCTGCCTGAGCCTGCCGGCGCGCAAGTGGCACGGAAAATGCTCGAAAAACATAGTGAAGAGTAGTGAAGAGATCGAGAGCAGCTTGCGTTTTTCGGCGGTGCCAAGCCATGGAGTCAGGCATGAGTTTTCAGGAGCAAAGCGATATGGTTCCCTTGAAGGTTTCAGTATTTCAGCGGCGTCTTCGCGAGCTGATATGGGTTGCGTTCGCGCTTTTGGCGCTGCTTCCCCTGATGGTTGTCGTGGCGCAGGTGATGTCGTTTTCGGCGGATTCGGCGGCGGTTTTCAACACTCAGGTACTTGTTCTCAGCGGTTTTATTGCCTTGTCGGTGGGCTGCGGAGTGGTGATTTTGCTGAAAATCGCCGGTCGCCTGCAGGAGGCGGCGGCGCAGACGAATCAGCTGGTTGAAGAGATGTCCGGCGGACAGGCCGACGAAGGGGAAGGTGCTGGGCGCGGGCAGGGGGTTGTCGACAGTAGCGTCCCTGTTGGGCTCGACGACAACGAGTTGACCTCGCTGGCCAATTCGCTTGGCCGCCTGCAACGCGAGCTTACCAACAATCTGCAAACGCTGCAGTCCCAGGCGCGCCTTCTTGACCGGCTGAAGCAAGCGCTTGACTACAGTGCCGACATGGCCGTGATGATGGACTCGGACGGCCGCATATTGTTCAGCAATCGCGCCGCACGCCGCCGGCTGGGGCTGCTTCCCGATCTCAACCCGGAACGCGCTCTTGCCGAGAGCTTTTTGTGTGCCGCGGATGCCAAGCGGCTCTCCGAAGTTCTCACCAAGTGGGAGGACATGGACCGTGAACTCACCTTCCAGCGCGAGGACAACGAGCCATTCATCGTGCATTGCATCCAGACCGTCGTGGCGCCGCCGGGCGAGGCGTCGGGAAAGCTCATCATCCTGCGGGACATCACCGAACAATCGCGCATGAAGCGGCAGCTGTATCAGTCCGAGAAGCTGGCGGCGCTGGGACAGTTGATTTCCGGCGTGGCACATGAACTGAACAATCCGCTGACCGCGATACTGGGATTCGCGGAAATCTGCCGCGATCCGGAACTGAAAAAGGCGGAGTTGCACGAGAACCTCGAAGTAATCGAGCACGAGGCCATGCGTTCGGCCAGTGTGGTGGAAAATCTGCTGAACTTCAGCCGACGCCGGCAGAGCCAGCGGGGAATGGTGAACTTGCGCGAACTCATCGAGCGCTGCCTCAACCTGCTGTCCTACAATTTCCGCACGGGCAACGTCTCTGTCAACCGGCACTACACTGACGACATCACGGCGGCCAGCGTGGACGAGTATCAGGTGCAGCAGGTCTTCATGAATCTGATGATCAATGCGGCCCAAGCCATGTGCGAGGCCGGAACCGCGCATCCGACCATTACGGTCGCCACGAACCATGATCCGGATACCGGGCGCGCCATTGTCGAAATCAGCGACAACGGGCCGGGAATTCCGGACGAAATCCGCGAGCGGATTTTTTCGCCCTTCTTCACCACCAAGGGGGAAGGAGAGGGAACGGGACTCGGGCTGACCGTCTCCAAGGGCATCGTGGAGGAACACGGCGGAACCTTGAAGATTCGCTCCGAGGTGGGGCGGGGAACCACGTTTGAGATTGGCTTTGCCAAGCCCGATCCGCATCGGCTGGACTATGATGAGGATGAAGGACAGCACGGTGGGGACACGGAACAACCGGAGGTTTCGCCCGACTTGGAGGGGCGCGTGTTGGTGATGGATGATGAGCTGTCGATTCTGTCCATGGCCAAGCAGGTTCTGACCGCGCACGGACTTAGCGTCACGTTGGTCCAAACGCTTGCGGAAACGCAGCAGCTTCTGGAAAGCGAGCATTTCGATGTTATTGTGGCCGATGTTCACATGCCGGATGGCGAAGGCCAGGATGTCCTGGCATTTTTGAAGAACAGCGAGGTCAATCGTGACAGCGGCTGCATCTTCATCACCGGCAACCCGCAGAAGGCGGCCGAGATGAAATCTCAACACCCCGGTCTGAGCACGCTGCTCAAGCCTTTCCGGCTGCAGGATTTTTCCGCGGAAGTGATCGACTGCTTGGAAGCTCGGCGCGACATGCGTGAATCTGTACGGTCCTGAGTTCGTTCGTCATCCGGGTATTCTTCGACTCGACAATCTGAATTCGTGGACAATCCGTTGGCGGTCCGCCCCCCCTGGTTGCGGCGGACGGCGACGGATTTTTCGCGGATACAGCTCGACAAGCGTAAACACCACCACTTTTGGAAGCCGTTCAGGCATGCGATACACCAATGTTTGTGTTGAGGCCCTCAGTCATGTGCTGCCGCCGACGATTCTGACATCCTCAGAGCTTGAGCGCTGGCTTGCCCCCCTCTACCAGCGGCTCAAGCTGCCGCAGGGGCGGCTGGAACTGATGACCGGAATCCGGGAGCGCCGATTTTGGACGCCGGGGACGCGGCCCAGCGATGTGGCCGCCCAGGCAGGCAGGCAGGCGCTTGCGGCGGCCGGACGGGATCCGTGCTTTGTTGACTGTGTGCTGCATTGCGGGGTTTCCCGTGATGCGGTGGAGCCGGCCACGTCCGCAGAGGTCCATCGCCAACTCGGGTTTTCCGGACGCGCGTTGAATTTTGATCTGTCCAATGCCTGTCTCGGCGTACTCTCCGGGATGTTGATGGTGGCTGGGATGATCGAGCTGGGCCAGATCACCTGCGGGCTGGTGGTAACCGGCGAAGTGGCGCGTCCGCTGGTGGAGAACACTGTTCGGGAACTCAACGAGAACACCAGCTTAACCCGAAAAACGATCAAACCCCACTTCGCCTCGTTGAGCATCGGTTCGGCGGCATCCGCCGTTCTGCTCACTCATCGGAAGGCCAGCACGGCGGGGCACCGTCTGCTCGGCGGCGCTTCCTGCTGCGACACCGCCCAGAACGCCCTGTGTCGCGGCGGCGAGGAAGGGGCCGTCAGCGCGGGTGGCGGACCCTTGATGGCCACGAATTCCGAAGAGCTGCTGGTGCGCGGCGTCGAGGTGGCCAAACATACGTGGCGGCGGCTTGAGGAGACCCTGGGATGGACTCCGGGCACGCCGGACCTAGTCTGCACGCACCAGGTGGGCAAAGCTCACACGCTTCGGCTGTTCGGGGAACTGGGACTTGATCCGATCCGCAATTATGCCACCTTTTCCTATTTGGGGAACTGCGGTTCCGCCTCTTTGCCGCTCACCGCTTCGATGGCCGCACAGGAGGGGGCGCTCACCGCCGGCGACAAACTCGCCCTGCTCGGCATCGGCAGCGGCATCAACTGCACCATGCTGGGTGTTCAGTGGTGAGGTGCCGAACTCTTGAAAAGAGGTTTCGGACTACTGCTTCTGCAGGCGCCAGGCGTCGATGAGGATGCCGTCCTCGAGGTTGTGCAGGCGGAGTGTGTGTTCACCGGCGGGCAGGGTGACGGTGAGCGGGCATTGGAGGTGATGCCATTGGCCGAAGCGTGAGCTGGTGATGGTTCCGTTTTGGTTTGCGACGGAGAATCCGAGGCTGTTTCCGCATGCGTCGAGCCACCGCACGCGGGCTTCGAAGCGGTAGTCGCCCGCTTCTTCGGGCGGAATTGCGATTGTGAAGTCCGCGGAGCCGGTGCCTTTGCCCGCTCCTTCGGGGATGCTCAGGGCGCGGTTGCCGGAGGCTTCGTTGGCGGAGACTTCGGTCCAGGGTGCGCTTATGCTGTCGCAGTCCTCGGCTTCTCGGCGGATGAAGTCGGGTGCTGTTTCGGTATCGGTGAAGGGGTTGTATTCGATCACTTGCAGGCGGCGGCGGTCTTCATAACCGGAAGTGCGGAAGAGTGCGGCGGCGACGCGCTGATTGACGGTGGATGCGCTTGGCTGATCCGGATCAAGGGGTGTGTTGTATCGGAGAGTTGCGAAGGCCGCAACCATGGCGACGGCCACGGGGATTGCCCAGGGAAGGAGAGGGCGGAGGTCCAGAAAGTGCGAGGTTCGCAGGGTGTTGCGCGTGCACAGTCCCAGCAGGATTCCCAGCCAGACGCCCGTGCCCCGCGAAAGCAGGACGCAGAACAGTCCGGACAGGGCCAGTCCCAGCAGGGCCAGGCGGGCGGCGGTTCGTTGTTGCCGTTGCCGTTCGTCGCGGAGGGGCGGTGCGCGGGCGGTGACGGCGGCCAGGATGAGCACGAGAAGGGCCAGCGATCCTGCCGGTCCCAGTTCCACCAAGCTGAGCAGATACTGATTGTTGCTGTCTTTGGGGATGGTGAACTCGTCGGGCGAGGGGCGGACTTGCAGGCGCAGTTTCAGGCGGTTGATGGTGTCCTTGTATTGTCCCGGCCCGGCGCCGAGAGGGTGAAGTCGCGGGGCGAGCAGGGCGGCGCGATCCTCGATGTAGATGCGTCTCGGGTGGGTTTCGTCGTAGTGCGGGCGCACGGCTTCCCAGGCGGATGGACCGGGTGTCGGCAGAACGGAAACCAGCAGCGCGCACGCCGCCCCGGCCAGTGCGAAAGGCGCGGCGCGGCGGGCCGACGCGCGGGTGCCGAGAAGCAGGACGAGCGCCCAGATGACAAGCAGGCCGGCATTGGCGAAGGTGAAGCCGACGATCAGTCCCGCGGCGGGCAGCGCGATGAGGGCGCGTTTGTCCAGCCGGTTCAGGAAGAGAAGCAGGAAGGGGGTGGCGGCAATCAGCAGCGCGCCGTATTTGGCGCGGCTGAGATCAAAGGGAGGGAGAAACAGCGCCCCGGTTGCGGCGCCGAGCATCAGCAACAGCGCCGCGGCGGCGAAAAGTGGAGGCGCCTGGCGCGCCATTTCGTCGTCCTCGCCTTGGTGCGCGGCGCTCCAGGCCAGGCCGAGGATCAGGGCGTACTGTAAAAATTGCCGCAGTCCGCCGCTCAGGGTATCCGGCGAAAGTCCAAGCAGGGCCAATGCGGTCAGCGACAAAAAAAGTGTCTGAGTCGGCTGAGGCGTGGGGAGTCGAAGTTTGCCGCGACTCCACTGCACGCCCAGCAGCAGGAGCGCCGCCGGGGTCCAAACAAGCAGAGAAAGTGGCAGTTCGGCGCCGTCGGTGCCGGGAAGGACGACGGAAGTCTGCAAAAAGACGGCGCCGAGGATGACAGTGAAAAGCAATGCGCGCATGCGGCTACTGCTCCTCGATGGCTGAGGCGTGATGTTGGCCGCTTGCGCCTGTGATAAAGCGGGGGGTGCCCACAGTGTACCTGCTTCCGGCGGTGTTGCCGCCGTTGCCGGCTTTGAGGTAGTCCGAGTTGGAGGCATTGCCAAGGGTGAGGCTGATGACGGTGCTGCCCGGATTCTCGACTTCCAGTTGCCGCAGAGCCTCTCGGAGGTCGACGCGCAGCAGGCCGTTTTTTGGTTTGGCGCTGCCGAGGCGGTAGGTAGCGTTCATGCGGTCTGCCGGGATGGGCTGGAGTCGAAAGCACTCGCCCTCTTCGAACTCGGGGGTGAGAAGTGCCTTGACGCCGGTCAGCGGCGCGTTGATCCGTACCACGCCCGAATGCTCTTCGGTCTCCACGAACAGGTTGATGCGGCAGTTCGGCCCCAGTGTCAGCGGCAGGAGCAGCACGGGAGTTGCGGCCAGCTTTACGGGCTCTTCGAATCGGTGGCGGACGGCGAATTCTCCGGCGCCGACGTTGGCGGTGACACGCGTGTGCTCGTCGTCGGTGCGCTGCAGGTGAATTGCGTCGCGTCGCAGCGGTTGCCAGGGACTTTGCCGGTCGGACGGAACATACAGCACGTGCGGGGCCTCCGACACGTCCGCGGCCATGCTGACCGCGCGGGCGACGGTGAAGCCGTTGCGCACGGTCCAGTAGCCGATGTGCCCGCCGTTCAAGGGTTCGGGATCGGTGTAGTCGAACAGGGTGTTGCCGTTGTGTTTGACCAGAATTCGGTCGCCGTATTTGCGGATGCGGAACCCCCACCACTTCCAATGAACGGCAACATGGCTTTTGTCGGTGGGGAACAGATCAGCCGCCCGGTCGGTTTCGGCGACGACGCGGCCCTTGCGCAGCAGCTTGGTTCGTTGGTTGTCGTCGCCGCCGAAGATGACGGCGTAGCCGGACAGCGGATCCCGCCCATTGCTGCAGAAGGAGAAGTTGAGGTCGTGCCGAATGTAGAATCCGCAGTGCTTGTGGAGGATTTTGAAGCCGTTTTTGCGGTCGGCGTCCGGATCGTAGCTCCAGCTCTCATCGCCCGCGTCCCAGGGCATCATGGGGCGCAGCGACATGTAGAACTCGTGTTCCTGATCGCCCGAGTAGCGGCGTTTGCTGACCATATAGGGCACCGACGGCGCCCCGGACGCCATGAAGTTCCACTGGTCCTGGCAGGCCCAGCGCATGTCCATGCGGAATGCTCCGTGAATCCAGCTCCAGTCTGTCGGTGCGGTTTCGAACAGCTCGTTGGTGAGGT
>CAZSBQ010000208.1:0-7093 GCA_964604795.1 uncultured Victivallales bacterium | reverse complement strand
GCCGCGCTCGGCTGGTTCGAGGCGCTGGGTTGCGAAGTTCGCAGGGGCGCGGACATTTCGCCCGGCGGCGATGAGCCCCTGCGCCAGGACTACGAACAGGTGGTTCTGGAGCCGCGTTTGCGGGCGGCGCTGCGGGCGATCAACGGGCATCTTCCGGCGGATGCCATCGAGCACGCGGTGCGCGTGGTGACGCGTCCCCCGGAACCGACGCTGGCGCAGAACAACCGCTGGTTTCACCGCCTGCTGACGGACGGGATCGACGTGGAATACCGGACAAAGGATGGGGACGCGCGCGGCGACAAGGCGTGGCTGGTGGATTTCTCGAAGCCGGAGAGGAACGATTTTCTGGCAGTGAACCAGTTCACGGTGAAGTGCGGGAATTTCACGCGCCGGGCGGATGTGGTGGTGTTTCTGAACGGCCTGCCGATTGCGGTTTTCGAGCTGAAGGACCCGACCGATGAGCAGACGGATGTTTGGAAGGCGTTCCGGCAGCTCCAGGACTACAAGGAGCACGTTCCCGCCCTGTTCACGTACAACGAACTGCTGGTGATCAGCGACGGGGACACTACGCGGACGGGATCGCTGACGGCGGGAGCTGACCGGTTCTCGCCGTGGCGTTCGGTCGAGGACTACCGCGAGCCGGGGTTGCCGTCGCTGGAAACGCTGGTCACGGAGTTGTTCGAGTCGAGGGCATTGCTTGACTACGTGCGGCGCTGCGTGACCTTCGAGGAAGACGAGCGGACGGGGGAGATCATCAAGAAGGTGGCGGGCTACCACCAGTTTCGCGCGGTTCGCAATGCGCGGGACGCGGTGAAGGCGGCGCTCAAGGGCGAGAGCGACGAACAGGACGGTCGCGGCGGGGTGATCTGGCACACGCAGGGCTCGGGAAAAAGCCTGACCATGCTCATGCTGGCCGGTTCGCTCATTGACGACGAGCAACTGGCAAATCCCACGATTGTGGTTGTGACGGACCGGAACGACCTGGACGGGCAGCTCTTCGCCACGTTTGCCGCGGGGAGAGCGCTGCTGCGCCAAAAACCGGTGCAGGCCGAGAGCCGGGAGCATCTGGCCGAGTTGCTGAACCGCGCGTCGGGCGGCGTGATCTTCACGACCATTCAAAAGTTCATGCCTACGGCACCCTCACCCCGGCCCTCTCCCAGCGGGAGAGGGGGATTGTCTGCGGCACCCTCACCCCGGCCCTCTCCCAGCGGGAGAGCGAGGCTACGTGAAACGCACTACCGTGGTGGATATGGGTTTGCGGGATTGACTGAGCGTGCCCGGGAGTTGCGTGCCAAACAGACGCCAGCGGAGACGATGTTTTGGGAACTGGTGCGAGGCAGAGACCTGATGGGGCTTAAGTTCCGGCGTCAGCACCAGATCGGCGATTACATCACCGACTTCTACTGCCATGACTGCAAGCTGATTGTTGAACTGGACGGAGGCATCCACGAAGAGCTGCAGAAAAAAGACAAGAAACGCGATGCGTGGCTCCAAGCTCAGGGATTCACTGTCCTCCGATTCCGCAACGAGGAACTCCTTCAGAACCCAGAAGATGTGCTCCGCTCCATTGCCGCAATGGTGCAATCTGAACTTCCCTCGCCCACAGAGAGAGACAGTGCAAGTGCCGAACAATCCAACCTCCCCTCTACCTCTGGGAGAGACAGAGTAAATACGCAGCAAGCCAACCTCCCCTCTACCTCTGGGAGAGGGGCCGGGGGTGAGGGTCCGGCATCGGCACGATCCAATATCGTGGTGTTGGCGGATGAAGCGCATCGGAGTCAGTACGGGTTTCTGGACGGCGGGGCGCGGTGGATGCGGGACGCGATTCCCAACGCGACCTTCGTCGGCTTCACCGGCACGCCGCTGGAACTGGGCGACAAGAGCACCCCGGCGGTGTTTGGCGACTACGCGGACGTATACGACATTCGCCAGGCCATTGCGGACAACGCAACGGTCCCGATCTACTACGAAATGCGCCTGGTCAAGCTCCTGCCCGATGAAGACGGTGTTGCCGAGGCCGAAACGGAACTGGAAGCCATGACCGAGGCCGACCGGGAGGGAACGGACGCGCCGCGCTACATTCGGGTGGCGCTGGAGGAACTGGCGGGGACGGAACGACGGTTGAAGCAGATGGCGCGGGAGATTGTCGAGCATTTCGAGAAGCGGCGGGAAGCTATCGAGGGCAAGGGCATGGCCGTGTGCATGAGCCGCGAAATCTGCATGAACCTGTATGATCAGATCGTGACGCTGCGCCCCGACTGGCACGCCGAGGACGATGACGAAGGATTTGTGAAGGTGGTGATGACCGGTTCGGCGGCGGAGGGCGAACGCGTGGCCGCCCACGCCCGGACCAAGGCGCGACGGGATGCGCTGGCGCGGCGTTTCAAGGATCCGGAAGACGACCTCCGGCTGGTGATTGTGTGTGACATGTGGCTTACCGGTTTCGACTGTCCGCCGCTGCACACCATGTATCTCGACAAACCGCTGGCTGGCCACAATCTCATGCAGGCCATCGCCCGCGTGAACCGGGTCTTCGGCGACAAGCCCGGCGGCGTGGTCGTGGACTTCCTCGGGATTGTCGATCAGCTCCGCGACGCCGTGCAGACCTACACGCAGGCGGGCGGCGAGGGTAGCCCGGTGCAAGACATCCAGAACGAAGCCGTCCCGCTCATGCAGCAGAAGCACGAGGCGCTGCGGGACTTCTTCAACGGGTTCGACTACAGCGGCTTCCTTTCCGGTACGGAATCCGAGCAGTTGCAGGCGGTGACGGCGGGGGCCGACTACGTGTTTCAGCAGGAGGACGGAAAACGACGCTTCCTGACCATGGTGGCCGCGCTGTCCAAGGCCTATTCCCTGTCCGTGCCGCGCGAAGAGGCGGAGGCGGTGCGCGACGACCTGGCCTTCTTCCAAGCCGTGCGGGCCGCGATCCGCAAGCGGCTTGCCGACGACGGCCCGCCGCCGCCACCGGATGCGCGCGCCGCCGTGCGCCAGGTCCTCTCGGGCGCGGTGGCCTCCGATGGCGTGATCGACCTCTTCCAGGCGGCGGGACTGCCCCAGCAGAACGTCGGCATCCTCTCGGATGAGTTCCTCAGTCGGCTCGCGGCTCTGCCCCACCGCAATCTCGCCCTGGAAACCCTGCGCAAGCTGCTCACCGACCAGATTCGCAGTCGCGAGAAGGTGAACATCGTCCAGTCCCGCGGATTCCGCGAAGCCCTGGAGTCCACCCTGACCCAATACACGAACCGGGCGCTGACCACCGCCCAGGTGATCGAGGAACTCATCGGCTTGGCAAAGACGATTCGCGAAGCAATGAACCGCGGCGAACAGCTCGGCCTGAACCAGGAAGAGGAAGCATTCTACGACGCACTGGGCAACAACGAATCCGCCCGCGAGGTCATGGAGGACGACACCCTCAAACTCATCGCCCGGCAACTCGCCGAACGGATCAAGTCCAAGACCACCCTCGACTGGACCCAGCGCGAAACCGTCCGAGCCGACATGCGCCGCACCGTCCGCCGCCTCCTAACCCGCTACGGCTACCCGCCCGACGCCCAGGAGTCCGCCACCCAACTCGTCATCAAACAGGCGGAACTGATGGCGGAGGGGATTGTACGGGAGTAGTGGTTGTTGGCGTGCAAAGAAATTAGAAAGAAGGCGCGTGAAGCAAAACGTTGCATGAATGGGCGAACTCGGATATCCGTAACGCGTACTGGCCGGCGAAAGGATGCAACCTTCCAAGATCGGCTATTCTCGCTACCAGGCGGAACCAAGAAAGCCGTCGAGGTCTTGCCGGTTGCCATCACACGACGAGCTTCCTGCGAACGCCGCCCTGAGCCGCGCGTGGCGCGCACGGGCGAAACATTCCCAACCACTGACGCGGGCCGTCTGTCTTCGGGCAGGCGGCCTTTTCACACTTGCCGTCTTATCACTCAGCGGGATGCCCGATTCGGCACCCGCCTACGCCAATGCGCTCTGCCAGATTTCTTCCAATGGCGAGGTCTCTTCGCTTTCCGGAGTCACCATCTGATTCAGATCGTCCAGAAGCTGCCGTTCCATCGCCGCCTTTGCTTGATGTATCCGATTCATTCTCTCCCGAAACGGCACCTCGGGGTCGTTGTTTCTTTGCACCTCGCTGATAACCTGACCCTCGCACCTGTCCTCCACCTCGGTCAGCAGTTCCTGAAACTTGCCCCTCTTCTTGAGGTCCCTGGTTTCCTTCGGCCTGCGTTCCTCCATCAGGTCCTTCAGTGCTTGCTCGAACATTCTCATCTTTGACCTCCTGTGTATGCCTAAGCTACGCAACAATAGACATCCGAAAAGAGTCCGTGTCAATCCCAAGGAATCGCAGAAGTGGGTGAGATCGTTGAGTTACGTACAAGGGACGGTGCCGCTCGTGTCGAAGAGCAAGCCGAGTCCGTACGCTACCGATACGCTACCGTTGGTGCGGTTCGACATCCGTCGAGACGTGTTCCGAGGAAAGCGTCGAGACACAAGTTTCATGTCGAAACGGACCGAGACGCGGTAGCAAAGGGACACCGAGCAAGGCTGCGCAAGCGGGGGTGACTGAGGCTGAGAGGCGGGGAATCTATCGGTAGCGTAACGGTAGCGTATCGTTCTTAAAGGAAACGGGCACCACTGCGGACAGTGATACCCGTTTGAACTCAAAAATGGTAGCGGGGGCAGGATTTGAACCTACGACCTTCAGGTTATGAGCCTGACGAGCTACCTGGCTGCTCCACCCCGCAATCTGAAATTGGACCTGTCCGCTCAACTCGCACTGAATTGTTGGACAGCAGGAACTATAGCGCGGTTCCAGAGACGCGCAAACTCATCCGGACACTTTTTTTGAATTTTCCCCGGATGGCGGGAACAACTCGAATCCGATGAGCGCGGTAAAGAACGATCCGGTGAACAACAGGGGCCCGCGAGCGATATCCCCCAGATCATCCACACATTGAATATCCTGAATGACGCGGCACTCCACACCTGCGGAGGCCGCGCACTCGCGCAGCCGATCGAGCGCCGACGCCTTGGGAGGGCGCGGGTCGGTCAGGACAAAATCGGCATCCAGGCGAGCCATTTCACGCATGATCCCTTCGACATCCTTGCCGGGCACAACCCCGAGAACCACCGTGAAGCGCATACCGGGGAACACGTCGAGCACGGCTTCGGCAAGACGACGCGCGGAATCGGCGTTGTGGGCGGCGTCGATGACCACCGGCGGGTCGTGCCTCAGCACTTGGAATCGACCCCAAAGCACAGGAGCGACAAACCTCTCCGAAACAGGCTTGATGCCGAGCACCCGGCAGGTGGCGCGCGCCAGATGAAAGTTATCGAGGGTGAAGGGGGGCGCAGGCAATACGCCCCAGGGCGCCGGATTGGACTTCTCATCAACGACGTGCAGAGGCGCGCGGACCTCTTTGGCCCGACGCAGGATCACGGCTTCGGCTTCCGAAAAGGGCTGATTGCCGCAGACCACCGGGACGTGGGGCTTGATGATGCCGGCTTTCTGAAATGCCACCTGCTCGACAGTGTCTCCCAGCAGGTCACGATGATCCAGGCTCACCGGCGTGATGACGGTGCAGCGGGGCGCGGGGATGTAGTTGGTCGCATCAAGAACGCCGCCGATGCCGGTCTCCAGCACGCACCAGCGACACTCCTGCTCGACAAATAGACGCATGGCAAACACGGTCATGATCTCGAACAGGGTCGGGGTCAGCCCCGCCCCGCGAATGACCTCCTCAAGCTCGCGGGCGCGAGCAAGCAGCTCGTCATACCCCACCTGTTCGCCGGCGACCTGAAACCGCTCGCGCACACTGTACAGGTGGGGGCTGGCGTAGAGTCCGCAGCGTTCGCCGGCCGCGTTCAGGAAGGCGGCCAGGAAGGCGCACGTGGAGCCTTTCCCCTTGGTGCCGGCCACATGGATGATGTTGAGGTTTTCCTCGGGGTTGCCCGCGGCTTCGGCCAGCGGAATCATCCGATCCAAGCTGTAATGCCCGGTATCGGCACGCCGAAACACACCCGCCTCGAAGTCGTAATAGTCCCGAAAAACCTCGAAGAACTCCCGTTCACGCGTTTGATCGAACGCGAACGGCCGGGGGTTGGAGGGTGTAGTCGCCAAGATGGATGAATTCCTTTAACCAGGTGTCCCGGACCCCGTTCGAAACGGCGCATTCGCTACAGGCAGAGATGCCTGTAGTACTGCAAAAGCCTGACACGTGCCCTCCCCCAGGCTCAAGAGCTACTTGCGGGGCTTCTCCTGCGGTTCGGCCTGGCATTCCGGGTCGGAAAGATCGGGTGGTTCCGGAGTCTCGGCCGCCGAGTCCTTGGCTTCCTCGGGGGGCGGCGGCGGTTCAATGCCGGCGGCCGCTTCCAGTGCATCCAGGCGCCGTTCAATGTGGCGGATGCGCCCCAAGGTGGGCACGCGGTCCAGCGCGTCGTCCACCACACTGCGGATATTGGCCTGCAAGTCCTTGCGGGCCTTCCCTGCCTCCTCCTTGAGAGAATCGGCGAACTTGCGCCCCTCCTCCTCGCTCATGCGCGTTTGCTCGGTCATGTCATCGACCATGGAGTCGATTCGTTCCTTGGTGGCACTGGCCATTCCAAGCCCGATGTACATTGCCTTTTTGAAATAATCCGTCATGGGAGACACCTCCTGGGGTTGCACGTGATGTTTGCCTGCATCGGCGAACCACAACCGTAGTGGCTCAAATTGCAAGATACAAGCGGTTCGTTCGCTTTTCAACCCTATGTCCACAGAATTTGGTTGGATTGCTTACGTACTGCGGCCATCCTGGGTGCGGAGAACTTCACAACAGGCAGGGATGCCCGTTGATACTGAAGCCATTGCGATCTCAACTGACCGGATCCAACCAAATTCTGTGGACATAGTTTCAGCCCCTTCCGCAAATTCCACGGAAATCCGCCTCCGGGGCACCCGGTTCGTGCGCCCTCCAGCGCGCTTGGCGCGTGCCGCCCCACACCCCCACACACATCCACACACACACACACATACCCACCCCCCTGGAGGGCGAGACTCCGTCGAGCCGGGGTCGCCGACACTGGAACCCCGGGTGTCCCCCGAAGGCGAGGG
>CAZSBQ010000207.1:0-7097 GCA_964604795.1 uncultured Victivallales bacterium | reverse complement strand
CAGGCAACCTGCCCCGCCATTCGCCAACGGCGGGGCTCGACGGAGTCTCGCCCTCTCAACGCATCCCGCGCGAGTTTGACATTCCCACACAATCTGTTGCAGAAAAACATTTTACACGTTAGAAAAGAAGTGCCCTGCCCCGCCTTTGCCAAACTTGCCTTTTGCGGTCCCGAACATTAAAGTTGCGCGATTCGCGCTATACTTCCATCCCATTTGCTGAGTTCGCATATTTGACAGGAGAGTGAAATGACGGTAAACACCAACAATGAGTATATTCGACCCGAGGTGTTGGAGGCCGATGAGGAACGGGAAAACTCCGACGCGCAGTCGCGGGAGGAAGGACTGATCCTACCCTCGCGCCACCTGCCGGATTGGGTCTTTCTCGTACCTGCGGAAACCAAACCGGTCATGCCCGGAATGGTGTTCCCGCTGACCGTGGGACCCGGCACCTCCGCGGATACGCTCAACCACGTGGCCGAGGAGGTTCCCGAACGAGTGGTTGGCTTCGTGCTGACCAAGGAGGACTCAGGCGAAACCGAAATTGGCGGGGACGAGGATGGACCGGCATACCGAGAATTCTATCGGATCGGAACCGTTGCCCGTTTGCTGAAGTTCCAGCGCAACAACGACGGCAGCGCCCAGGCGCTGCTGCAGGGAGTCAGCCGGTTTCAGATTCTCAAGGCGACCCAGCGCGGCAACCGCTTTCTGGCCCAAGTCGTCTATCTCGAAGACCAGGTGGAGGAGTCCCAGGAGATCAAGGCCCTGGCCCTTTCGATAATGAACACCATGCGCGAGCTGGTAAAGCACAATCCGCTGTTTTCCGAGGAAATCCGCATGTTCATCTCGCGCAACAATTGGAACGAACCGGGGCGGCTTGCGGACTTCGCAGTGACGATGACCTCGTCCGAACGCGAGGAAATCCAGGAGGTGCTCGAGTGCCTGGACGTGAAGTCGCGCATGGAAAAGGCTCTTTTCCTGCTCCGCAAGGAGCTGGACATCAACCAGCTCAAGGAAAAAATCACGCAGCAGATCGAGGAGAAGATCAGCAAGCAGCAGCGCGAATTTTTCCTGCGCGAGCAACTCAAGGCCATCAAACAGGAACTCGGCCTCGAAAAGGACGAAAAACAGGAGGAACTCGAGCGCTATGAGCAACGCATCGGCGAGCTTGAACTCGGCGAAGAGGTTTCCAAGCGTATGCGCGAAGAACTCGACAAGCTCAAGGTGCTTTCCCCGCAGTCCCCCGAGTACAGCGTCACCCGAAACTATTTGGACTGGCTGACCGGCTTGCCCTGGGGGGTGCACACGCGCGACCGGCTTGACGTCAAGCGGGTGCGCCGGGTGCTCGACAGAGACCACTACGGATTGGATGACGTCAAGGAGCGCATCCTCGAATTCATCGGCGTGGCCCGGCTGCGCGGCGGGGTCGAGGGCGCCATCCTCTGCCTGGTCGGTCCCCCGGGGGTCGGCAAAACCTCCCTGGGCAAGGCTGTCGCCGAAGCTCTGGGACGGAAGTTCTACCGCTTTTCGCTCGGCGGCATGCGCGACGAAGCCGAAATCAAGGGACACCGGCGCACCTACATCGGCGCCATGCCCGGCAAGGTCATGCAGGCAATTCAGACTGTGGAGACGGCGAATCCGGTGATCATGCTCGACGAAATCGACAAGGTGGGGGCATCCTTCCAGGGCGATCCGGCCTCGGCGCTGCTGGAGGTGCTCGATCCCGAGCAGAACGCCGCGTTCCGGGACCACTACCTTGACGTCCCCTTCGACCTCTCCCGCGTGCTGTTCATCGCCACGGCCAATGTGCCCGACACGATCCCCGCGCCGCTGCTGGACCGCATGGAGGTCATTCAGCTGTCCGGCTACATCCTTGAGGAAAAGCTGGCCATCGCCACGCGCCACCTGATTCCCACCCTGCTGTCCGAAACCGGCCTGGCGAAAGACGACGTCCGCTTCACGCGCGGCGCCCTGCGTCGACTTGTCGAGGGCTACGCCCGCGAAGCCGGCGTGCGCGCGCTGGAGAAATCGCTGCGCTCCTGCATGCGCAAAGTGGCCAAACAACGAGCGGCAGGCGAACTCGACGAGACCATGCGCGTGGACGTGAAAACCGTCGAGGAACTGCTGGGCAAGCCGCGCTTCTCAGACGATCCGATGATGAAGCACGGCCACCCAGGCGTCGTCATGGGTCTGGCCTGGACCCCCATGGGCGGCAGCACGCTGTACGTCGAAGCCGTCAGCCGGACCGGCAGCAAGGAGGACTTCAAGCTCACCGGTCAACTCGGCGACGTCATGACCGAATCCTGCCATATCGCGTACAGCCTGGTGACCGGCAATGCGGCCGACTTCGGCCTTCCCGAAGCGGTGTTCGACAACAAGGTGACCCATATTCATGTGCCCGCCGGCGCCATTAAAAAGGATGGTCCGTCCGCGGGCGTCACCATGGCGACTGCTCTGGTTTCTCTGGCGCGCAACGAGACTCCGCCGCCCCGATGGGCGATGACAGGCGAGCTGACGCTCAGCGGGCGGGTGCTGCCTGTCGGCGGGATCAAGGAGAAGGTGATCGCCGCCCGGCGCTCGCGCGTGCAGCACGTCATCCTGCCTGCGGACAATCTAAAGGACTTCGAGGAAATTCCCGAAAAGGTGCGCCGGGGGATTGCCCCTCACTTTGTGGAGACCTATCAGCACGTGTTCAATCTGCTGTTCGGTGCCGGCAAACCCACATCCGACCCTTAGCACCAAAGACTCAATGCAAAAGGCAAATCAATGACCCAACCCGTCTGCATCTCCGTCGACTATTCCGCCTCCCTGGAACAGGCGACAAACCAATTTCTCGAGGCCATCGGAGCCTGGGCTGAGCGAGTGATTGGCACCCATCCCGACGGCGTCCCCGCCGCCGGGCACGACGCCGGCACCTTCATGCTGCCCTGGACGACATACGTGAAGGCGAAGGACGACCGGCGTCCTCTCGAGTTCATGCGCCTGTATCGCGACTCCGCGAAACAGCATTTTGAGAAAACCGGCGAATGGCTCGACGGCTACTGGCGAAGACAGGAGGTTCACCACGGCACGGAGCACTTCGATCTGTTTGTCCGCGCGCTCTGGCAACTGGATCCGAACGATGCCGAAACCGTTCGGCGGATCGACGATGTCGCCGAACATGTCGGCAACTGGAAACCGGGCATCCCCGCCTGGTTCGACTGGGAATCCGGTCTGTTCCGTTCCATGTTTCTGGGAACCGAAGTCGTCGGGGTGTCCGGCGCCAACATCCCCGACCACATGCGTATGGTCAGCCTCTGCCTGCTGGCGCACGACATGACCAAAAACAAACGATACCTTGACCTTGCAAAAGCTCACGCGGAACACTGGGCAGACGGCATTCTTGCAGGCAATGCGCTGCCGGTCGCCGTGGGTGAGCAAGGCCCACTGTTCGATCTGGGCAATGATGAGTTCGCCTACCGCTCCTTCGCCGGCGCCGCGCCGTCCGACTTCTCTGGAAACCTCCCGCGCGCCGAAAACATGATTGCCTCAGGATTCCCCGACATCCTGCTCGCACTGTGGTCAAAGACTGGCGACGAGAACTGCCGAAAAGCCGCCGAAAAGATTATCGATATCGCGGTCGAGGTTCTGGACAACCCCGTTGCCTGGCAGGCGCACGCCGCTGTCCGACGCTACCGCGAAACCACCGGCTCGCGGCGGTACGACGACCGCGTCAGACAGGCCCCCGATGAAGCGTTCCGCACCGTCGAACAACTGACGATGGTCCCCGAACCGGACACGCGCTGCATCTCCTGTCCGCTGGGCATGCGCGGTGACAAGCCGGACTGGCTGGACCAGGACGGCCGCCCTGCCCCCAGCCCCTTGCTTTGGACGTTGAAGGCAATCGTGACGAACGATGAGAAACTGCTGACACGCGCAGTGGACCTCGGGTTCGCACATTTCCGGCTAGCTGAGCAAGTCTTCGGCGACGTCACCAGCCACGGGTGCGGCTCACGCTCGCTGGTCGCCGTATGCCGCGGCCACGGCCGCCTCAACGGCGCGGGCGTCGTCAGCGAAGCGCTGGCGCCGGCGCTGGCGCCTAAAGCGTGAGACAAACACAATCTCTCAAGGAACGGGAACACACCGGGCACACCCTCAAAAAGGAATTGCCCTGCTTGTTGACAGGCAGGGTGCGGTGGAAATTGCGCGGGAAGGCGCTATTCTACGGCTTTCCAAACGGTCGTATTCACACACAAATCAACTCCGCCAAGACACCCCCGTCATGAGTCAAGTAGACGCCAATATCCAAGCCCTGATTGACGAAGCCCGACAGGCGCTGGCCGACGCGAAGTCCTCCCGCGAGGTCGACAGCCTGCGCGTCCACTATCTTGGACGCAAGGGTGTCGTCACCGCGCTGCTCAAACAGCTGGGAACGCTCCCCAAAGAGGAGCGCCCGGCCGCAGGCAAACGCATCAACGAGGCGAAAGTCGCCGTCCAGGCCGAAGTCGACCGTGCCCTCGAACGCTGCGCCGCCACCGAGCAGGCGGGCTCCGCTCTCGACGTCACTCTGCCCGGTCGTGAGCGCCCGCTCGGCCGCAAGCACCCCGTCACTCAGGTGATGGAGGACACGGTCGGCATCTTCCGCCGCCTCGGCTTCATCGCCGCCGACGGTCCCGACATCGAAACCGAACACCATAATTTCGACGCCCTCAACACGCCTGCGGACCACCCCTCACGGGACGTGCAGGACACCTTCTACCTCCCCGACGGGCGGCTGCTGCGCACCCAGACTTCGCCGGTGCAGATCCGCGTCATGGAGGCCACTGAGCCACCGGTCCGCATCGTCTGTCCGGGACGCTGCTTCCGCCGCGACACACCCGACGCCACCCACGCGGCCAACTTTCACCAGATCGAGGGACTGTACATCGACCGCGACGTTTCCCTGGCCGACCTGAAAAGCGTGCTGACCCATTTCGCCCACGAGCTGTTGGGCACGGATGTGCAAGTGCGCTTCCGCCCGCACTTTTTCCCCTTTACCGAACCCAGCATCGAATACGATTTCTCGTGCATCGTCTGCAACGGCGCCGGCTGCCGCATCTGCAAGCAGTCCGGCTGGCTGGAAATTTCCGGCGCGGGCATGGTGGACCCCGAGGTCTTCCGCGCGGTCGGCTACGATCCCGAGCAGTGGTCCGGATACGCCTTCGGCATGGGCGTGGAGCGGATCGCCATGATCCGGCACGCCCTCACCGACATCCGCGACCTCTACGAAAACGATGTCCGCTTCCTGCACCAGTTCTGATCCGAACACCGGTCCAATCCGATGAAAACATCCCTACAATGGCTATCAACGTATGTCCGTGTTCCCGATGATCCTCGGGAACTGACCGAACAACTAACCCTCGCCGGGCTCGAAGTCGAGGGCGTCGACGTCCTGGGCTCGGTCCCGGGCGGTGTCGTGGTGGGCGAAATTCTCTCCCGCGAACCGCATCCCGACGCCGACCGGCTGAGCGTCTGCCAGGTCAACGTCGGCGACGA
Organism: uncultured Victivallales bacterium; assembly: GCA_964604795.1. Lineage (GTDB taxonomy): Bacteria > Verrucomicrobiota > Lentisphaeria > Oligosphaerales > CAZSBQ01 > CAZSBQ01. Next base: position 1,586 of record CAZSBQ010000207.1, on the reverse strand, counting down.
CGAACCGCTGCAGATCGTGTGCGGCGCGCCCAACTGCGATCCGGGCTCGCGGGTTCCCGTCGCCACGGTCGGCACCGTGCTGGGCGGCGACTTCAAAATCAAGAAGGCCAAACTGCGCGGCGTGGCTTCGCGCGGCATGATGTGCAGCGCGGACGAGCTGGGCTTGGGCAACGATCATTCGGGATTGCTCATTCTGCCGGAGAGAGCCGAAATCGGCGCGCCGGTCGCGGACTGGCTCGACAGCGACGTGGTCGTCGACTGGGAGGTCACCCCCAACCGCCCGGACTGGCTCAGCCACATCGGAATCGCGCGCGAAACCGCCGCCGTCTACGACGCCGTCGACAGCTTCAAGCTGCCGGACGTCTCCCTGCATCCGACGGCCGGCACGCGCACGGCCGAGGTCGCCGCCGTGGACGTGCGCGACGGCGAGCTGTGTCCGCGCTACATCGCCCGCGTCATCCGCAACGTCACTGTCGCACCCAGTCCGGACTGGATGCAGTCCCGCCTGCGCGCCGTCGGCCTGCGCCCCATCAACAATATCGTCGACATCACCAACTTCGTCCTCCTGGAATGCGGCCAGCCGCTGCACGCCTTCGACCACGACCGGCTTCGCGGCGGCGGCGTCATCGTGCGACGCGCCACGCCCGGCGAAACCCTGACCACGCTCGACGACCAGACGCACGAACTGACCCCGGAGGACCTGCTGATTGCCGACTGCGAGGGCGGCGTGGCCCTCGCCGGAGTCATGGGCGGCGCCAACTCCGAAATCAGCGAAACGACCACCAACGTCCTCCTGGAAAGCGCGGTCTTCGCCCCCGCAGCGGTCCGCGCCACCGCGCGCCGTCTCGGACTGAGTACCGACTCGTCCCACCGCTTCGAGCGCGGCGTGAGCTTTGAAATGGCGGAGTTCGCAAGCCGCCGCGCCGCCGCCCTGCTCTGCGAACTGGCAGGCGGCGAACTGCTCGACGACCCCATCGACATCCGCACCGCCGACTATCAGCTCCATTCCGTCGCCTGTCGGCCGCCGCGCGTCAACCGCCTGCTCGGAACCGATTTGGACACCGACACGATGGTCGATTGCCTGCACCGCCTCCAGTTGCCCGTGCGTGTCGAAAACGACATCATCCACGTCGACGTTCCCTCATTCCGTCTCGACCTCGAACGCGAAGCCGACATCATCGAGGAAATCGCCCGCATTCACGGACTCGATAAAATTCCGCCCGCCACCGTCCGCGCCAGCGTCGGCGGCGCGCTCCGCGACGACGCCTTCCATCCCCAGGAGCAAATCCGCGCCGAACTCCTCTCCCTCGGCTTGGACGAGGCCATGAACTACAGCTACATGAGCGGGGAAAAGGCCACCTGCGGCACCGGTGCGCAGGACTCCGACCTGGTCGTGCTCTCCAACCCCCTGAGCGCGGACACCGCCTGCCTGCGCCCCAGCCTGCTGCCCGGCATGCTCGACGCCCTCGCCCTCAACATCGCCCGCGGCAACCCCACCCTCGGTCTGTTCGAAATCGGCCGCGTCTTCTCCGCAACCGACTCGCGCGAGGAACGCCTGCAGGCCGCGCTCCTGCTCTCCGGACCGC
>CAZSBQ010000206.1:0-7121 GCA_964604795.1 uncultured Victivallales bacterium | reverse complement strand
CCGCCAATGCCGCGGAATCCGCAGCCCTGGCCGTCAAAAACGGCTGCGACCTGAATTGCGGATGCATCTACAATTCGCTTATCGAAGCGGTCGAATCCGGCCTGATTTCGGAAGCGGAAATCGATACCGCCCTGCGCCGCGTGCTCACCACCCGCTTCGAACTCGGCATGTTTGATCCCGATCACACCGTGCCCCACGCCGCCATCAGCCCGACCATCGTCAACTGTGCGAACCACCGCGCGCTCGCCCGCCGCGCCGCAGCCGAAACGGTCGTGCTGCTGAAGAACGACGGCATCCTGCCGCTGAACCGCGACAAACTCGGTGCCGTCGCCGTGGTCGGCCCCAATGCCATGAGCCGCAAACCACTGCTGGCAAACTACTACGGCTACGCACCCACGATGATCACCCCCTTCGACGGCATCCTCGACGCCGTGGCGCCGGGCACCCACGTCCACTACGTCGAGGGATGCGGACTGCGCAGCGACAACCCGGTCGAGCAAAAACCGTTGGAAGCCGTCGTCAACGATTCGGACGTGGTCATTGCAGTCATGGGGTTCTCACCCGAACTCGAGGGCGAGGAAGGGGAAGTTGCCGACTCCGACGGCGGCGGCGACCGCAACCGCATCACCCTGCCCGGTCGTCAGGAGGAGCTGCTCCGGATACTGGCCGCGCAGAACAAACCCGTGATACTGTTGATTGCCGGCGGCAGCCCCATCGACCTCAGCTGGGCAAGCGAAAACGTCGCGGCCATCGTCAACGTCTGGTACCCCGGCGAGCAGGGCGGCAACGCCATCGCCGATGTTCTGTTCGGAAACATCAATCCCGCCGGGCGCCTGCCGGTCACCTACGTAAAGTCTGTCAATCAACTCCCCCCCTTCACCGACTACAGCATGCAGGGGCGCACTTATCGATTCATGGACCTGCAACCCCTCTTTCACTTCGGTTACGGACTCAGCTACACAAAATTCGAGTATCAGAACCTCAAACTCACCCGCCCGGATATCCGCGAAGGCCAGAGCGTGACGGTCGAAGTCCAGGTCCGAAATGTCGGCGAGCACGACGGCGACGAAGTCGTTCAGCTCTACGTCAGCGACCGCGAGGCGACGGTCCCCGTACCGCGTGTTCACCTCGAAGGGTTCTGCCGCGTCCACGTGCCAGCAGGCCAAAGCGTGCAGGTACAGATGACACTCGACGACGCGCAGCTGGTCGCCTATGACGAAAACGGCGACGCCTTTCTTGAAGCGGGCGAATTCGACGTGTATGTTGGCGGCGGTCAACCCGAGGATCCCACCATGCCCGGCATTAAAACCACTCTTACCGCCGTGCAATAACTGCACACCACCGGAAGAGACTCTGTGGCAGGGAACAGCCAAACAGGCATCCCCGCCTGTTTGAAACGGAACATCCACTACAGGCAGGGATGCCTGTAGTACTGCAAAACCCTGAACACTGAAACCTGAAACCTTCCCCTAAGCCCTCAGCCTCATAGGAGCTGACCGTCCCATGCCGCGAACCGTAGGCACCATCCTGCTGGTCTTCCTTTCGGCCTTGGTGTGCTTTGGCCTGGTGATGCTGTACTCCACCACCTACGCCACGGCGGCGGAATCGACCCTGATTCGGCAGACCGTCTGGATACTGGCAGGCGGAATCGCGGCGTTCGCGGTTCGCCAACTCGACTATCGCCAGCTTGGCCGCTGGTCCCCCGTGCTGCTGGCGGCGGTCGCACTTGCCCTGGGCTACCTGGCGTTGGCGTCCCTGCTGCACGACCGCATTCCGGATGCGTTGTTTGTCCGGCTCCCCTTCGTTCCCGCCGAACCCACCAAGGGCAGCTTCCGCTGGCTGCACATCTGGCGCTTCTCCGTGCAGCCCTCGGAATTCGCCAAAATTCTGATCATCCTGTTCCTCGCCGACTACTACCATCGGCACGCCCGCTTCACGCGGCACTTTGTGCGGGGTATTGTACTGCCGCTGGGAACCGCCGGCTTCGTCGTTTTCCTCATACTGCTCGGGCGCGACCTGAGCACCACCACCATCACCGCCACCGTGGTGGCGGCGGTCAGCTTCACCGCAGGCATCCGTCTTCGCTACATCGCTCTGGTAGGCGTGGCAGGCACCCTGCTCGTGCTGATGCTGATCGCGGCCACACCCGAGCGCATGTCGCGGCTGATGACCTTTCAAGATCCGGAGGCCCACCAATTCGACGAAGGCTACCAGCTGTGGGCCTCCCAACTTGCCCTTGGCTCCGGCGACTGGCGGGGGCTCGGGTTTGCCGACAGTCGGATGAAGCAGCGCTATCTACCGGAGGCCTCCACCGACTTCATCGTCGCCATCGTCGGCGAGGAGCTGGGCTTCCTGGCCGTCGTCTCCCTCATCGCCACCTACTTTGTCATCACCGGCTGCATCCTGGTAATCGGCTGTTTTGCGGCTGACCGGCTCGGCCTGCTGCTGTGCATCGGCATCGGTCTGCTGTTCGGCGTGCAGGCGCTGGTCAACATCTCGGTGGTCAGCGGCTTTTGCCCCACCACCGGCGTGACCGCTCCGTTCGTCAGCTACGGCGGCTCGAGCATGCTGGCAGGAATGCTGGGCATCGGCCTGGTGTTCAGCGTCCTCCGGGACATCGAGGAGAACCAAACAGAGGAAAGCCTGCAGGACGCCGTGCGCATCACCGACGCCCCCACCATCCAAACCCATGCCCTGCGCAGGAACATCACGCCCGCAACTCCCACAGCCCCCTTCAAGGACAGCCAATGATTCCCGCCTCTTCCCCTGCCCTACCCTGCATCGAAGTCCGCACCGACGCCACCCGCGGCCCCATCCTCGACGAACTGCTGGCCGGCATCGCGCCCGACAGCGCTTCCTCGTACACCGATTCGGCAGCAAACTGCACCACCGTGCGCGTGTGGGTGCCGGAAACCACCTCCGCCCCCGAACTTGCCGAGGATATCCGCCGCCTGCTGGACCAGGCGGCGGACTGGTTCGGGGAACCCACCCCCACCATCGAAATCGCCGAAGTCCGACAGGAAGACTGGGCCGAAACCTGGAAGCGGCACTTTCACACCCAGCGCGTCTCCCGCCGCATCGTCATCAAACCCTCCTGGGAATCCTATACCACCGCCGCTGACGACATCGTCCTCGAACTGGACCCCGGCATGAGCTTCGGAACCGGCCAGCACGAAACCACCAAAGCCTGCCTGCAGATGCTCGACTGTCTCTCCGACACCATTGCCCCCTGCACCCTGCTCGACGCAGGCTGCGGCTCCGGCATCCTCACCCTTGCCGCCCTCCGCCTGGGATTCCACCCCATCCTTGCCTTCGACCATGATCCGCAGGCCACCCTCGTCGCCCGCGAAAACCTGGCGAGCGCCGGCGTGCTCGACCGCGTCCGCATCCAGCAGGCCGACCTGACCACCTACGACGCCGGCACCCAATTCCCCGTTGTCGTCGCCAACATCCTCGCGCCCGTTCTGCTGGAGTGCGCGGAAACCCTGACCCGGCACCTTGTCCCCGCTTCCTCCAGCCGCCTCTTGCTGAGCGGCATCCTGGACACTCAGTATGCGGAGGTCCAAAAACGCTTCGAGCAATGCGGCCTGAAGGAAACCAACCGCATCCAGATCGGCGAATGGACCAGCGGCTGCTTCCGCTTCCCCTGACACTGTGCACTGGCAAGCTCGAATCCGCGAAGTATTGTACGGACAGCCTTAAATCCCAATCGCCAAGGAAGTCCTCCCATGAAACCCGCCATTCGACACACCGCAGCCCTGCTTGTGACCGGTCTGTTTATCCTGACCGCCATGAACCCCACCTCGACCCCCGCTCAATCGCCGGTGCGTCCCGAGGACAGAAGCGCGACCAAACCGGTCTACATCCTGCCCCTTCAGGGCCCCATCGACAAGTCCATGCTGTTCATTTTCCGCCGGGCCTTCAAGCAGATCGAGTCGGACAAACCCGCCGCCGTGATCATCGATATGGACACCCCGGGCGGAGGCCTGGCTCAAACCGAGGAAATCATCAACTGGATTCGCTCTCGCGACATCCCCGTCTATTCGTATGTCAACAACGACGCCCTCAGCGCCGGCGCCATCATCAGCCTGGCCTGCGACGGCATCTACATGGCCCCGGGCAGCAAAATCGGCAGTGCGATGCCCATTGCCATGTCTCCCTTCGGCGGCGTCGAAGAACTGCCCGACAAAGTCGCGGAAAAAATGCTGTCCAACGTGCGCTCGCTGGTTCGCGGGCTCGCCCAGGAAAACGGCTACTGGGAAGACATTGCCGAAGCCATGGTCGATCCGGAAAAAAGCGTCACGGTGGGCGACCGAAACCTCAACGAGGCCGGCGAGTTGCTGAATCTAACCGCCGAGGAGGCCATCGAGATCATCCCCCCCCGGACCGAGCCGGTGCTGGCGAAAGCGATCGTCAACGACATCGATGCCCTCCTCGAACACGAGAAGCTGAGCGGCCACGCCACAACGCGCTTTTCCGAGACTCCGTCCGAAAAACTGGCCCGGTATCTGACCATGATCGGTCCGCTGCTGCTCGCGCTGGGGCTGCTGGGCGCATACATCGAATTCAAAACCCCCGGCTTCGGCATTCCGGGCCTGCTGGGCGCAGGCTTCCTCACGCTGTTCTTCTTCGGTCACCTGATTGCCGGGCTGGCGGGATTGGAGGATGTTTTTCTTGTGGTGGTCGGGCTGGGGCTGCTCGCCCTGGAGATTTTCGTCATTCCGGGCTTCGGCATATTCGGCGTGCTCGGCATGCTGGCCGTGATGGGCGGTCTCGTTCTAAGCCTGTTCCCCCGGCTTCCGGACAACCCCAACCCCATTCCCGACTTCGAGCCGACGCTGCTCGGCGAATACCTTCAAAGCGCCATGCTCCGATTCGCCGCCGCGGCGGTCCTCGCCTGGCTCGGCGCATGGCTGCTCAGCAAAATCCTGCCCAAAACACCATTGTACAGCCAACTGGTGCATTCCACCGCCCTGTCAACCGGTGAAGGACGCTCGCACCCGGAAACCGAATCCCGCAGCAGCCTGGTGGGCGCAACCGGCACAGCGATGACGCCGATGCACCCCAGCGGAACGGCCAAAATCAACGGACAACGCTACGACGTGGTCAGCAGCGGCGACATCATCGACAAAGACGCCCCCATCCGCGTGTGCAGCGTCTCCGGAAACCGCATCGTCGTCGAAGAGAACCCAGAATAGCACTCCTGTGAGACAGGGGGAGGTTCCAGTGTTCAGGAGCCAGGCGTCAGGTGTCAGAGAGATCAGACTGATCCGTCTGATCGGCCTGATCAGTTGCTGTAGGAAACGTTTGCCGGCAAGTCTCCCCGGCAGTGTCCGGGGCGCCCGGAGGGGCGCCTCATGATCCGGGTTCCGCGTTCACTGTGTCGACAATGCGCCTGACCGCCTCGTCACGGGTCAGCTCGCCGGTATCGATCACCAGTCGGGCCAAGGGGCGGACAATGTCCGCAGCATGAGTTACCCTGCCTGAAAACGCACGGAAAGGGTCCGGTTCGTCCTTCAGGTAGGCGGGCAGCCCCCCGCCCTTGACCCGCTCCCACAACACCTCGGCCGGGGCGTGAACAAGCACCACCAGGGCATCTCGGCACAGCGACTCCCGCAGGACCGGATCGAAAAGCGTCGATCCGCCTGTTCCAACCACCGCCGAATCCTCTTGGAGAATCTCGTCGACCACCTCGCGTTCCATTGCCCGGAACCCCTCCTCGCCAAGCTCACCCCAAATCTCGCGAAAACTCGCGTCGCGCCCGGTCCGCTTGCGATACCGCTGCTCGATCCGAGCGTCGGTTTCGCACAGCGGCCATCCCAAACGATCGGCCACAAGCCGCGCAATGGTCGTTTTTCCCGATGCCTTGGGGCCGGAGATCACAATGCGCATAGGGTACTCCTCTGAGACGTGAGGTGGTGTCAGTGTTCAATGCTTTTGCAGTACTACAGGCATCCTTGCCTGTAGCGCTCGTTCCGTCTTGAACAGGCAGGGATGCCTGTTCTACTCACCCTCGGCATCGGCGGGGGCTTCGGCCGGCGGCTTGTCCTTGTCGGAGAAAATCTCGATGATCCGCCCCAGACGTCCGATATCCCAGAAGGTGACGTAGAGCATGAAGCCGATGAGCAGCACGGCAAACACGGTCTGCAGCGAATGCGCCACCGAGGCCGGGATGCGCCGCCGAGTCACACCCTCGATAGCGGCAAACACAATGTGACCGCCGTCCAGCACGGGAATGGGCAGCAGGTTCAGCACCGCCAAGCTGAAAGTCACCAGGATGATGAACGACAATCCCTCGCGGATGCCGCCGTAGGCGACCTTGAACCAAAGCATCTGAACGATCCCCACCGGCCCGCTCATGTGCCGGGGTTTGACCAGTGAATCCGAGGCGAACAACGAATTCAGAGTGCGCCCGGTACGGGACATCACGGCGACAAACTGCTCCCAGGGACTGGGATGAACCAAAGTCAGGGGCGCGTCGAGCATGGCGCCGATGCGATAGACCGGCTCTTCCGACGCAGAACCGGACTCGGCCTTTTCAGCCTTGAACGGTCCGAGCTTCACCGTTTCACCGTCGCGCTCGACCGTGATGGTCATCGGTTCGCCGCCGGTTTCACGAACGGCTTCGATGAACGAGGGGGTATTTTTGGGCGACTCGCCATTCAGAGCGACAACGCGGTCGCCCTCCTGCAGCCCAGCCTTCGCCGCCGGCGATGCCGGCACTACGCTGCGCACGGCCACCGGTTCGCGCACATCGAAAAACGGGAAGCCCAGCCCCTCGACCTCGAGGTTTTTCGCGGGGGTGTACGTGATGGTCTTCCGCTCGCCGTCGCGCAGCACGGTCAGCGACACCTCGCCGACTGAAAGCGCAATGCGCTCGGCCACTTGCTGCCATCCTTCCTCGAACCCCTCGCCATTGACTTCGATGATCTCGTCGCCCGGGCGCAGTCCCGCCTCGTACTCGGGGTTGGGAATTTTCCCGTCCTCGACCGATTCGGCGCCCTTGACTTTTTCCGCGGCAATGGTTTCAGGAACCTCGTAGACGTGCAGCGTCTCCGAGTGCGGCCGATAAATGCCGAACCACCAGATGAACAGTCCCAGGAAGAAACCGAAGAGGATAT
>CAZSBQ010000205.1:0-7303 GCA_964604795.1 uncultured Victivallales bacterium | reverse complement strand
TCGAGTGTGCACTCCTTCCGCCCAGTAGGTCTCCGCGTTTGCGGAGTCCGCAAACATCTGGAAATCCGCGAAGTTCGCAATGATATGCGGATCTTCCGCCGTGCCTCCGCCCGACAACGGTTCGGCACACAAGCGGGAAATGCAGGCAAGCAGGGAGAAAACGAGGACAATTTGGGTTCCGCGCGAAGTAATCATCGTCTACTCCTCTCATCACGGCAAATGGATGGAAAAACGACAGAAAGACCTTAACATTAAAAAATATACTGAAAACTGCTCTTTGTCAAATGTGGCTGCCAAGATTGTTGGCACTACAGGATTTTTAGTGGCAATGAAGGTTTTCGGGGCAACGCCCCGGCCCATGAGCAGCCCAGGGTCCGCGACCCTGGGATTTGGTGCAGGAAACGAATGGCGAGCTGAAGGCTCGCACCAAATGCCTTGCGCCGCTCTCAGTTTGGGGCGAGCCTTCAGCCCGCAACTCATTCCATTCTCATCCCCCAGGGCTGCGAGCCCTGGGCTGGAATGGTTCGGGCCTTCAGCCCGCAATCAACACCCACTAAAAATCCTGTAGTGCCAAGATTGTTTTGTTCCGTTTCTCCAGAGATCGACGCTGACGATGTGACACGCCTTCGGCGCGCGGAGGGGGCAAGGGGGCGAGTCCAGGGCTTTGCCCCTATGTCCACAGAATTTGGTTGGATCCGGTCAGTTGAGTTAGCAATGGCTTTAGTATCAACGGGCATCCCTGCCTGTTGTGAAGTTCTCCGCACCCAGGATGGCCGCAGTACGTAAGCAAACCAACCAAATTCTGTGGACATAGCTTTGCCCTTCGCTCTCATGTTTGTCCCCGTTGTTGGAGCTTTAGAATAAGTGCGCGTCGTCGCCCCCTCGGGAACGCAAATAGAGATCAAGAGTTCTGAGGCCAAGGCTTTCACACCCCACAGACAGGCTTGAAATATCCAGGAGCTTGCGGGTGCGGATTCGCATTTGCGAGTGTTTCTGATTTTCCTCGCTTCTGCGCTTGCATTACCTGTAAAACCTGAGACAGTATGGTGCTGGTTTAATGGGCCGCTCCATCGGGGGGGGGTATATCCATGCCCCGGCACAGCAAAGAGCATCATACATGATTGCAGACAACATAGATGGCCTGTGCTGACCTTGGTGATGAATAATTCACCTTGCCTGCATCGGACATCGCATCGAAGGAACTTTCCCATGCCGCACCCGAGAAATCCACTCCAGCAACTGATCCCCCAACGCATTGACGCCGTCGAAAGACGTCTGGCGGAAGAACGATGGACAGGGCACTGGACATTGCCGGTTTACGGCGGTCCGTTGAACGACGAGCCCGTCGGCGTCGAGGCCGCCAGACGGCAGAGCTATACCGAGGTCCAACGGGGAGAGCACTTCGGCGGTCCAGGCGACACGTGGCAGCAGCGCTGGTTCCGCTTCGAGCTCCCCGCCGCGGAGGAATCCGAACATGGCCGGCGCCTGCTGTTCTGGGACTGCCAAGGCGAGAGCACCGTTTTCATTGACGGTGTGCCGTGGGCCGGTCTTGACATCGCTCACACCTACTGTCCTATGCCCGATCACGAATGCACGGTGTGGGTGGACACGGGAACCTACCAAACCGCCATCTGGGTCGACCACCCGCGCCAAAACATCGAATATCTCGGCTGCCGTTTTGACGGTGCGTCGCTCTCTTTGCGCGCTCACCCCGGCTGGGATGTCTACTGGGATTTCCACTGCCTGAACGCGTTGCTGCACCACCTGCTCGCAGCGATGCAGTGGAACGGCAATCGACAGGTCGGGTACAATCCCCCGGTCGAGAAGGCCTCGGTGGTGACGCGCCGCCTGATCGACGAACTCGACCGCGCCTGCGACATCTATGAAACGGAATCCATCGAAGCGCTCGGCGCTCACCTGGCAGGCATCTACGAAACCCTCCCGGCAGCCGCCTGGCAGGGGAACGCCGCACTCTGCGGTCACGCGCATCTGGACTTGGTCTGGTTGTGGCCGGAATCGGTGACGAAGCGCAAGGCCGTGCATTCGTTCGCGACGGTCATGCGATTGATGGAGCGCTACCCGGAATTGTGCTTCACCCAGAGCCAACCGCCCCTGTACGACACCGTCCGCGAACAGGCCCCCGGACTGTTCGACCAGATCAACAAGCGCATGCAGGAAGGCCGATGGGAGGCAACCGGGGGATTCGAAGTGGAGTGCGACGTCAATCTGCCCTGTGGAGAAGCCCTGGCGCGGGCGCTGAAATACGGGCAGCAGCGCTTCGCCAAAACCCGCCCGGATGGCCGTCCCTCCCGTGTTGTTTGGATTCCCGACGTTTTCGGATACGCGGGCTGCCTGCCGCAAATCATGAAGCTCGGCGGCATCGAGGGCTTCTTCACCACAAAAATGACCTGGTCAAGCGTCACCCGATTCCCCCACACCAGCTTTCGCTGGCGCGGTTCGGACGGCAGCGAAATCCTCACGCATCTCTGCCCCACCAGCTACAACGGCACCGTCGATATCGGGGACGTGAGCGAAGCCATGCAGAGGCACAGGCAAAGCGGCGTCCATGATGACCTGCTCCTGCCCACCGGCTACGGCGACGGCGCCGGCGGGCCCACCGAGGAAATGTGCGAGCGGGCGCGCCGCTTCGCCGATCTCGCTCATACGCCCCGGACCGCCTGGACCACGGTCGAAGACTTCTTCGACCGGCTTGACACCGTCCGCGACCGGCTCCCGCGCTTCGACGGCGAACTGTACCTCGAATTCCACCGCGGCACCTACACCACGCAGGCGCAGTACAAATGGAACTACCGCAAAGCCGAACAAGCATTGCAGGCCCGCGAGGCGGTGCGGGTGGCAAAACATCTGCCCGCCCTGCCCGCGCAGGCGTGGCTGCGCCTCTGCTTCGCACAGTTTCACGACGCGATTCCCGGCAGTTCCATCGGCTTGGTGTACGAACAGATGAACCCCGAACTGGAGCAAATCGCCGCCGCTCAATTGCACAGTGCCAGCCAGGAGCTGACCGCGCAATCCCCAGCCTCGGATGCGCCGAATGACAAGCTGAGCGTGTTCAATCCGTCCATGGTGCCGCGCACGGTATTGGTCGAACTGACCGACCAGGAACTCCATGATTTAAGCGAGAAAACGAAGGCCCGGGCGCAAGCCGTGCACGGCGCAGACGACGGCGCGCACCTCGTCTCGCTGTTGCTGCCGCCCCTGAGCAACATCGCCGTCGACGCGGCCGCCGCCGAACCGAACAAGCACGCCTGGGAGACATCCGCCCGCGTTCTTGACAACGGGATCGTTCGCGCGGAATTCTCCGATGCCGGCCAGCTTCACGCCTTGACCGTCCGGGGCACCCCCGTACACCTGGCGGAACCTGCCGCCTTCCGCCTCTATCCGGACAACCCCGCCGCGTTCGATGCCTGGGACATCGACCGCTACAGCCTGGCTCTCGGGACCCCGTGCCGCGCAAACAGCTCGCCGACCATCCTGGAATCCGGTCCGCTGCGGGCAATCATCGCCCAGGAAATCGCGGTCGGGGAAAAAAGCACGATGCAGGTGCGCCACATTCTTGAAGCCGACAGCTCCCTCCTCCATATCGAGCTTGATGTCGACTGGCGTGAAGACCACAAACTGCTGAAGTTCCATCTGCCCACCCGCCACTGCGGTCGCATGGCCCGATACGGCGCCCCATTCGGCAGCGTGGAACGGCCTCAGCATGCCGGTTTGCCCAGCGATGAATCGCAATGGGAGGTGCCCGGCAGCCGCTGGGCAGCCGTCCTGGACGACAACGGCAAACACGGCGCCGCCATCATCACCGAGGCCAAGTATGGATTCAGTTGCCGGGACGGCGACCTCGGGCTCAGCCTGTTGCGCGCTCCCAAGCACCCCGACCCGAACGCCGACCGCGGCGCGCACCGCATCCGGTTCGCCGTCGGGCTGCACCGCGAGGAAACCGCAGACGACGGCAGCCTCAGCACCGCCGTCGCCGCCGACACCACCTATTCGCCCGTCCTCAAAACCTGCGGCGCCGCCTGCGGCAGTCCCTTCACACTGTCGGAGCTGGGATCGCTCGCTCCCGCCTGGACATGCCCGGCCGAATCGTGCGACGGAACCATCATTAGACTGCACGAAACTGCGGGCGGCCGTGGAACCGCCTACCTGCATCTGGCCGAAGGAACAGAACGGATAGACCGGGTGGACTTCCTGGAAAATCGGCTGGAAACGTTGAGTGCCGACACCTCCCGCCCCGTTGCCGTTCCCTACAACCCCTACGAAATTGTCAGCCTGCGCGTGTCCAAGGCTCCGTAGCCGGCTGCGCAACTTTTTGTGCGCCAACGGACGGAAGACGCTCAGGCTCGATGAGCATGCCGAACTCGATGTGCTTGTCGCCCGCCCCGCCGCCGTCGCCGTCCGCGAAGCAGGCAGGGAATTCGGGGATGATCCCCTTTTTCGTGGTTGCGGGCGGGATAGCCGAACACATCCGGCAGCCGGCGTTGCGGACGTTCACACCGAATTACTTGCGGAAGAATCACCGCCTACGCATCCTTGAAAAGCCGGCTGCAGACAACGAAATGGGGGTTTGTGAGATCGGGTTTGTTGTACTTCAGGGGTGTGCCGTCGGCTCGATTCACCACCGTCCCGCCGGTGGCGCGCACCACCGCGTCGGCGGCCGCAGTATCCCACTCCATCGTCGGAGCGATGCGGGGGTAGACATCGGCGGCACCCTCGGCGACCAGACAAAGCTTGAGCGAACTGCCGACACTGACCCGCTCGGCGGCACCGTGTTTTTTCTCCAACCGTGCAATGAAACTCTGCGTCTCCTCGTTGCAGTGCGAGCGGCTGGCCACCACGCGCAAGCCTGTCGAAGCCTCTTCCACAGGCAACGATTCAGCCTGCGAAAGCAGGCAACCGACATCGGAGACGGCTTCCGCATCCACTTGCCGGATACGCCGGGCGCCGGTCTCCGGGGAAGCAAAATACAGAACGTTCCGAGCCGGGGCGTAGACGACACCGAGAATCGGCGCCGAATCCTCGACCAGTGCAATATTTACGGTGAACTCACCGTTTTTCTTGATGAACTCCTTGGTGCCGTCCAAGGGATCCACCAGCCAAAACGTGCGCCAGGCACGGCGTTGCTCATAGGCAGTGTCGCAATCCTCCTCGGAAAGAACGGGGAAGGGAAAGGCATCTCCCAACCCTGCCTTGATGATGTCGTGCGCCGCCAGGTCGGCCTGTGTCAGCGGCGACTGATCAGCTTTTGTCTGGACGCTGAAATCCGTGCGGTACACGGTCATGATGGCGGCACCGGCACGCAGCGCGCAGTCCACAGCCGCAGTCAGAGTGTCGGGGGGGGCCATTGTCGCTCCTATGAGACTTAACTGGTATCGATGTTCAGGTGTCGGGCTGCGCACAATCCGGTTTGGGAACGTCGATAGTATACCCGAGGCAACCGCGAATGCAACCATCCCATGAGCGCACCTGAAGAATGGAGCACGGTAGGATTTTCAGTGGCAAAAAAGGTTTTCGGGGCAACGCCCCGGCCCATGAGCAGCACAGGGTCCGCGACCCTGGGATTTGGTGCAGGAAACGAAGGCGCTATGTCCACAGAATTTGGTTGGATTGCCTACGTACTGCGGCCACCTGCCTGTCGCGATGCGACCTGTCTGCGTCGCATCGCGACAGGCAGGCGCAGACAGGTCCTGGGTGCAGAGAACTTCACAACAGGCAGGGATGCCCGTTGATACTAAAGCCATTGCCAACTCAACTGACCGGATCCAAGCAAATTCTGTGGACATAGCGAAGGCGGGCTGAAGGCCCGCACCAAATGCCTTGCGCCGCACTCAGTTTGGGGCGGGCCTTCAGCCCGCAACACATGCCATCCTCACTACCCAGGGCTGCGAGCCCTGGGCTGGAATGGTTCGGGCCTTCAGCCCGGCAATCAGCACCCACTAAAAATCCTGTAGTCCCAAGAATGGAGGTCCTCCCTTCCCAGTGCCGGCGCTTTGGCTGTGCGCGCTGAGCCGGCGAATGCTTCGGCGCGCTGTCTCCGTCAGCAAGCGCGACGACGGAGAAGGGCAGCCGCTGCGCCGAAGGCGAGCAGCGCGAAGGATGCCGGTTCCGGGATGGCAAGACCGCTGATGGTCAATTGGTCGAAGAGCGTGTCTTGGCCGGCTGCGCTGGAATCGGCCTTGAGTCTCAGCAGAACCGAAGAATTGCCATCTGCCTCGGCTGGCAACAACGCGCCAAGCAAATACGGATCACCATCGGTTTGCCGTGCGATCTCGGCAAATCCCCCCCCGGTGTCGACCTCCATGATGATGTGGTCATCCCCGCGATCATTGTATCCGTCGTTGATGCCTTCGAGGTTGACGAGGATGTTTGCATATTCGCTGAAATCGAACTCCTTCTGTATCCAACTGGTTGGCGTACCTTGGAGCGAAGCTTGACCGGATCCATTGCTGGTGACACTGCCCCCACCTTCGGTCCAGCCGTTGGCGGCCGGATCCAGGTCGAAGGGGTCGGTGGCGATCTCATCGGGCGCCTCGAAGATCGTGAGGTGGTCGAGATACCCATCTTCTCCCGTATCGTTATGCTCCCAGGTCATGCGAATTGGCAGACTTGAGTTGTCCTCGGCGGCTGTCGGAAGCGGCATGGGATCGAGATTCTGAAAGCTCGGATGATCGGCGTTTGCCGATGCGACGGATTCGAAAGTGCCGTCACCGTCGGAGTCCACCTGGAACCTGAAGAAGTCGTTCCATTCCGAGTCAGCATTTGCGGAGGCGGTAAAATGCACGTACATCCCCGTGCGCCCGGCGGTGCTGATCGTCCGCGTGATCTTTTGAACGGTGCCTCCCGGTCCGGTGAACACTGCATCCAAGCCGTTGTGGTAGATGTCTCCCCCATCGGCGTCTTCCGTCCAGCCGCCCGCCTCGGGGTCCTCGACGAACGCATCCTCGTACACAGGCGCGCCTGCGGCACCCGATATCACGAATAGAAAAAAACCTCCACAGATCAGATTTGCCAGCATGTTGTCTTGACGGTTCATGAGATGTCTCCTTTTCCGTGTTGCCGTTTTTAAGAGGATTGGGAAATTCCTTCTGCCTATCCTCATCCAATAATTTATCAAACTCTGACGGGAATGCAAGTCGACGCGGCATTTTTCCCAGGGCGGTCTCATTCCAATAATATGTAAAGTGTTTGTCTTCAGGTTTATAATGGGCAAAGCTGAACATATTTCAGATCGGTTATACAGTATGCTTCCATTATGGCTATCAGCACAAAACCGACTGGACAAGCC
>CAZSBQ010000204.1:0-7374 GCA_964604795.1 uncultured Victivallales bacterium | reverse complement strand
CCTCCACAAAGCCATGGCCTCAGAAACCTGGCCAGCAAAGCTGGAGCGGATGGCGTCAGCGCTGGATGCGAAGCGACATGCGGTTGTGGGGGTGGCGCCATGAGCCGTGCACACATCTACGCCAAGAACCTGACAGCCAACTGGGTTGGCTACGGGCTCAACCTGCTGATCATGTTCTTCATGTCGCCGTTCGTGGTTCACACGTTGGGTGATGTGCGGTATGGCGTTTGGTCGCTCATGATGACGATGACCGGCTACCTCGGACTGGTCGAGATCGGCACGCGCGGCGGTTTGGGGCGATTCATCAATTATTATCTGGGCAAAGACGACATCGATAAGCTCAATGGTGTTCTCAACACAGCCTTGGCCATGTTCATTGCGGCCGGTGCAATTCTCTTTGCCGTGGCGGCGGGGTTGATTGTGGCACTGCCGGCAATCTTTCCGAAAGTCCCCGGCCGCATGATACCAACGGCGCAGTGGGTGTTGGTTCTTGTGGCCGTTAACGTGTGGCTCTCGTTCTACAGTGCCGCGTTCCGCCAGATCCTGACCGCCCATGAGCGTTTCGAGTTTACCAACGGCGTGGATCTCATGGTTATGTTGCTTCGGACAGCCAGTACCCTCGTCGTGCTTTCGACGGGTGGTGGGCTTGTCTTGCTGGCCGTCACGCATACGATCGCAGGGGGGATGGGGGTGCTTGTGGCCTATCTACTGGCCAGACGCGTCTTCCCGAAGCTGGAGCTTACGCCGCGGCGAGTCAGCCGCGAGCGGTTCCGTGAACTGTTCGGGTTCAGCATCTGGGCATTCATCGGGAGCCTGTCTTACCGGCTCCTGTACAGTGCAGATACGATCGTCATCGCAATTCTCCTTGGCCCGAAGTGGGTCACGTTCTACGCGATCGGTGGAATGCTGCTCTACAAGTCCCGGGCAATCTTGAATCAGGCGGTAGATGTTTTCCGCCCGGGGATGCTCCAAGCCTGTGCTCGTGAAGATTGGGCTGCGCTGCGAACCGACTTCCGCCGCGCCAGCAATCTCGTGATGGGCATTGGCATTCTCGTTTTCGGCGGGATGATCGCCTTCGGCCATCAGTTCATCACACTCTGGATGGGCCCGAAGTACGAAATCAGCTACCAGGTGCTCCTGATACTGACAGTGTCATCGTTGCCTGCAATCGCTTCAAGCGCAACTGTTTCTGTGTACTCTGGACTCAATCGTGTAAGACTGGCTGCCGTATTGACACTCTTGCAAGGCTTGATCAACCTCGCAGGAACGCTTGTGTTCGTAAGCCTCTTGGGGTGGGGAGTTGTTGGTGTAGCCTGGGGCACGTTCTACCCCCGGATCGCCTTCGCGATCATTGGAGGTGCTATCGTGCTGCGCTGGATCGGATATCGTTTGAGCGACTTTGTCAGGCGCAATCTGTTGAGGTGGGCGTTCGGAGGTGCATCCTTCGCCGGGTTGGCCTTAGCCTGCCATTTGCTGCCTCTGCCGAACACTTGGCTCGGGTTTTTCGTAAGGATCTCATTGGCAGCAATAGCATATCTTCCGATCGGATACTATGTGGTCTTTGAATGGCAGGATCGCCGACGGATCCATGACGGTCTACAGAGAGGATTTCAACGGCTATGCAAAATGCTGTCTTTTAAAAAGGAGGTCGCCATTGACCGGTGAGGGTAAAGGAACATCTTGTGAACTGGAGAGCTACTATCGTCAGCCGGAGCTGTGGGAGATGGAGCGGTACGAAGGTAGCCCGGACCAGCGTCTGCGAGCTCGTCTCGTGGCGGCCATGGTTCCAGACATTGCTCAAAGCGTGCTTGATGTCGGGTGCGGCAATGGCTTCATCACCCGTCGGCTGCAAGCTGAACGAGTCGTAGGGCTTGACCCGTCCCCCGAGGCACTGGAGCATTTCGATGGTGAGAAGGTCTGTGCCTCAGCGGAAGAGATTCCCTTCGAAGATGACAGCTTCGATGCAGTCGTATGCTGCGAGGTACTTGAGCATCTACCACAGCCTACGCTGGGACGAGTGGTATCGGAGATTGGCCGCGTAGCCCGGAAGACCATCATGATTGGAGTACCCTTCGATCAGGACCTCAGGCAGGGCATGATGGAGTGCGCGGGCTGTGGGCTGCGGTATCACATGGATTTGCACTGCAATCGCTACCGATCGGCCCAAAGCGTGTCCGACCTCTTTCCAGGGTGAGAAGTGTCGGCCGAAGCAAAACTTGGCAAGAAGGTCCAGATCGGCTCTAAACTGTTTAGGACGTGTCAATATTGGCTTGTGGGCCCTTCTGGACGTTCAGATTATGCCCGCTGTCCGGGATGCGGTTGCAGGAGGACGGTTGATGCCTCTGTTGGTCGACCAATGCGTACAAAGCTGTTTGATGGCGTTGCCTGGAGACTGAGAAAGGAAGAGAAGGCAGGCTGGATTCTCGTGCTATTGCGGCCAGGAGATCGGCCGGATGGAAGGAGGCGTATGTGAATATCGGGATGATGTACGGACAGTCGTTCGCTGAACCAGGCATGGGCGGATCAGTGCACGGCTATCAGTTGGCTTCTAACCTTCAGGCTCTTGGACACAGAATAGTTACTTGGTATTACGGGCATGGTGAAGGAATGGCAGATGGGCATTACAGAGGACGTGAGTTGCTGAAATTCATAGGAGATATTGATGTACTGTATCTCAGGCAGGACTGGCGAGCGAGGTCGATTGGAAACTGGGTGTATCGCCTGTCCATGAGATCAGTGCCCGTTGTGTGGGAGCTGAATGGCCTTCCAGAGGAGATCATCTATCTGGGTGGTACAGAGGCGGATATAAAAGATACAACGAAAAGGCTGCGAAGGAAAGCGAGGTCGGTAACTGCGGCAATTGGCGTGACGAAACGGGTAGCGCAGTACTTGAAAGAGGAGCTGGGGATAGGGAACGTTGTATGTATTCCAAATGGTAGTGATCCTGAGATGTTTGGAGGTGAGATGTGCAATCGTGGGTGCAAAGAGCCACTAAGAGTGGTATGGATGGGGTCTGCAATGTACTCTTGGCATGATATTGAGGCGGTAGTGGCGGCGTCGAAGGAGCTGGATGAGTTCCGAAGCGAAATCGAGTTTCATCTTATAGGCAAACGAAACGAGATGCCGAAGATGCAATCGGATAATGTAGTGTACCATGGCCGTGTGCCATACAAAGCGTTGGGAAAGAGGCTTGCAGATATGGACGTAGGATTGTGCGTGTTCCGAAGGCTTCCAATACTGGGAAGAATGGATGGTTCACCTCTGAAGCTATTTGACTACATGGCATCGGGAATGGCAGTTGTATCATGTGATGGGTGTCAGTCTTCTGGTGTTGTTACGAAAAACGAATGCGGAGTGGTTATCGAGGAAGGGGGGTTAGCTAAAGCCCTCCAGTCATTGGCGGGCGATAGGGAGAAGTGCTTGCAATATGGCCGAAATGGTCGAATGGCTGTGGAAGACTACTATAACTGGCGTAGGGTAGCCTTGGAGACGGAGGAAGTCCTTCATGCTGCAATACGGAGAGATAAGTATGCATTGTGATCGATATGGCCTAAAAGGCAATGGCCGGTCTACTGGAGACGGCCGGAGAACGAGATGAAGATACTTCTGTGTAGCCAGCGTGATCCTCGCAAGCCGGGAGGGGCTAGTACGTATCTACGGAGACTGGGCCAAGAGCTGAATGGGCGAGGGCACTGTATCTCGATGCTATGTGAGGGAAGCTGCGATGAAGATGTTCTCATTGAGGGGGTGCCTGCAGTAATTCACAAGCCCCCATCGCCATTTCCGTTTTTGTGGCGATTCCCAGCAATTGGCATGGGACGACGCTATCGTGAGATTATTAGGCCTGAAGAGGAACATTACGACGCTGTAATTTCGCATTCACTTCCATATCTGGCTGCGTTAGGTAGTCATAGTGTACGTACAGTGTATCTGTATGGTGGGACACAATCCTATAGTGAGGCCGTGTCTTGTGGAGGTAGTAGGATACTAGGGATGCTTCGGAGGGTATTGTTGTATCGGAAAGAGCGGAGGGTGATTGCGGAAGCAGATATAGTAGTTGTGCCAAGCGACAGGAATAGACGTAGAGTACAAAGCACATTCAATGTTGATGAAGGAAACATCAAGGTGTCGCCTCAAGGTGTTCGAGACATAGAAGTGTCTGTGACAAAGACCAAAAGGATGGTCAGGAATAGCATGGACACACCTGAGGGCGCGGTGGTCTTTATGTGTATAGGGGAAATGAATAGGAACAAGAACTTTGGGGCCGTAATCAAAGCTTTGCAATATACAGAGGCGAACAGTGTTCTATGGATAGTTGGTGACGGAGAGGAATTGAATCGGCTTAGAAGTGCCGCAAAAGAGTGCAATGTTAGTGGTCGATGTCGATTCACAGGGTATATCGAAGAGCCGTCGAACCATTATCATGCTGCAGATGTCGTTGTAGTATCGTCTATATCGGATACGTTTCCGCATGTATACTTGGAAGCTCTGGTCTCGGGATGCATAATAATTGGCCCCAAGCATGCTGAGGGCACGGGGTTTAGTGCCTATGACGAGGTGGCTCCGGCGGGTATGTGTGGATTTGCGTATGCCCCATATAGAACTATGAGCCTGGCTTGTCGAATGCGCGAAGCTGGAGCAATCAAAGACTGGCGATACTGGCAGGCCATGGCGAGAAGCAGGGGACTGGAGTTCTCGTGGAAGAGGCATGCAAGCGATATACTAGAGTGTCTAGAAGCGGTCGTGGGTGGTAATAGGGGTATTGACTAAATATATGTAGGGTGTATGCGATGGGTAATGTATTCGAAGTCTACCCGTAAGTAGGTGCGGATATGATCTCGATGTCGGTAGATGCGAGAACGGCGTACTCGGCCTCTCGCCGGGGAACTGGGAAGGCAATGGTGGCTTTGTATCGTGAGATTGCAGGGTGTCGCCCACATTGTGAGGTAGTGGCGCTTCACCGAGGGCTGGGAAAGGACCACCCATTTTCAGAGGTCGCCAATATCAAGGATCGAGCCATCGAGATAAAGGGAGACCGGTTGAACCTGTGGCGCCACGTGCGATTGCCGCTGGCTGTGAGGGGTAGCGATGTGTTGCATTGCCCGGCAAATCTTGGACCTGTGTGGAGCCCTGTTCCCATTGTGTTGACTGTGCACGACTTGATTCCTTTGGATCCGCGGTTTGCCGGCCCGGATTCAGAGAGGTGGGGCCGCTCGGTGGGCAAGTCAGCCCGGCGTGCGGCTATCGTGACGACACCGAGCCAGTATAGCAAAGATGCGATATGCAGAGCTTTTGCCTTGCCTGACGAGAAGGTGAGAGTCATACCGTGGGCGGCGAACCCGGCGTGCAGGCCGGTGGATGATGCGGCCGAACTGCATCGCGTGCGGGTCGCGCACGGGCTCGACGTGGAGAGGCCCTACGCGATTGGCTTCGGCGGGCAGGATCCACGGAAGAACACGCGGCGGCTTATCCAAGCATGGGCGCGGCTGCCGGGTGCAGCTGCAGACAGGGCGCAGCTTCTCGTTGTGGGGATGCAGGAGCCGATGCTTGGCCTACTGCAGCGAGAGATCCGCACGGCCGGGCTGGAGGGCACTTGTGTCTTGAGCGGCTACGTGCCGGAGGCGGATCTGCCGGCGCTGCTTACCGGAGCCGAACTGCTGTGCTTTCCCACGCTCAGTGAGGGGTTCGGCCTGCCGATCCTGGACGCGTTCAAGTGTGGGACGGCTGTTGTGACAAGCCCGGTTACCTCGATACCTGAAGTTGCCGGTGATGCGGCAGTCTACGTGGATCCTGAGTCGGCAGAGTCAATATCGGATGGTGTGCTGCAGGTGCTGAGCAATGAGACATTGCGAACTGAACTGGAGAGGAAAGGCGAAACGCGCAGCGGGGATTTCACTTGGGCAGCTGCTGCCGAAGCGTATATTGAGGTATTCGAAGAGGTGGTGGACTAGGAGCGATGCATGCGCTGGCTGTTCGTAACAACAGAGTGTCCTTGGCCGATCATCCATGGCCGATGGTTACGGGTGTATCATCTCGCGCGATCACTTGCGGCGATGGGCGAGGCGGTAGGAGTGATGTCCTATCCGGGGACAGATGAAGCAAGCGAAGCATACAGCCGTGCGGGCGTTCAGTGTGTGGCTGGGCCCGTCGGGGAGCGGGTTACCTCTGGTCCGGGCCGTTGCTTTATGGCTCCATATGCTTTCGATGACAAGATGGCTGAGGCAGTGCGAGAGAATGCGAGGGAGTGGGACGTCGTTGTGCTGGCTGGGCAGACCGTTCTGCAGTATGCCCCCGAGGCTCGTGCTGCACGGACCGTTCTGGCGGAGATGGTTGATGACCCATGTTTGGAGACAGGTCGCCGGCTGTGGAAGAATCTGCGGCCTGGAGTGTTTCTGCGTCGACTCCAGAAGCTATGGGGCCAGCCGCGATACGAACGGTGTTTCGCTGGTGAAGTTGACGTGTTCACGTTTGTCAGCGAGCAGGATTGCGAGAGCTTCCAGCGTCGTAACCCAGCGACAAGAGTCGAGTGCATTCCGAACGGTGTAGATGTGGACTACTTCGCTAGGCCGGCTGATCGTCCGATGCCTGGGGGAGAGCCCCGCGTGGTCTTCACTGGGCATATGAGTCATCTGCCGAACGAAGATGCGGCTGAGTTTCTCGTGCGAGAGATTGGCCCGCATCTGTGGCAAGAGTGTCCTGACGCGAGGATTCAGCTTGTGGGAGCAGATCCAGGCGACAAGGTTCGGTCGCTTGCATCGGACCGGGTGGAAGTTACAGGGCGAGTACCAGATATACGGCCATATCTCTGGGATGCGACAGTGGTGGCTGTGCCGATGCGGATAGGTACAGGCATAAAGAATAAGCTGCTGGAAGCATGGGCTGCTGGAGCGCCGGTGGTGACAACATCAATGGCCTGCCAAGGCGTCTCTGCCAAGGCGGGAGAGAACATTTTGGTGGGTGATGGAGCGCAGTCATTCTGCAGAGAGGTACTATCAGTCATACGGCAAGAGCGCTTGGAAGATGAACTAAGATGCGCATCCCGGAGGGCGGCGTGTGCGATGTCATGGCAGATGATGACTGAAGGCTTGGTCAGACTTGTGACCGGTCGGAAGAAAGCGAATCCCTCATGGGAGGCCTGTTGATGTCTCACTTAACGGAGAGCAATAAGCACGCGGCAGAGCGAGAGGCGTGACCGAATGTCAGTACGAACGCTCCTGTGGCTGGGACTGTTTGGTGTTTGCGTAGTCGGCGCCCTTGTGCAACCGCTTCTGGGCGTAGTCGGCTACATAGCTCATTACAGTGTTGGTCCGGAGAGCCAGTGGTGGGGGGCGAGGCTGAATTACCTGGGGATCCGTTACTCGTTCACGCTGGCGA
>CAZSBQ010000203.1:0-7499 GCA_964604795.1 uncultured Victivallales bacterium | reverse complement strand
CGGAGCCTTCGGGGATGAGACGAGAAAAACCGGAGGGGCAGTGGGGCCTACTGAAACCTGAACACTGGCACGTGAATACTGATCTGACACCTCACCCTCCTGCCACAATTCGCCTGTCCCCAGGGTCTATTCGCCTGTCCCCAGGGTCTCCCCAGGGTCTTCTTGCTAACGGGTGCGGAGGAGGCGCAGGGCGTTGAAGATGACGACCAGTGACGCGCCCATGTCGGCGGCGATGGCCATCCACAGTGTGGCGAGGTGGAGGAGGGCCAGGGTCATGAACACGGCTTTCACGCCCAGGGCGAAGGCGATGTTCTGGCGGATGATGGCCAGGGAACGGCGGGCGTGGTGAACCAGCCAGGGCAGACGCGCCAGGTCGTCGGACATTAGTGCGATGTCCGCAGTTTCAATGGCGGCGTCGGTTCCGGCCGCGCCCATGGCGATGCCGATGGATGCGGTGGCCAGAGCCGGAGCATCGTTGACGCCGTCGCCCAGCATTGCGACGGCGCCCCGCTCCCGGGTGATCTCTTCGATCGCGGTCATTTTATCTTCGGGTAGGAGTTCGGCGCGGACTTCGTCCACGCCGGTTGCGCGGGCGACGGCCTCCGCGGTTCCCCGGTTGTCGCCGGTCAGCATGACGACGTGGCGAATCCCGGCGTTTTTCAGTTGTTGAACGAGCTGTGCGGCCTCGGGGCGTATGGAGTCGGCGACGCTGATCAGCCCGCAGACATGGCGTTCGCTACCGACGGCGATGACGGAATGTCCCGCATCTTCCATGCGTTTGGCGTGGGCGAGGATTTCGGAGTCGTCGAGGCCTTTTTCGTGCAGCAGCCGATGGCTTCCCACCCAGAAGAGGCGGCCGTCGATGGTTGCTTCCGCGCCTCGACCTTTGAGGGCGCGGAAGTTTTGCGCTTCCGGAGGGGCAACCTGTTCGGCGCGCGCTTTGCGCAGGACGGCGGCGGCCAGGTGGTGTTCGCTGTGCGCTTCGAGGGCCGCGGCGCGGGCAAGGAGTTCGGTGTGCGTGTGGCTGTTGAGGGGGACGATTTCCTGCACTTCGGGCAGTCCTATGGTGAGGGTGCCGGTTTTGTCGAGCGCAAAGACTTTGACTTGACCGACGGCTTCGAGGAAGACTCCGCCCTTGATCAGCACGCCGGAGCGAGCCGCCGCAGTGAGGGCCGCGACGATGCTGACCGGCGTGGATATGACCAGCGCGCAGGGACAGGCGATGACGAGGACGACCAGAGCCTCGTAAAACCAGCGGCCCCAGGAAGCCCCGAACAGGGGAGGGACGACGGCGATCAGGCAGGCCACAGCGATCATGGCGGGCGTGTAGTAGCGCGCAAACTTCTCGATCCACTGTTCGACGGGGGCGCGGCGCGACTGTGCCTCTTCGACCATGCGGATGATCCGGGCCAGCGTGGTGTCGGCGGCGGGTTTGGTGGCTTTGAACTCGATGGCGCCGTCTTCGTTGATGGTGCCGGCGAAGACTTCGTCGCCATCGGCCTTGGTCACCGGCATGTTTTCACCGGTGATCGGGGCTTGGTTGACCGTGGTGCGTCCCTTGGTGACGTAGCCGTCCAGGGGGATGCGCTCGCCCGGCCGGACTACAATTGTCGCGCCGGGCGGAATGTCCTCGACCGGTTTTTCCTGGATGTCGCCGTCCTGCGGGCAAATATAGCGGGCTGTTGGGGGCGTCAGGTTGACGAGTGAGCGGATGGTGCGGCGGGCGCGTCCCACGCTCCAGGATTCGAGCAGCAGCGAGAAAGCGAACAGGAAGGCGACGGTTCCGGCCTCGAACCATTGACCGATCCCGATGGCACCGAGCACGGCGATGCTCATCAGCAGATTCATGTCCGCGCGAAGTCGGCGCAGGGCCATCCAAGCCTTGGGCGCGACAAACCATCCGCCGGTGACAACCGCCGCCAGGTACAGAAGAATGACGAGGAGGGGGAACACGTGATGCTCCACGCCCTCGCCGCCGGCCAGCGCGTGGAGGAAGCTGCCGTGCAGTGCGGCGTGGGTCAGCAACCCCGCGAGCACGAACACGCCGGAACTGGCGCACATCAGCGCGCGTCCGCGCCGTCGCCACCAGTTTTCACCGTCCTCGTCCGCGCCGCCGGTCCCGTTTTCCTGCCGGGCGTCAGCCTTCAGACCGGCCTGTTGCACTGCGGCGCGAATCGCATCGTCATCCGCCTTGGTGCGGTCGAACTGGACGGTCATTGTGCCTTCAAGCAGGTTGAAGGAAATGTCCTCGACGCCCGGCAGTTTGCCGACGGTGGCCTTCAGCGCGTTGACTTCCTCCGCGCAGTCCAGGCCCCTGATTCGATATTGTTGTTGAGTGCTCATGGAGCTATATCAGTTGCGTTCGTGGAGAGTCCAATCGTAGACATGGAGTCCGTGTCCGTGTTCCCGGAGGCGGTTGCGGATTGTTTGGGCGGCATCCGGGTCTTTGGCGAGGATGCCCATGAAGCCACCGCCGCC
Source organism: uncultured Victivallales bacterium (assembly GCA_964604795.1). Lineage (GTDB taxonomy): Bacteria > Verrucomicrobiota > Lentisphaeria > Oligosphaerales > CAZSBQ01 > CAZSBQ01. The sequence continues at coordinate 5,021 of CAZSBQ010000203.1, read as the reverse complement.
CGCGCCTGCGAGTTTGTATCCGGATGCGAGGTCGTCCACGGATCGGAAGATGGCGTCCACGGCGGGATTGCTGCAGTGGGGATCGAGTTGCTGGTGCAGTGCCCAGACTTCGCGCAGGAGGGTGCCGAGCTGATCGAGTTTGCCCATGGAGAGGAGTTGTCGTCCTTCGCGGGCGAGTTCGACGAGTCCTTCGACGGCTTCGATCATGCGGTGATCTCTGCGCAGGTATCGTCCGACGACGATTTGGAGGACGTTTTTGGCGAGTCGTTCCTGTCCTGAGAAGGCGACGACAAAGCGATCGTGCAGTTCCCGGACGGTGGCGGGCAGGAGGGGGACGGGTTCGGTGCGCAGCTGGAGGGGGCGAACGGGGACGCTGCTGATGAATTTGACGCCGGGGTGGAGTCCGCCCAGTTGGTCCTGCCAGCCGCCGCCGGTGGTCATTCGCTGTTCGAGATTGAGGACTCGGTCGCTGACCGTTTCCGGATCGGCGGGGTGTTGGGCGAGTTTCTGCAGGGCGGAGACGACGGCGGCGCCGAGGATGCTGCTGGTGCCCAGGCCGCTGCCTTTGGGGACGCGCGCGGAGGAGTGCAGGCGGACTCCCTGGGATATGCCCTCGGGTGAACCGTAGCCGGTGAGGGCGAGGGCGGTTTTCAACAGGATGAAGGGATCCTGGAGCGTGCTTGGCGCGGTGGCTTCCGGGTTGTTGGGGATGGTGATTTGCTGACCGGAATCGCCCAGTTGGAGGCGCCATTCGGGGGTGTCGAGCGCTTCGACCTCGACTGTGACGGGGTTTTCGCCGTTGAGGGACATGGCCAGGTTGAGGACGCCGGCGGGGCGTTCAAGGCAGTAGGGTGGGGTGTCGCTCCATCCGCCTGCCAGGTCGAAACGGACGGGCAGTTCGACATGCTCGGTTGTGCCGGGCTGGAGGTTGGCTACGGGGGGCGCGTTTTGGCCTGCGTCCATGGCGGCGGCGACTTCGCGGCTGACGGCTGCGGTGGCTTGTTGGGCGTGGTGTTCGGCGCGCTCGGTTTGCGAGCCGGCGCCGAGCAGGTCGGAGCGGATTTGCCACTGCCGACTTTCGGGGACGGGTGCCCGGTCGGATTCGAGTACGGGCTGGTCGGGGATGAGGGATGCGGCGCGGTTGCGGATTTCTTCGGTGGGCAGCTGCTTGGCCAGGGCTGCGATGTTGCGGTCGGCGGCACCGGCCACGGCTTCCCGGAGGGCGTGCAGAAGCAGGCGTGTTCGCAGGTGTTCGCGGCGCTTGAAGAGGCGGTCCAAATCCAGATGCTGCTGCAGATCGGCCATGGCCAGGCGGGGATTGTCGCGCCACTGAAGCGGCGGCGGTTGATCGGGTTTTTGGCGGAGAATCCAGCGCAGGGATGCCAAGCCGGCATCGTCGAGCAGGGCGGGGAACAGACGTGCTGTCCAGAGCGTGCGGGGGGTGTCGTCGTCGGGCCAGAGTTCGGTTTCGGTTACGCCGTGGCGCTGTATCCATTGGTGCAGGCTGCGATTGCAGAAGGTGGCGCTTTGAAGCTCCTCTTTGGGGTTGTCGTCGACACCGCAGCAGAGCGTTGCAAGACGGGGTTGACCGTCCTTGAGCAGGACCGGCAGTTGCCAAAGGCAGCAGTTGTCGGGCAGCTTGAGCGGTTCGTCGCCGGCGTCGAAATCGGTTGTCAGGCACCGGTTGCCGATGCGCACTCCGGGGGAGAGCGTCGCGCCGATGGCGGCAGTGCCGTCGCCGGTTTGGGCGCCGGCGGGAATTTGTGCGGCATAGCAGTAGCCTGCGGGTGAGGCGCCTTCGGAACATTCGGCCAGGATGCGGTGCGGCATTTGACCGTACCAATGGCCGGCGAGATGGGCGAGGTATTCTGCGGAGGCGCCCAAGTGGATGAAGGCGAACTGCTCGGTGTTGTGGTGGTGAAGGCGGACGGATCGGAGGCTGCCCAGTAGCGTGCCGCCGATGGGGTGCTCGGCCAGCTGCTTGTGGTGGGCGGGGACCATGGCCCAGGCGAGTTCCTCATAGAGGCTGCATTCCCGGTTGGATGTAAGAAGAGGTTTCAGCGGATCCTCCGGGGTGACGGATGCGGAGGCGAGAGCTTCGACGGCGGCGCCGCCGAACAGGTAAATGCCCGTGTCGATGCGCGCGGCGCCGTCGGTCAGTGCGTTTGCTTCGAGCATCGTGTCGAGACTGGGTTTTTGCAGCAGGCGGGTGACGGCGGTGTCGTTGTCGGGCACAATCACGCCGTGCCGTTCGGCGACGTCCAGCGAGGCGGGGGTGGTCACAACCAGGGCGCCGTCTTTCGGGTCGGGAATGGCGTCGGCATCGAACAGCGGCAGGACGTCGCCGGTCAGGGAGAGCAGGATGCCTCGCTGGCCGGCGCGGGCGGCCAGGGGCGCGGCCAGGGCCAGCAGGTGGTCGAACAAGGTGGGCACGGCGTGGTCGGGATCGGCTTGCAGGGGGAAGGGGACGAACAGTTTTCCGGGTACGCTCGCCCAGGGCAGGCGTTTGCTGTCGCCGCCTGCATGGATGAGCAGGATGGCGTGTTTCGCCAGGGGGGCTGATTCCAGGGATTTCAGCTGGCGCAGGGCGTTGAGCGTGGCGCCGCCGCTGCCGATGCGCTTGCCTGCGGGATCGGGCACGGCACAGGTGCGTGTGGCCTCGGGAATTAGTCCGCGGTGGCGCGCCTGTTCGAGTTGGCGCTGATAGATGCGGGCTTGCTTGTCGTTGGCGGCGGTGATGACGATCCAGTCCCAGCCGGTCACGCGTTGCGGGGCGTCGACGGACAGACGCAGCAGGCGCCAGCCGCGGGCCAGGCACTCCAGAAGGTCGGGGGTGACAGACTGCATGGGACAACTCCTTGAGGCTGAAAAGTTCCGTGCGATCACGCGGGGGATGCGATGTCGGTCTTGAAGAGCCGGCAACCGATGGCGCCGAGTTTTTCGAGCAATGCTTCATACATGGGCTCATCGTCATATGTTCCGACGATGGCGCCGCCGCTGCCCGCGAACTTGGCGGTTGCGCCGGTTGAGCGTGCGGTTTGGACCATGCTTCGGTTGCTGTCGGAGACGTTGAAGATTCTGTCGCGCAGGTCGAAATTGGCGTTGATGAGCTTGCGGACCGTGTCGAGATCGCCTTTGATCAGTGCCAGATATCCCTCTTCGGCATAGGCGGCGAAGTCGTCCATGGCAGCGACGATGTCGGCCTTTTTTTCCTCGAATAGCACGCGCAGTCTGCCGTGATAGCGCCCGGATACCTCGGCGCGGCCGGGATCGTATGCGATATAGAGCGGCGGCAGTCGTGTGGGATCGATGCTTTCGTAGCGTCCGTATTGTCGGCTGTCCATGAGGGATTGGTCAAAGTCCATGAATTGGCAGCCTTGGTAGACTTGAATGACGCGGTCCTGCATGCCGCAGGTGATGTTCAACTGTTCGCTTTCGGCTCGCCAGCACAGGGTGGGGATGATTTCGCGGTGGATGGCCACGTCGTAAAACTGCATGAGTGCGCGGAACATGGCGGTGCAGATGGCGCTGGAGCCCGCGAGCCCGACCAGGCGTGGAATTGTTGAGTGATAACGCGCGGTGAAGTTGCGCTTCGGCAGGTGGATGCCGTGTTCTCTGCAGTAATCATGGAAGATTTTGGTGGTGGCCTTGAGCAGGCGCAGTCCGCCGTAGTAGCCGTAGAGCCGGGCGTCGCGCAGCAGGGCGTCGGTGTTTTCGAAGCGGTGGTCGTCCACCGGTCCGGGGAGGAACTGAATTTCCGGTGTTTCGTAAAGCGTGACGGTTGCCGCGGCGTTTCGGAACGCGAAGGAGATGGTTTTTCCAAAGTATCCGTCGGATGGGTTTCCCAGTAGGCCTGCCCGCGCATATGAGGTGACTTCAAGCAGCATTGTTTTCCAATTCCTTTCAATATCTGTGCGCATAATTCCACAGCGCCCGCTCGGGCCGTCAGATTTGCGCGAGGACGACTCGGAATCCGAGCAGAGCGCTGCGGCAATCCTGACATACACCGGTTCGGTCGGTTCCGCGACACCGACGGGCGGTCGAAGCCCAGCTTCCCCCTCGCCGCACCTTTGCCGTTCCGCTTGCCGGCCCCTGCGGGTTCACCTGCAAATCCGGGGCATAGGCGGCGTACCAATCCCCGCACCATTCGGAGACGTTGCCGTGCAGGTCGCGGATGCCGTGCTCGTTGGCTTTTTTGCGGCCAACAACGTGCGTTTGCTCGCCGCTGTTGTCCGCAAACCAGGCGAAATCATGCAGTGTTTCGAAGTCGTCCCCCCATCCATAGCTGTATGTCGCCCGTCGCCCGTCCGATTCCGATGAGGACTGGGCCGGGTTGCCCGGGGGGCGTGTTCGGCAGGCGTATTCCCACTCGGCTTCGGTGGGCAGGCGCACTTTCATGGAGTCATCCAGAAAGTGCATTTTGCGCAGCCGTTCCGTGAGTCGGCGGCAGAATTCCTCGGCTTCAAACCAACAGACATTTTCCACGGGTCTATGGAGCCCGGGGAAGGCGCTGGGATTGTTGCGCATGAGGTGGCGATATTCGAGTTGGGTGATCGGGCATGCGCCCATCCAAACCGGCTGTGTGAGGCAGACTTCGTGTTCGGGTGTTTCCGCGGGAGAGGCGTTGTCGGTGCCGGCGACAAACCGCCCCGGTTCTATGCGCACCAGCGGATGAATCAGGGTGTCCAGGATGATGTCGTGTTCATTGCGCTGGACGGCGGCGGCCACGGCCCTCGTGCGTTCCGGGGTTGTGAAGCACAGGGTGTCCAGGGGGGCGCCGCACTCCTGGCAGTTCACTCGTGTGCCGTAGGTTTCCGAATCGGCCAAGTGTCTTTTGCTGCAAGCGGTGCAGCGAAGCTTGATGTCTGGCATGTCCGTGTTCCCGTGTCATCGGTTTTTGGAATGCATTGGATGAGCTAGCCGACCACGTTCCCGAGGCTGAAGATGGGCAAAAACATGCAGATGGCAATGCCGCCGATCAGGATGCCGAGGACGGCCATAAGGATGGGCTCGATCATGCT
>CAZSBQ010000202.1:0-7515 GCA_964604795.1 uncultured Victivallales bacterium | reverse complement strand
AAAGCCATTGCGAACTCAACTGACCGGATCCAACCAAATTCTGTGGACATAGCCGACAACCGCAACGATGTTTTACTATCATGAAACTTAATATCTGCCTCCATTTTTTCTGTGTCCTTCTTCTTTTCGTCGGCTGCGGGCCAGCCGAAAAGGAAGACGCTTCCGCCGGCACTGCCGGCGAGCAGAATCAACGGGCAGAGAGTGTTGCAAAGCCTGCCGAACCGGTGGCGCAAAGCGACGTGCCGGTCGCGCCGGACATGCCAGCGGCAACCGAGCCTGGCGCCGCCGACGCTGCCGAGTCCAAGCCGCCAGCCGCCTCGCCCGAGGAAACTGATTTTGAAACGGCATTCGCAGAGGTGCTTGAACTCGAAAAGGAATTGAAGTTCAGCCAGGCTCTTGTGCTGTGCCGAAAGCTCCGCCGTGAATACAGGTCGCCAGAAGCGACCAAAAGAATCGGTGCAAAGATCGTTCAGCTCAACAACTACGCCACTCGTGCCGGCCAGTTGCGGTACGCCGTCAACAAGCTCACTGACGATGCTCCCGCAGCCCAGCGCTACGCCAAGAAACAGTTGCTTGATGCCGGGGAGCTTGGGCGTCTGCTTCTCAGGAAGGCCATCCGCGATCGGGCCGACATGGACACCGCCGTGGGGGCCGCCAGAACCTTGACCGATGCGGACGGCCAGACGTGGCTGCCGTTTTTCGTCGAGCAACTGCTGCCGCCGCCCGATGAGCCGTTGTTGGGACTTCTGGTCGACAGCATCCTCGAGTATCCCGGCAAACTGACCATCGACATCCTCCGAAAGATCCTTGAATTTCAACAACTCCCCGCCGCCCAGCCTTATGCCGAAGAGATCTCCGATTACCTGCGCCAGGCCGCCGCCGTTGGCCTGACCCCAGAGCAGTTGACGCAACTGTATGAAATGACCACCGGTGATCAGGATTTCAGCCGCCGCGGACTGGTCCACTTTCTCGGTCTGGCATACGCATTTCGGACCTTTCGACAGCCTGAAGACTTCAATGCATTGTTCGAGCAGGAGAACGTGCTGCGGGAATTGCGGAACTACGTCGAACGCGCCGCGAACTCCCCCGACCCTGATGTGGCCGCTTGGGCAAAGCGCGGTGAGTATATGTTCGCGGCAATGGATTTCGGATTGTTGAGGAAGGGGCTGGTGGCTTGGTGGGGGCTGGACGGCATCGCCCAAGATGGCACGAGCCCGGGTCACAGTTGGAATGGACGCAATCTTAAGATGGTCGGCGACAATCCGATGAAAACTGAAGAAGGCATCACAGGCAAAGCAGTCAGATTCGAAAAGACCGACACTTGGCTTCAGGCAAGTGCAGAAGATGAAACGCTGCGCAAAATCCAGAATGGCAGCTACAGCTTTGCGGCGTGGGTGAAAGCCGACGGCATCCCGGACGGCCAGCAGCCAGATCCTTACTGGGGTATCGTTTACAAGCAAGGCTGGCATCTGGGGCTTGAGTTGCGGTCGAGTGGGAAGTTCCAGTTTGTCCACTTCGACACCCACCGGAAGAGCGTAGTGGCGGCAAGCGAAACAAGATGCGAGCCCGGCGAGTGGTACCATCTCGTCGGCACTGTCGATCAAGAACAGGGAAAAGTGCGGATCTATGTCAACGGCGAACTCGAAGGCGAAGCCAGCTTTCCGCCCAAGTCGAGGGCCTGGGATGCATTTGAGGAGAAGCCCCTCAGGATCGGAGCAGCCCGAGAGGTGCGTTACAGCTATGCCTGTCGCTGGCAGGGGCTGATCGATGAAGTAGCCATCTACCAGCGTGCCGTCGACCACAGGACCGTAAGCGAGATCCACTCTCTGCGCGGCGTCCGCCTCCGTACCGGCTTGGCGGCAAACCCGAGGTAGCCACCCGGGGCGCTCTTCTTGAATCAGAAGCGGGCCTTTGGAATCACATCTATGTAGGGGACGGGGACAGAAACCCTCGGAACACGGCACATACTACCACGTTATGAACCGGATAAGCGGTCTGCCCGGCGAATATCCGTTCGACGATGTGGCCAAGGAAAAGCTGGCGAAGCTCTTCCGCGAGTGGAGCGAATACTTCACGGTCGAACCCATCGCATACCAAGTCATGGGAAATCATTATCACCTTGTCTGCTATGCTCCGGGGCGGGGCGAAATGCTCTCGGCATCCGATGCCGCCGAACGGCACAATCGCTTCTACGGAGGAAAAAAGCATAAGCTTGCCGCAGACGACCCCGACTGCGCTCGAATCGCCGAGCGCATGCGCGACATCAGCGCGTTTGTGGGACAAATCCAACAGGTGTTTTCAAGCTGGTTCAACCGCACGCGTCCCGGCAGACGGCGCGGTTCGCTCTGGGCCGACCGCTTCAAGGCCGTGATTCTGGAGCGGGAAACTGCTCTTTTCAACTGCATCGCCTACGTGGAAATGAACTGCTGCAGAGCGAACCTGGTCGATAAACCCGCGAACTACCGTCACGGCAGCTGGGGCTGGTGGTGCGCAACCGGAAAGCACCCATTCGCCTCCAACTTTGAAAAGCATGTGCCGGCCTTCGAAGGCGAGTACGCGCAGGCCAAAACTCTCGATCAAATCCGGTGCCGACTGCGAACCCGCATGACCGAAACCCTTGCCGAAGAACGGCGGCAACGGGCGCACACACCCGAGTAAATCGCGGCTTCGAAGTCGAAGGCCGCCCACGAACCGCCGCTGGCGACTCGCGCTTGCCGTCGTTTGCGGCACTGGTCTGACGGACTCATCATCGGGAGCAAGAGCTTCGTTCGCGAAGTGGCCGCCGCCTTCATGGAGCGGTCGCAGGCCGAAACCCACCGCATGCAACCCCTATCCCGCCCCGAGGAAGCCACCGAGGTGTTCTCCTGGCGTCGGCTCCGAAAAATCCCCTTGTAGCTGCAAGCAACCCGTCCGCTTGCCCCTGCGCCGTTGACCCAACGCGCCGATGAATCCGACGCGGCATGCGCTGCTGCCCTATTGCGGCAAGTCCCCCCGTAAAACTCGGCGCAGCTCCCCCAAAAACGGCGTACAACGTCCGCCGAGACATTGACTCCAACGGAATCCCCCCTTCGCCGCGCACCAAAACCCCCAGCCAAAGCCACAACAACAACTCAATGCCACAAATCGCCTGTCCCCAAGTTCCTAGCTACATTACAAATTCCAAGGCCTGCCCCCCTGCCTACCTGGCGATGCCCGGCAGACCTTTTGGAATGGGCACTCGCACGGTCAGTCGCGCCACGGGTGGGGGGACGCATCGGCAACGCGGTCCATCCATGCCTGCATCGCGGCACGGCTCGGCGGCGGGTTGGCATGGTCACGGTCATGGCCGAGCAAGAGACGTTTTTGCTCGGGAGGAACGCTCGAGAGCCGTTTCCATGCCGCAAGTCCGCCGTCGATGTGCACGGTTGTGTCGCCGACGTTGTGCCCAATGATCGTCGGGCACGTGATCCGATGGCAGAGGTTGGCCATGTCGAAATAGCTCAGGAATTCCTCGAACGACTGCGGGGACATGTGGGAGGGGAGCTGGCCACGCCGCGAGCGCAGGAGCGGGTAACCGCGGAGCGTGTTTTGCAGGCGCCCGTGGGAGGGGCAGTCCGCCAGGCACATGCCGATGCGTGAATCCAGGGCGGCGGCGACCAGGGCGAGCGCGCCGCCCTGGCTGCCGCCCTTGGCGATCAGGCGCGTCTTGTCGAGCCTCTCGTCCAGGGCCGCGAGCGCGTCGAGGCTCCGGGCCATGGTGGCGTACCAATAGCGACCTTCGTACGTCTCGCGTGTTTCCATGGGACCCCACCACGGGTGGTTGAACGGCACGTCTTGCGCATCGGGGCGATGCCCGCGGATGAGGGGTACGAACCACGCGAAGCGTTTGTCGAGGCGGATGGCCGAACCGTACACGTCGGCGCTGCTGTCGATCCCCCAGCCGCGAGTATTCGGGTGCGCGCTCAGCACCACCGGCACGGGGCGGGGGGTGTCGCGCGGCAGGAACAGCATGCCATGGACCCTGCGCGGGGCCAGCGTGGAGAAAGAGACCTCCACCAACGTCCAGGGGCCGCTTGCGGTCCGTTGCTCCTCGCGCAAGTTCAGCGGCTGTGCACGCATGGCCGCCAGCGTCTCATCCCAGAAGGCATCGTGATCGGGCCGGCGCGAATCGTCGGGGTCGTATCCCTCGATGTCATAAAGCAGGCGGAAGCGATCACTCCAGACGAGCCGATCCTTATCGTCGACGATCCGTCCATACGCTTCAAGCGGCCCGGGCACCCCGGGGTGTGCATCGTAGCGCATGGCTGTGGCGGCGCTCGTTTCGCTGTGCCGCGCCAGCCGAACACCGGTCATGTGCACCAGCTCCACCTCCCTGCGTGTCGGGACCGCCGCGTCATCCAGGGTCGAAAACGAGACCCCCAGCCGCACGGGCTCGTTGCGATCGAACAACGGGGCGCGGGAACCGGCATCGACACCATGCGCCGGCTTGGCTCTGTCCGCTGCCACGATCAGGGTCGGCTGCGCGATCCATTGCCCCGGGCGCGGCGTGGGTCCGCAGGAGACGGCAAGCATTTGACCCGCAAATCCCGTGCACGGCAGGACGATGGCGGGGCCTCTTGTGCCATCGGGACGTGCGAGCGGCTCGCAGCGCAGCATCCCCGCGATCTCCAGCCAGGCCCCGTTTGCGTGAACCAGGCAAGCCGAGGTGCCGTGCGCGGAAGCAGCTGCGGGATCGCGCGGGTCGAAGACCGCGCGCGCGGCAAGGTAGTCTTCTGGGTCACCTATCCGCACACAGGTGAGATCCGGGTGCAAGAACAGGACCAGGTCATGGTCACGGGGGTCATTGAAGCCGGCATAGAGATCAAACGTGTTCGGTTTGTCGCCACAGTGAATGCGCTGGACAAAGATGCCGTCGAGCACCTCTGCCTGGCGCTGGGGGTCATGAGCGCACTGCAGGGCATCCGCGAATGAATCGATCCAGGCATCGGCCCGACGATACGCGATGGCTGCGCGTCCGGCTGGCGCCTGCAGAAATGCCCCGCCGCCGACACGCACGTCGATCCATCCTCGCCCTGCCTGGGCCCGGAGAGAGAAATCATCGGCTTGGTAGCGCGACAAGCCGTCGATGGTATACCATGTATTTTTCATGTGTGTGGTCTCCCTTTCTTGGGCAAATTCCAGGGCGTTGGCCGGTTGCAAGCCGGGTCGAGGTACACCCAGACACCCCGGTCCGCGGGGCCGCGGCACGCGGCGGCTCTTCGGTGCGCGGGTGAGGCAATCCAGCAGGCGTTTGTGGCAGTGTCGGCCGGGTCTTCCGGATAGCGGTTGATCGAATCGCAGCCGTCTTCGCGGCTTGCCAGCATCCTGCGGAGCCGCTCGGGTGTGATGAGCGCGTCCTGATCGAGGAGCACGCGCAGGCGCTGCAAGCGCCGCAGGGACGATGACGACGGCGCCCTCGTTTCTCCTGGCAAGGGGAGTTCCGGTCGGACGTGGTTGGTCTGAACGAGAGGCGCCTCGCCCAACCGCTCGCGGATGCACGTCGTGGCGTCTGCGGCGAGCAGAAACGCGTTTTTCGCATCGGCGACCCAGTACGTATGTGCGGCCATACGAGGAGCGTCGCGTACCACGGCCGCGGCTTTGATCGCGGACCCTGTGCGAGCCATGCGGTGGAGGATCGACAAGTATCCGACGCCGTCGGCGACCCCGTGCGTGCGCAGATTCGTTGTGCCACCGCACACCCCCGCGGCGTTCAGAAACAGCAGGCACGGGCAGCCGGTGCAGGTCACGGTCCAGCAGGCCGGGCCGTTGTCCGGCGCGCGATGTATGGCGCGCACAAACGCTGCGTCTCCGGCACCGAGATCCCATGTTTGTGCGAACAGAGGTTGCGCTCCGACGCACCGATTCCCCGGTACCAGAAGCGCACTGCAGCCGTCGCTGTCGGGCGGGCAGTCGTAGAGCAACCGGTCGCGCGTGTCGGTCAGGTGCACGGCCAGATAAAGGTCGACCGGATCGATGCCGGCCGCGGCGGCAGTGGCTGAATGCTCCTGTGCACCCGCAGGATCCCAGTCCTTCAGGATACGCAGGCACGACTTGCCCACAGCCTGCCCCGCACTGTCGCTGGTGAAACCGGCATCCCTCAACTCACCTGCGAGACGCCCCAGCCGCCTGCGGACGAATCCGCGGATGGGGGCCGCCAACGCCGTACCGAGGTGTCGCCCCATGCACTCGGGCGTTCCCGCTGCAGGCAGAGACGGGAGAGCACGACTCTCAAGCATCGGCGCCCCCCACACAAGCCGTGGCCGGACGATGTTCTTCGCGGTTGGTGATGTTTGTCTGCATGCCACCTGTACTCCTGCGCAGAGGCGAGCCGCTCCACCGCCGCCAGCGGCATGTTCTGCTCGTGCCCGTTCGAAAAAATCCCGTGGTGCTGCAGCGTGAGGCAGGTCGCGACGTCGCATGCGGTCGATGAAGGGAAAAAGGATGGGGAATTGCTTTTGCCTAACCTGAAAACATTACCATGAATCCTCTTTCTGGAATGTCAAACAGGTCGGGGAATTTTTTTCTGAAGCGCTCTCGCCGGGGACGATTGGGCCCCCATCGTCCCCGGCGAGAGCGCTGTTCGCTTTGGGGTGAAAATGAGTGCGGCAAAGGATGAAAACGGGGCGCATTCGGGCGCACCGGGACCGCCCCGCCCGCGGAGCGGCGGATTTGTCTGCTGGGCGGCGGCGAAATCGTCGAAGGGGACGTATTCATACTCGAGAATTTTCAGTTTCCCCCGGTTTCCTGGGCGCTGCCCAAACCCGGCAGGGAAAATGCTTTCCCCTGCACCCCTCGGGAGTCCAGGGACAATGTCCCTTTGGCGAGGGTTTGGGGCGAGGAGCCCCAAGTTCCAGGTGCGCATCTGGTCGACGACCGCCGTTCATCTGAGCCAAGCGGAATGCGACCTACTCGTGCGCGAGTATGGTCGCGGAGCCATTTTTGGGCGGTGGCCAGCTCGTCGCCGGAGCGTCGGGCGTAGTCCCCGAGCTGGTTTGGGGTGATTTTGCCGACGGAGAAGTAGAAGGATTCGGGGTGGGCGAAGTAGAATCCGGAGACGCTGGTTATAAGGGGTCTTGGGGGTATCCATTTAACCGGAGTCAATGCCTAACTCTCGCCATGGCCTGCCTGCTGTGGGGCGTTCCAGGGTTGGTTGGTGGGTGGGTGACCGCGCCATGCTCGTAGCATAGCTCAACTCCGGTTAAATGGATACCCCTTAGGGCTGCCCTTACCCGGATTACTCCGGATTACTCCCGGAACCGAACCGGTGGGCGGGGGTGGGCGTGGTTTTCTACAGGCAGGGATGCCTGTGGTGCTGAGTCAGCATGCCGCGGAGTAGCTGCTGTCCCAATCCTTTTCGACCGGATCGAAGCCGTGGACTCGAAGGGCGTCCTTGACTTCGCGGGGCGAGCGGTGATCGGCGATTTCGAATTGACCTTCGGCGTTGTGCTCCTGACTGTATCCGCCCGGGGAGGTGCGCGATCCCGCGGACAGGCGGGT
>CAZSBQ010000201.1:0-7626 GCA_964604795.1 uncultured Victivallales bacterium | reverse complement strand
TCGCGCACAAAGTCGAGAAGCTCTGCGAAGTCCGCATCGGTTTCGCCGGGGTAGCCCACGAGAAAGGTTGTGCGCAGGGCCACGCCGGGAATGCACTCCCGAATCCGGGCGAGCAGAGCGCGAATGTCCGCGGCCGGGGTGCGTCGTCCCATGGCCTGCAGGATGGTGTCGCTGATGTGCTGGAGCGGAATGTCGATGTAGGGAACCACGTGGGCGCAGCTGTTTATGGTCTCGATCAGCTCGTCGCTGAAGTGAGCGGGATGCGTGTACAGCAGGCGGAGCCAGTACTTGTCGTCCGTCATGGAGTCCAGGGCGCGCAGGAGCGCGGGCAGATTGGCGCCGTCGTCCCGGTCCCGTCCGTACTGGGTGGTGTCCTGGGCGATGATGTTGATTTCGCGAACTCCGCAATCAAGCAGGGTTTGCGCCTCGGCGACGAGCGAGTCGAGAGGCCGGCTGCGGAGTGCGCCCCGGATGCCGGGAATTGTGCAGAAACGGCAGCCGTGACCGCAGCCTTCGGCGATTTTCAGGTAGGCGTGGTCCGTGGGTGTGAGCAGCAGACGGGGGGAGCGCTCGTCGGCCAGGAATGACGCGGGATCGCCGCTCATGCCGGCCGGGGACGAGGCTGGACTTCGGAACAGCCCGGCAATCCGCTCGGCGCTTTCGGGCACGGCGTTCAGGTCCAGGAGCAGGTCGATCTCGGGATGGTTTGCACGCACTTCCTCGCCGTAGCGCTGCACCCAGCAACCGGCCACGACCAGTCGGCGGTTGCGGCGCTGCTTTTTCCATTCGACGCCGGCCTCAACTTCCTCGCGCGCTTCCCGGCAGGCCGGTTCGATGAAGCCGCAGGTGTTGATGAGCAGCACGTCCGCATCCTCCGCGGAGTCCGCAAAAGCGAATCCGGCGGTGCCCAGCTGGCCGCACATCAGCTCGGTGTCGACCAAGTTCTTGGGACACCCCAGGCTGACGATGTGCACGGCGGGCGGATGCTCGACCTTGTTTTTATGCTTGCGTTTTTTGATGGGGCCGACTCTTCGGTTCTACAGGCGAGACGCCTATTGTACTTGGGGTTGGTTGTTTGGTTCTACAGGCAGGGATGCCTGTAGTACTATATCAGGCAGGGATGCCTGTAGTACTATATCAGGCAGGGATGCCTGTGGTACTATATCGGGCAGGGATGCCTGTGGTACTATATCGGACAGGGATGCCTGTGGTACTGGGGTCGGCGGTTATTTGCGGAGTCCGCGGCGGCGTTGTTTGCGGCGGAATTCGTCCTGGTGTTCCTTGGACTTGACGCGGGCCTTGCCGGCGGCGGAGCGTCGGCTGCCGCCTTCTTCGCGCAGATCGGTTCGCCGGGGCCGGAAGCGCAGACGCAGCGGGATGCCGGCTTCGGGGAAGAAGGCTTCTCTCAGGCGTTTTTCGAGGAACGTGCGGTATTGGTCCGTGCACAGTTTGGGATCGTTGACGAAGAGGATGAACTCCGGCGGCGTCCGATTGGTCATGGTGGCGTAGAAGAATTTGAAGGCGCGCCCGCCGGTGCCGGGCGGGGGTGTGCGCGCAACGGCGTCGTGAAGAACCTGGTTGAGCAGGGATGTCGGGATGGTGGTGTGGATGGCGTCGTAGACGGCCATCAGTTCGCGCCAGACTTCTTCGAGGTTGGCGCGGGTCAGGGCGGACATGACCACGAGAGGGGCGTAGCGCAGGAAGGGAAGGCCGTGCAGAACCTCGTCGCGCAGTTCGTTTTCGGTGGTTTCCTCTTCCACCAGGTCCCACTTGTTGGCCACCAGCACGCAGGGTTTGTGCCCCGCGGAGACCAAGCGGGCCACGCGTCGGTCCTGTGCGGTGGAGGGCGCGGAGGCGTCGACGAGCACCAGGACCACGTCGCTGCGCCGCACGGCGTTCTCGGTGCGCAGGATGCTGAAGTATTCGACCACCGTGTCCAGGCGGCTGCGGCGACGCATGCCGGCGGTGTCGATGAGGACCATGGGAAACGCCTCGTCGTCGGTCTGCAGCTCGAACGGCACGTCCACGGCGTCGCGCGTGGTGCCGGCGATGTCGGAGACCATAACGCGGTCCTCGTCGAGCAGCGCGTTGACCAACGAGGATTTGCCGACGTTGGGGCGGCCGATCACGGAGATGCGCAACGGTTCGGGCTCAGGGGGCGCCTCGGCGTCGGAATCGGGCGGCGGCAGTGCTTCGACGCAGCGGTCCAGAGCTTCCCACAATCCGATGCCGTGGATGCCGGAGACCGGCTGGACCTCGGGGTACCCCAGCTCCGCGAACTCCGCGAGGGCCTGGTCCCCGATAGTCCGGTTGTCGGCCTTGTTGGCGGCCAGGACGACGGGGACGTCCGCGGTGCGGCGAAGATACTCGCCGACCACGTGATCGAGATCGCTGACGCCGGTCTGGGCGTCCACGACCCAGAGGATGACGTCCGCGTCCTCGACGGCGACTTTGACCTGATCGCGGATCAGGGAGTCGAACTCGTCGGTCTTTTTCTGGTCGGGGAGGATGCCGAGTCCGCCGGTGTCGATGATGGTGAACTCGCGGTTTTCGTGTACTGCGGTCGTGACGATGCGGTCGCGGGTGACGCCGGCCTCCTCGTGGACAATGGATATGCGGCGGCCCGCGATCCGGTTGAAGAGGGCTGATTTGCCGACGTTGGGGCGTCCGACGATGGCGATGACTGGTAGGCTCATGATGGCTTGGTTCTCTGTTGGTCGTGCGGTGTGCGGCGGATCATAGTGCGCCGTGTGCGGTGACGGCGTGTCGGATGCGCTTGAGGGCGCGGTCCCGGCCGAGCAGTTCGAGTGTTTCGAAGACGCCCGCGCCGATGGTTGTGCCGGTGGCGGCGATGCGCAGGGGCTGGTTCAGCTTTCCCTGCTTGATGTCGTGTGCGTCGGTGGTCTCGTGAACAGTGTTTTCGATGGCTTCGGCGGTCCATTCGCTTGCAGCCAGGCGGTTTGCGAGGTCCGCAAGTGCGGCGCAGACCTCGGGTTTGCCGAGGAATTTGCGCGCGGCCTTCTCGTCGTATTCGGGCAGCTCGCGGAAAAAGTGCTGCCATTCGCTCACATCCGTGAGTTTTTTGGTGCGGCTCTGCAGCATTTGTGCGACGTCGTGAAACTGCGAATCGTCGTCGCCGGGATACCAGGGCAGCGCTCGGGCCGCGTCCTGCGCCAGGGTCAGGAAGGAGTCGAAATCGAGTTCGGCGATGTATTGTCCGTTCAGGTTTTCCAGTTTGCGCAGGTCCATCTGGGCGGCAGTCTGCTGCACTCGGTCGAGCGTGAATGCCTCGACCATTTCCGCGCGGGTCATTTTTTCGCGGTCGTCGCCCGGCGACCAGCCGAGCAGGGCGAGATAGTTGGTCAGTGCTGCGGGCAGGTATCCTTTGGCGCGGAAATCCCCGGCGAAGGCGTCGCCGTCGCGCTTGCTGTAGGGTTTGCCCTGCTGGTTGACGATCATGGGCAGGTGGGCGTAGGTCGGCGGGGTCATGCCGAGGGCGCGAAACAGCAGGACGTGCCGGTAAGTGTTTTCCACGTGGTCGTCGCCGCGGATGATGTGGGTGACCTGCTGCGCCGCGTCGTCGCAGACGTTCGCCAGGTGAAACACGGGGGATCCGTCGCTGCGCACGATCACGACATCCTTCATCGAGTCCAGCGGCTTGGACAGCTCGTCCTTGATGTCGTCGTGAAAAGTCACGCGGCGGCGCTCAAAGCGCAGTTTGGCCGCGCCGGGGATTTCCGCCGCGGTTTTGCCGTTGAGAATGGCCTCCAGCTCGTCGTTGAGCCGGTAGAGCACCGCTCCGTCCGCATCGAGCACCTCCAGGTCCCGGAAACCGGCCAGGCAGCCTGCCTGGGGAACCGGCTTGCCCTTTTTCGAGACGCCGGCGAAGGTCAGGCCTGCGAGGGAGACGCTCACGGGCTGGTCGGGGTGCACAGCGATTTCGGCGGGACCGACGGGCTGGATTTCCGGATAGTCGGCATCGTCGTAGGGGATTCGGAAGGCGAGGGCTCGGGGGCCGTCGTCCTCGCCCAGCTCATAGGCGGCGCCGCAGCGGCGCAGGGATTGAGCGGCTTCCAGATGAGCTTCGACCTGCTCGCTCTGGTAAAACGGCGGCTCGTCATAGTCCAGTTCCAGCCAGCGCATGACTTCGAGCAGGTTGTCGATTGCCTGGGGTGTGGAGCGTTCCCGGTCGGTGTCCTCGACGCGCAGCAGAAACGCGCCGCCGTGGTGACGGGCGAACAGCCAGTTGAACAGGGCAACGCGGATGTTGCCGATATGGACGTTCCCCGTCGGGGACGGGGCGAAGCGCACACGTGCGGACATGATGGATTCTCCTGCAATGGGGGCACTTTAAAAATTCGAACAGGACGGCGAAGCTCCGCTCCGCTCGCCTGCACCGCAACTGTTGCCAATTGGGGCGGACCTTCAGCCCGCAAATTCGGGTCTGCTTTTGCCCCAGGGTCGCGGACCCTGGGCTGCTCATGGGCCGGGGCGTTGCCCGAAAACCCTCATTGCCACTAAAAATCCTGTAGTGCCGAAAACAGAATCGGACTTCGGTCGTTCAATTTGCGCCAAAAGGCTGAGTTCAGAATTACTGTCCCTTCCGATCAATAGGCCGTGAAGCGGTCCTTCTTGGCCTTGCAGACCGGGCATTCATCGGGAGCGTGCCCCTCCAGGGTGTAGCCGCAGAGATCGCACACCTGGACGTCGGCAAGTTCCATGTCCTGACCGTTTTCCACGGAGCCTGCGGCCTTTTCAAACAATGCCTTGTGCATCTTCTCGGTTCGATAGGACCACTCAAAGCTGCGGTAGGCGTTGTCTTCGCCCTGCGCCTTGGCCACTTCCATGTAGCTGGGGTACATCTCTTCGATTTCGAAGGTCTCGCCGTCAATGGCCAACCCCAGGTTTTTGCTTGTGTCGCCGGGCCCGAATGCGGCCATGGAGTTCGCGACGCGGCCTTCGTTGAGATGGCGCAGCACCCGGTAGTGGTCGCCGGCGTGAATGAATTCGGCCGCGGCGACCGCACGGAAAAGACGAGCCACGTGCGGATAGCCGTCCTTGTCCGCCTGGATGGCAAAGTGCAGATACCGCATGTTGGCCTGACTTTCGCCTCCGAAGGCATTGATCATGTGCTGTTCGGTCATCTGATGCATGATGGCGCGTCTCCTGAGTTCTCCTGATGGTCTGCAGCGCGTGCGGGCGATGCCGCATGGCCGCATGCTGTCCCGAAGCTTGCACAATAACGGGCGAGACGCTGTTTTACAAGGGGGGTGGGTAAAAATTCAGAGCAATTCCTTTCTGAGGAGGGGAGCGGCGTGATCCCCCCCCGATGAGAGGGCGAGACTCCGTCGAGCCGGGGTGCTTGGCACTGGCGGGCCTGGTTTCCTTCGAAAAGGACGCGTCCCCCCTCCCGGGCCGTCGGGGCGCCGGCCCCTACCAAGTAGAGGGCGCGGCCACCGCGCCCCGTGCAGCCCCGGCCGTCGGGGGCGCCGGCCTGTACTGCGTAGCGGGCGCGGCCTCCACGCCCCGTGTCGGCCTCCCGAAGGCGAGGCGTTTGCCGGTGCAGGCGGCCTGCCTCGCCATTGGTTCAACGGCGGGGCTCGACGGAGTCTCGCCCTCCAGCGCGCCTTGCGCGTGCAATCCGCTGTGGTTGGGGGTGGGGGGATTACCGGTCGTAGTAGTCTTTTGGGTCGGTTGACTGCCTTCTTGCCTGGATGCGTTCGGCATACTGTCGCAGGTGGTTCTTTTGGCGCTCGGGGATATCTGCCTGTTCCATCCACTGCATGGCGACCTCGGGCTCTTGGGACAGCCATACCCGGGCAATGGTGATGCGGGCGCTCTGACGCTGCACGGGATCGGAGATGGCCTTGCTCCACTCGAGCGCCGCCTGCGGATCGCTGCGCGCGAATGCGGGCGCCAAGTGTCGCACTGCCATGTCTCGGGATTGACCGTTCGGCAGGCTGCGCACGAAATCGGCGGCGGCATCAAGGTCTCGGTTTGCCCACTCCCGCACGACGGCGGCAATGGATTGACTGGCGGCATTTTCGTCGTCTATGCCCAGGGTCACCTCGATGGCGCCGAGCGGATCTTCCTGGGTCATGTGGCGCGCCAGTGCCGCGAGGGCGCGGTCCTTGGTCTGTCCGGTGGACAGGCTTCGAATCCACGTTTCCGCTGCGTCGGGATTTCTTTCCAGCCAGCTGCGGGCCAGATTGCCAGCCGCCGCGGACCGGTAGTTTTCCTTGTCGATCTGTTCAAGCGCCTGCGCCGCCGTTCGGGGATCGGATTCGCCGAGTTGCCGCACGGATTGATTGATCGCCATGTCGCGGGCGCTGCCGGGCGGCAGCGTTTCGGCCCAGGCATAGGCCGCCTGGGCATCGGTTTGCGCCCATTGGCGCGCGATGGTGCCGACGCTGTAGCGAAGCACGGCCGTGTCCTGCTGGTTCCTCGCCCACTCAGCCGCCGCGGCGGGATCATGCTGCGCCCAAAGGCGGACAATGCCCAGGCTGGAGTGCAGGTGTCTGCGGTCATCGGCTGCGGCTTCGGCCAAAATGTTGCGGAAATCCTCGTTCGAAGGATTCAGGCCCGCGTCGATAAGTGCCTCGTAGCGGTTTCCTCCGGTGCCGGCCAGGGCCGCAAGCAAGTCGGCGCGCAATTGGTCGGAGATGTTTTGCAGCGAATCAACGGGGGAAGCCGCCGGGGGCAGACCATCCGCAGTCGGGCTCGAAGAGGATGCGGCCGTCGCGTTGCCGGGTTGAAGGTCGTCGCGCACCGCCACTGCCGGCACCGTCTCGTCGGGGGCACTGACGGCAGGGCGTTCCGCCTGGGTGGCAACACCGGTGTCGGGCCTGTCCCTGGGGGTGTCCGTCTCGGTGCGGAGCGTCTCAACCGCCAGCCAGCCGGCCGTGGTCCAGCCCGCAACCGCAAGTATGGATAGAAATGCGCGTGTGTTCATGATTCGATGCCCTCGGTACCGAGTAGCGGGCGCGGCCTCCGCGCCTCGTGCCCCCCGGCCGTCGGGGCGCCGGTCTGTACTGCGTAGCGGGTGCGGCCTCCGCGCCCCGTGCCGCCGGGCCGTCGGGGGCGCCGGCCTGTACTGCGTAGCGGGTGCGGCCTCCGCGCCCCGTGCCGCCCGGCCGTCGGGGGCGCCGGCCTGTACTGCGTAGCGGGCGCGGCCTCCGCGCCCCGTGCCCCCCGGCCGTCGGGGCGCCGGCCTGTACTGCGTAGCGGGCGCGGCCTCCGCGCCCCGTGCCGCCCGGCCGTCGGGGGCGCCGGCCTGTACTTGTGCACGAACCGTTTTGGGAGCTGTCAGTTTTTCGGACACGCCCACGGGCACTGAAGTTCGCCGGGGAGGGCCAGATTCTCAAAGCATCGGCGCATGTCGTCATCCAGACCGGGGACCCAGAGGTGCTTTTCGTCGCGCTGAACCAACTCGGCGGGGAAGGGGCGCGGCGGCGCGTTTTCCCGCACGGCTTCGACGGTCTGCAGATGTGGGACAACGGTTTCGAGGGTGCATGGCACCTCGGCGTTGCCGCGGACGGCGGCGGCCATGACGGTGATCTTGCGGTGTCGGTCGGTTTCCGGGTTGCCGTAGTTTTTGGTGGTTCCGTCTGCGAAGGTCGCAATCAC
>CAZSBQ010000200.1:0-7645 GCA_964604795.1 uncultured Victivallales bacterium | reverse complement strand
ATACTCCATCACACTATATGTAGGATGCACTTGCGTCAAGTGGATACCCCCCTTTAATAAATATTTAGGCGTTTTCAGTGAATTCGGATCGGCATGGGGGTCTGTTCCGATGTCCGGCTGGCGGTTAGTACTCCATGGGACAGCGGTTCGTCTCGGGGTGCGCCAAGGCGTTCTTTTCAAGATGTCTTTTGGACCAGTGCTGTTCGATTGTCTGGGTGAATTCGGGTCGCACGAGTTTTGCACGTGACAGAAGCTTCGTGTCGGTTTCCAGGCGCAGGTAGGCACCCTCGGCGTGCCCCTCCCCGAAATGGGAATGTTCGGTGTGGGGCAACACGTCCTCGGCGCTCGACAAGTGGACTCGTCCGTAGCTCGGCACCACGGAGATGCCGAAATCGCGAGCCAGTCTGTCCCTTCGAGGGGTGGACCAGAACTCGCCCGGCTCCGCCTCGTACACATCGAAGAGCAGAAACCAGTCGGGAAGCCGTGTATAGGCGACTGTGTGGCGCGCGAAACACCATTCACCGAAAAACACACGTCCAAGGGGCAATGCGCTTTCAAGTTGCTTTCTGCGTTCCGCGAGCCAGGGCCACAGCCGCTGGAATTGCGGGTGAGCACCGGGGCCGAGCACAGTCCCCCGATTCCAGACGAGCAGCTCGCCGGATCGAGTCATGGACATGCCGATGTTGGCACCATCGATCTTCTCTTCCAGAAGGACCGGGCCCTGAAAGAAGCGTGCCGCCTCGTTCTCGGCCAGCACCTTGTCGTCCCGAGGATGCCCGGAGCCGAGCCATGCCAGGTGCGGAGTCCGCGGGAATTTCAGAGGCGGATCAGGCATTGCTATGTCTCCTGGAGTAAAGGCGCTCAATGTCGTCCGGACAGAGGAAACGAATCCGCACTCCGGCGCGTTCAAGGCCTTCGCGGCACTCGAGGTAGTCGGTGTCGCAAGCTTGGAAGATGGGCGGACAGTCCGGGTGTGCCAGTGCGGTGGCAACGAAGACGCGGTCGGCCCGTTCGAAGCTGCTGAGTTCCTCGGTCTTGGGAAATTCGGCGAAATCCTGCTCGTCGTCGGGGTCGGGAGTGAGTTCAACCCGGTCGCAGCGCCTTTTGTTGTAGCGGTTGTCGTGGACCCACTTCACAAAGGCGTCGCCGGTGCGCTGCGAGGCCCACGGTTCGGTCTTGTGAAGATACTCGTCCACGATTCGGTCGCCCGCATCCAGCGCCACCCTGCCGTTCTGTTTAACTGCATCCAACGCATCCACGCAGGCGAGCACGCAATCGATACCGACTTCGGATTGCTGTTCGTTGGCAACGAGGATGACGTTGGTGTCGACAACTGCGGTCTCGTAGTCCGTTTCGCGCTCAGCCATGGTCTCCCCCTTCTTCTCTGCGTCGTTGCAGTTGCGCACGCTGCATTGCGGCGATTTCGCCCATCTGGTCGCCAAAGAAGTCCTCAGGCCAGTTCAGGATATTGCCGAATTCATCAACTTCGACCTCTTCCAGTGTGGAACGGCCACAGTGGCTGGAGCAGAAGTAGAGCGCCACTTCTTCCTTGCGGAGTTTCTCTTCGGCGATGAGTCTCTGCAGACGACGCAGCAGGTGCTCGGAGTGGCTTTCCACCACCAGTTGAGTGTTCCGATCCGTGCCGTTTTCCCGGGCTCGAATGGCAACGCGGAAGAGGTTGGCAAGCTGGGCTTGTACGCTCGGATGCAGGTGAATCTCCGGCTGTTCGAGAAGCTGTGTCGCGTTCGTCGGCGAGTAGAAGCATTGGACGACAACCGGCAGCACCTGCGAGATGCCGAATCCGACGTCTTTGAGGCTCACCGGCTCCGAGTCCGGTGTGACCTTCGCATCCACTTCGTAGCGTTGGGAGCCGGGGGGGGCCTCGCGCACCTGGAAATCGGTGATGATCCCCAACTCCTTCAGCCAGTGGGCTGCCAGCGCCAGAAAGGGTTTCTTTCGGCAGTTGTATCCGGGGCTTATTTTGCGGTTGTCGTTCTGCCCGGCCAAGACAGCCGCGATGGCTCGTTCTCCGCGTTCCCCCACATCTTCGGGACGCTCGCCGGACCAGGTGTAGGCCCGCTCAGGGAAGCCCCGCAACGGCCCCAGATAAAAGACGCGACCGAGGAAGGTCTCCATCGCGTAGGTGAAGTCATCGGCAACATCGCCATTTTGGTAGTAGTTGGCCACCTCCTCCGGAAAGCCATAGAAGCGGATGGGAGCGGGCGGCTTCCATTTGCGCCCTTGGTGATAGACAAACCGGTATCCTTTTTCGGAATTAAGCTCGTATTTCCCTCTGTTCTTGCCTTCCGTGATCCGGTCGAAGCGTACACGCATCACCGGGTTCCCGTTCTCAGCGCCGTTGTGTAGCTCATAGGCCATGGCTCGGACGAGAGGAGCAGCGCCCTGAGTCTCTGGTACTCCGATTGTGGAGTCAAAAGCCAATTGGCTACCGGCAAACGTATCACCCGAATAAGAGTCACTCAACCGCATTGATTTCGGCAGGCGCCACTTCACGCGAAACGCAATGTCGCGGGTTGCGTCGTGTCCATGCACAACGTTCCGAAAGGTCCCGAGTTCCACGGGAGTGCCTTTGTCCCCCAAGTGCAGGACACGTTTCCTGTCGGAAGATTGCGCGGTCTGCTTCAGCATCATGAGGAATTGCAGCAAACTGGTCTTTCCCGAACTGTTGGAGCCGAAGAACACTGTCAGCGGCGCCAATCGGATTTTTCCCGTATCGGCCCATCCCTTGAAGTTCTTGATGGACAATTCAGTGATCATGGGACACTCCTATGGAACATTAGTGGACGTTCTGCTCTCGAGCACGTCTCGCACGGGCTCTTTCAGATCGTTCAGCGCTTGGTATCCGAGCTTGTCGGCGTGCTGGAGGGCGCCAACAATGACCGCCGGATGAACACCAAGGATGGCACTGTACTTCAGCACCTTTGCGCGCGACACGCGCTGGACATCCTGAAAGGCGCGGCGTATCTCCGGAATCCGCAAGTGCTGTCGTGCGAACTCGTCCGCTTCTCCCTCGCGTTCGTCTTCCAGGTCCAGGTCGTCGAGATTGTCGATGAAGACAGGTCTGTCGTTGTCCTGGTGATGCAGAATGTGCCCCATCTCGTGGGCGACCGTAAACCAGAAGTTGTCGTTGCGGTCAAACCGGCAGGTGTAGACCAGTACGGGCACATCGCCATGCCAGAACGTGGCGCCGTCGGCGTAGGTCTTCTCAAGGTGCGGAACGTGCAGGAAAACCACGCCGCAGCGGGACAGCTCGTCGAGGAATTCGGCGACTCCGTCCGAGGATGTCGTATAGCCGGGCAGGCTGTCACCCAGGGCCCAGAGTCGTTCAGCATCGAAAGCGGCAATCCGCGAGTCGTACTGCTCCTCCTGCACGCAGTTCTTGGCCACCTGAAGCCACGTCAGCGCGAAATACGGGTTGAATTGCCGCTGTGCTCGGCTCTTGCGAAAGCATGCGGCCCGCTTCTCCATGAAATCGAACTCCAGAGCATTCATCCTCCAGAAGCGCAGAACAGCCTCGAGAAGACGTTCCGTTTCCTTCGGCAGCAATCCCTTCTTGCGCATGTCGCGCACGGGCATGTAGCGGTAGATGAGTGCGCGGGCCTTGGTCTCTTCATGCGGGGCCGACTGCTCAAGGGCAACGCGATACCGCGCGTCGGCGTTCAGCCAGAATTGCGGGCTTTGCCCGAAGACTTCGCTGAGAATGCGAGCGGTATCGAAGGTGATGGGCACCTTGTTGCTCACAAGCTGACTGATGTGCTTTTTGCTCAGGCCCGTGATCGACGCCAGATCCTCCTGCGTCCAGTCGTAGTATTCCAGTTCCTCCCGAATAGTGTCCCCGGGTCCCAGCAGAACAAAGGGTTGGTACTTGCTCATGACACACCCCGGTCATTTGTAGTGCTTGGAGAGAGCGAGGATGAGTATACGTTCTCGTGTCTTCATGTCAACCCGGCCTTGCGCATTTCGTCTTTGCAGGCAGGGAGTCGGTTGACCTGAATCTGCACGGCCTCGAGTATCCCCTCCGGGCTGTTGCCGGTGCATCGGGCGCTGATGGTCTCGCCTTCGGCGCGACGGTCGCGCACGCGTCCGGCCCGCCAGTATTCCAGGCCCCGTTCGTAGTTGCGCAAACCGGCGTGCGCGCCGATTGCTTCCTTCTTCAACGATGAAAACGCCGCGTGCAGTGCTGGCGCACTTGGAGAGATGGATTGCGGCGCTTCTTCTTTGGCTTCTTCTTCTGGGCTGCTTCCGTAGCGGCTCATGCGTCCCCCTCGATTCTCTTGGCGGCGCGTTCGAAATTCGGATCGGGTTGCGCGGCCTCTTCGTCGAGGCGGCGCTGGCGGAAGTGGTCGTAGCGTTCGTGTGCGAGTGCATCGGCGACTTCGCGGGAAACGGTGCCGGCGTCTTCGAGGACTTGTCGGCCGTTGAATTGGAGAAAGGCGTTGATTTTCTCCACCCAGTCGGCCATGTACATCGTGCGGTGGTGTTCGGCCTGGTCCTCGGCATAGTCGAGGTACATGGTGACGATGCGGTTGAGGCTGCGCAGTTCGTCCTCGGTGAGGTAGTTCTTCGCGACGGTCACATCCACTTTGCGGACCTTGGCCCCCTTCCAGGTGGTCAGGCCCATGTTCGGCTGGTCGGGATCGGCGCGCTCAGCGATGAGTTCGGGTGCAGTGTGCCCGTGGATGGCCCAGTGGAGTTTGTTCTGCACGGTTGCGAAGAACTGTTGGCTGATTTCGGCCGCCGGGTCGTAGTCGATGCTGGTGGCGTAGATGTCGGTGATCTTGCGGTAGAAGCGCTTTTCGGAGGCGCGGATGTCGCGGATGCGTTCGAGCAGTTCGTCGAAGTAGTCGGCCCCGATGTTGCGGACTTCCTTGAGCCGCTCGTCGTCCATGGTGAAGCCCTTGACGAGGTACTCCCGAAGGCGTTCAGTGGCCCAGCGGCGGAACTGGGTGCCCCGGTGGGAACGGACGCGATAACCGACGGCGATGACGGCGTCGAGGTTGTAGTGCTTGAGGCTGCGTCGGACTTCGCGCTGGCCTTCATGTCGAACTTGTAAATAATCTTTACAAGTTGCCGCTGCGTCCAACTCCCCTTCGGAGTAGATGGCTTGTATGTGGTACGTGATGTTCTGGGGTGTGACCTGGAACAGCTCCGCCATGGATGCCTGGGTGAGCCAGACAGATTCCTCGGCGAGGCGCACGCCGATGCGCGTGTGCCCGTCTTCGGTCTGGTACATCAGGACATCGGATTGGGGTGCGGGTAGATCAGGCATCGTCTTCGCTTTGGCTGGTTATCGGCATGAATGGTTCGTACTTGTTCATGGTGCTCCCTGGCCGCCGGCGGGCGTCTTCAGCCCCAGCTCATCCAGGTAGTGGTTCATTTCCGCGCGGGTTTCGGCGAGCTGCCGCTCCAGGTCTTCAATCTCGCGCTGAACCGCCGGGATGCCCACCTCGGGTTCCGGTTCGAAGGTGTCCACGTAGCGCGGGATGTTCAGATTGAACTCGTTCTCCTCCACTTCGTCGAAGGTCGCGCGGTAGGCGTACTTCTCGATGGTCTCGAACCGTTTGAAGGTCTCGGTGACCTTGTCGAGGTCTTCGGGGCGGAGGCGGTTCTGATTCTTGCCGTCGGCGTACTCGCGGCTGGCGTCGATGAAGAGCACGTCGGAGGTGGTCTTGCCCTTGTTGAAGACGAGGATGGCGGCGGGGATGCCCGTTCCGTAGAAGAGGTTGGCGGGGAGCCCGATGACGGCTTCGAGCAGGTTCTCGCGGATGAGCGTCTCGCGGATGCGTCCCTCGGCCCCGCCCCGGAACAGAACCCCGTGGGGAACGACCACGGCCACCTTGCCGTCGCCGGGCAGGGCGATCTCGATCATGTGGGTGATGAACGCGTAGTCGCCCTTGCTCTTGGGCGGCACGCCGCGGTGGAAGCGGTTGAAGCGGTCGCTGTCCGCGATGTCCGCACCCCACTTGTCCAGGGAGAACGGAGGATTGGCGACGACGCAGTTGAAGCGGGTGAGCGAGTCGCCCTCGATCAGACGCGGGTTGGTGATGGTGTCGCACCACTCGATGCGCGCGCCGTCCATTCCGTGCAGAAACATGTTCATGCGGCACAGGGACCAGGTGGACCCGTTCGATTCCTGCCCGAACAGGGAGAAGTCCTCGGACCCGACCTGACGGGCCACCTTGATCAGCAGCGAACCCGAGCCGCACGCGGGGTCGCAGATGCGGTCGCCCGGTTTGGGACGGACCAAGCGGGCCAGCAGCGTGGACACTTCGGAGGGCGTGTAGAACTCCCCCGCCTTCTTGCCCGCTCCGGATGCGAACCTCGCAATCAGATACTCGTAGGCGTCCCCGATCACGTCGTTGCTCTCCAGGTGCGAGGGCCGCAGGTCCAGCCGCGCATCGCCGAAGTCCTCGAGCAGCGACTTCAGGCGGCGGTTGCGTTCCTTGGTCTGGCCGAGGTTGGCCTCGGAGTTGAAGTCGATGTTGCGGAACACGCCCTCCAGCTTCTCCTTGTTCTCGTCCTCGATGCGCTCCAGGGCGATGTTGATCAGTTCCCCGATGTTGGCCCGGTTGCGCCGTTCGTAGAGGCTGTCGAAGCCGGCCGGAAAGGTCTCTTCCACCTCCCCCGACTCGGTGTCGCGCAGTTCCACGGTCGGCACGCGAAACCGCTCGCGGCTCAACGCGCGCACGACGCGTTTCTCATCTCCGTTGTATTGCTCGGCGTACTGTTCCCGCTTGTCCTTCCAAAGGTCGGACATGTACTTGATGAACAGCATCACCAGGATGTAGTTTTTGTACTCGGACGGATCGACGGCCCCGCGAAACGTGTCGCAGGCCCGCCAGAGAATGTCGTTGATTTCGCTTTGCGTGATTGCTTGCTTCGTGTCGGCCATGGCACTTCCTCAGGGGGTGGGTTGAGTCGTCGGTTGGGGACTGATCTGCGCTTGTCGGCAGACGGCGCGGGCCAGATCGCTTCGCTTCTCAACCAGGCAGTCCGAAAGTTCACGCTCCCGTCGAGTCAACTCGTCAACGCGCAGGATGAGCCGTTGCGTTTCAAAAGACGGTATATCGATGCGCAGGTTCTCCACCGGCTTGCGCCGAATGTGGGAAATTCCCGTCCCCATCGCCTGCCGCCGAATCTGGCTCTGCACCGGCGGCTGATTGAGCGCCCAAAAAAGAAACCCCGGGTTCACAGCACCGTGCTTCGGGCGAAGAATGTAAAAAAAGGAAATGGCCATCACCGGCAGCGGAGGAGCACAGACACGGACCGCCTTAAGATGTGCGCCGCGGGAGATCAGCAGGACATCTTCCTCATTAACTTCGTACCGTTCCGGATCGCGTTCCGGTTCGATGCGCAGCATGTTCGAGTACTCAACATGGCCGTCCTCCCCGACATCCTTGAGCTGGAGCACGCCATGGGTTCCACGAGATTCATGACGCAATTTCGTGCGCGGCTGATATCCCAATTGAATGTCCGCAAGTTGGCTCAACCGGTACTGCATCCAGACCTCTGACGACCATAGCAATAAGTGAAGTGTTTGTCTTTACATACCATACACAGGGACATTCAAACTGTCAAGTCGCACCAATCAACTCAAAAAACGAGTTCCACATCCGGCATATCA
>CAZSBQ010000199.1:0-7693 GCA_964604795.1 uncultured Victivallales bacterium | reverse complement strand
GTTAGAACCGTGGTGGAAAGCAAAGTTCCACCGGAAAGAGAGAAAGAGGAAAGAGAGGCAAACGAAGCGTGGCGCGCGAAACCGCGCGTCGAACAACAACAAGGAAAGGAGAAGGAACAATGAGTATGAAGAAATGGATCGGAATGGGTCTCTGCGGCCTCATCGCAGGAACCGGCGTGTCATTCGCCCAAGGCGACATGGCTGCCGAAATCGACGAAGCCTTCCAAGCAGGTACTCTCAAGGGCAGCCTTGGCGCCATGTACTTGGAGAATGCTCCGAACGGCTTCAACAACAACGTGCTGGGAACCGGCTTCATCGAGCTGGAATACATCACCGGCGAAATGCAGGGTCTGCAGCTGGGCGTCGATGTCCTGGGTGTGGGCGAAATCTACACCCACAACATGGACTTCGATGTTTTGTACAATGAAGGAAATGACCTGGACGCCGCCCTTCGCGAGCTGTACATCAAGTACAACACGATGAACTCCAGCGTCGTCATTGGACGCCACACTCCGATGGCCCCGCCCGTTCTTGAGGGTGACTCCTTCGAGGGTCTGACCCTGAACATCGGCGAATGGGAAGACATGGGCGTCAAGGTTGTCGCCTCCGTCTTCAACCGCGGTGTTCGCAGCGTCAAATGGAACGAGGAAGGCATCACCGACTGGTTGGATGTCGATGACAACGGCGGCAAGGATCACCTCTGGTCCGTGATGGCCGAATTCGCCGTCATGGAAGACATGGTCAACCTCAAGCCATACATCCTGCACCAGGGCGACTTCGCCACAGTGTACGGCGTGCAGGCCGGCATGACCTACGAGATGGAAGGCGCACAGCTCGGTGGCACGGCGGACTACTACTTCGTGTCTGAAGACACTGGTATCGCCGGCATGGATGATTCCGATGCGTGGAAACTGTATCTGTACGGAGAGATGGAAGGCACCACCGCCGGCATTGGTTACTATGCCTACAGCGATGAGGTCAACCAGCTCGAAGCCGGCAACAGTTGGCTCGACGACCTCGAAGCCTTGGACGACACCTTCGCGTACATCAACAACTTCTACTTCACCGGTCAGGATTCCAAGACGTGGTGGGTTGACTTCGGCTACGACTGGGAAGGCCTGAAACTGGCCGCTCAGTGGGGCAACTACGAAGACGACACAGCCGTTGAATTCGACCAGCTGATGCTGAAAGCCGGCTACGATGTCACTCAGTCCTTCGAAGTCGCTGCCAAGTACGTCGACGTTGATGGCAAGCAAAACATGAACGACACCGGCATCTACAAGGTCTACGGCGTCTACAAGTTCTAAGCAACTTGTGTAGCCAGCCCCCAATCCTTCAAGGCCCGCTTCGGCGGGCCTTTTTTTGTGCCCTTGAGAAGCGGTGCCGCCGGTCGGCGGCGCGAGGCTCAAAAGACTTTCGCCCTCTCCAAGGACGTCCCGCCCATGCAAGCCGCATTTTCAGTTCTCACGGATTCAGGACGACCAAAAACCCGACGTTGCTCCGGCGAACGACTTTTCCCGGTGCATTATGGCGCTATGGTTTGCTGCATGCGGCCGGATATCCGGCGAATTTGGGCGCAACTCTGAAAAAGGAACACGAGCATGGCTTCATCCAACAAGAACACCTCCGGCGGAGCATACCAGGACGCCGGCGTCGACATTGATCTTTCGCATCGTCTTTTGGATCGGGTGCGCGGCAAGATGTCCGCCGCCACGCGACCGGAGGTGCTCGGCGGCGTCGGCGGCTTCGGCGGGCTGTTTCAGCTGGACCTCAGCCGCTATCAGGCCCCCGTGCTGGTTTCCAGCGTCGACGGCGTCGGCACCAAGCTGATGGTGGCGGCGCGCATGAACGAGCACCGCACGGTGGGCTTCGACATCGTCAACCACTGCATCAACGACATCATCGTTCAGGGCGCGGCGCCGCTCTGGTTTATGGACTACCTGGGCATCGGAGCGCTGCGCAGTCCTCTTTATGAACAAATTCTCGAGGGTGTGGCCGAGGCTTGCCGGGCGCAGGGTGTGGCGCTGCTCGGCGGCGAGACTGCGGAGATGCCCGGCATGTACGGCGACGACTACGACCTGGTCGGCTGCATCACCGGCGTGGTCGACAAATCCGCTCTGCTCACCGGCGAGCGCATCCGCCCCGGTCACGTGGCCATCGGGTTGGCGTCCAACGGCCTGCACACGAACGGCTACAGTCTGGCGCGCAAAGCTCTGTTCGACACGGGTTGCCTGGATGTCGGCGACTACCTGCCGGAACTGGAGGAAACCGTCGGCGACGCGCTGCTCAAGCCCCATACCTGCTATTGGCCGGTCATTCGGCAGGCGTTCGAGCAAAACCTGCCGGTCGACGGTCTGGTGCACGTCACCGGCGGCGGTATCTACGACAACGTGCCGCGCGTTTTGCCGGCCGACTGCAGCTTCGAGTACCGTCCCGACATCCTGCCGATTCCGCCCATCTTTCCGCTCATCCAGGAGCACGCGCAGACGGACGACCGCGAGATGTACCGCGTGTTCAACATGGGCGTGGGTATGCTCTGGTTCGTGCCCGCCGAGTCGATGCGCGAGACGCTCGAGCTGTGCCAGGCGCTCGACTGCCCTGCCGAAGCCGTCGGTCACGTCGTCGAGGGCGACGGCACCGTCCGCATCCGCGGACTGGACACCGACGCGGAATAGCGGGGAGCTGCGATGGCCATGATCTACGCAGAGCGCGCCGCGGAGGCATTCCGCGACTGGTTCCGCCGCCGGCGGGAGCAGGTCGACGCCCTGGTCTTCGACGTGGACGGCGTGCTCATGATCAAGGGCGAGCCCATGCCCGGCGCCGAGGAGCTGCTCGCCACTGTCCGCGCCGACGGCATCCCCTTTACGCTGCTGACCAATGACGGATGCAGTTCGCCGGAGGAAAAATGCGCCAAACTGGCCGCCTCCGGGCTGCACCTCGACCCGAGCGAACTGGTTTCCTGCGGCCACGGCCTGGAAGAGCTGGTGCGGCAGCGGCAATGGACCGGCGAGCCCGTTTTCGTCATGGGCCGGCTCGGCGAGCCCAGCTACGCCGAGCGCGCCGGGCTGGTCGAAATCACGGAGCTGAATCGAATCCGCGAATGCCGGGCCGCCATCATCGGCGAGAACACCTTCGATTGGCAGCACACCCTCGAGGCCACTTTCAATATGCTCATCCAGCAGCCGGACTTTCCCCTGATCGTGCCGAACCCGGACAGCTATTTTCCAGGGCGGAACGGGTGCCTGCATATCGGCTCCGGCGCCCTTGGGCGATTTCTCGAGGCGCTGTGCCGCGCCTACGGCCTCGAATTGACTCCCGAATATCTGGGCAAGCCATACAGCCCCATTCTGCAGTTCGCGCACCATCGGCTCGAGCACCGCGCCGGCCACGCCATCGAACGCAACCGCGTGATGCTGGTGGGCGACTCGGTCGCCTCGGACATCGTCGGCGGCCTGCGCTTCGGCTACCGCACCGCCCTGGTGCTGACCGGCATCACTCGCCCCGAGATGCCCGTCACGGACGAAGCGGCGCCGGAATTCGTATTCCACACCTTGTAGGACCTAGCCATGCCAGCCAACGCCAAAATGCGCAGCATTCTCACTGCCGGTCTTTCCTCCCTGGAGGCCGTTTTGCGGCCCGTGCTTCAAGAGGGGCGGCCCGCGGACCGGATTCTGGCCGCCCACTTCCGGCGGCACCGGGAATACGGCGGGCGCGACCGCCGGTTCATTTCCGAAACCGTCTTTGCCACCCTGCGCTGGTGGGGTTGGCTGCGCCGCCTGGAATGCTGCCCGGAAACCCGGTTGCTCGACAATGAGCAGGACGTGCCGCAACAGGACCTGGCGCGTTTGGCCCTGTCCGCAGTGCTGCTGGACAATCAGGATTTGCGGCCCGAACTCTGGGAAACCTTTTGCCATATGGCTGCCACCGCCCCCGCCCGAGTGGAGTCCATTCGGGTGAAAAACACCCCGACGGAACGGCTGAAGGGGCTGTGGACATTGTTTGCCACCCCAGTCAAGTCCCCGCCCCAGTGGCGGGAGCTGCTGCCCGCCTGGGTCCTTCCCGAGGTGACCGTCACCTCTCAGTACGACCGACTCATCGACTATCTTCAGCGCCGTCCTCCCCTCTGGCTGCGGTGCCGACCCAACGCCGTGCGCCCCGTCGTCGCCGAGCTGACCGCAAAAACCGGCATTGCACCCCACCCCCATTCCACCATCCCCAGCGCACTCCGGGTCCGGCACAGCCGAGTGAGTCTCTACGAAACCGAAGGCTATCGACGCGGGCAATACGAAGTGCAGGACCTGGCCTCCCAGGCGGCCGGGATGGTGTGCGCTCCGCGACCGGGAGACCGCTGGTGGGACGCCTGCGCGGGCGGCGGCGGAAAAACCCTCCTGCTGGCCGAAATGATGGAGCGAAAGGGAACCGTGGTGGCCAGCGACATACGCGAGTACAAGCTCCAGGACCTGCGCCGGCGCGCTCGACGCGCACAACTGCCCAACGTGGAGACAAAGCCCTGGGACGGCAAGTCCGTGCGCTCCCGCAAGGCAAACTTTGACGGCGTCCTGGTCGACGCTCCCTGCACCTGCTCCGGAACCTGGCGGCGAAATCCCGACGGACGGTGGACCACCCGCCCGGAGGAACCCGCCGAAATGGCCGCGCTCCAACTCGACATCCTCAAAGCCGCAGCCACCGCAGTCAAACCCGGCGGCACGCTCGTTTACATCACCTGCTCCATGTTCGGCGTCGAAAACGAGGGCGTGGTCAGCGCATTCAACGAGCAAACCGACCAGTTTGAGCTGCAATCCTTTGCCCATCCGCTCACCGGCGACCGCTGCCGAGGAATGCTCGCCATCCGCCCCTGGGAGGGCGACTGCGACATCCTCTTCGCCGCGCGCTGGCGGAAAAAACCGCTCGAAACCCAAGAGTAAAACAGGCATCCCTGCCTGTCCAAACCCCGAAGGCGACGCTGCCCCGAAGGGGTTTTGTCTTATAGCCCAGGGTTG
Source organism: uncultured Victivallales bacterium (assembly GCA_964604795.1). Taxonomy (GTDB): domain Bacteria; phylum Verrucomicrobiota; class Lentisphaeria; order Oligosphaerales; family CAZSBQ01; genus CAZSBQ01. The sequence continues at coordinate 2,693 of CAZSBQ010000199.1, read as the reverse complement.
CGCCGCCAGGGGCTACCCTGGGTGTCGGATGCCCCAATTGAACCGTACCCCAACGGGGTTCCGTCCCTCCCGTACGTGGGGCATGACGCAACCCCGTTGGGGTTGAAATGGGGGGGGACGTGGTCCCAGGGTAGCGGGCTACGCCCGCAACCCTGGGCTAGGGGACGGAATCCCGTTGGGATTCGGAACCGGACCGCAACCTCATAGTCCCACTACATATGGAAGCGGAGAATATTGAATAATGAATATTGAACATTGATTTTTCATAGCGCCATTCGGCGCACGGGTATTGCATTCAAAATTCAGCATTCAACATTCGATATTCAATATTCTGTATTGCTTGGGCCGTCTACCTCGAAGGGGCCGCAGTTCGGGCTGGGGGAATGTTCGGGATGGTTCGGTTCTACAGGCAGGGATGCCTGTAGTACTTGCACGTCCATCTATTTTTGCTTTTGCGCCCAGGAGAAGAGATCGTTACCGATGGTTTCTGGTTCGTTCGCCATTTTGTCGGGGGCGGTTGTGGAGTTTTTCCGATTCTCGAGCATTTCGAGCAGGTCGTCTTCGGCGAGGACGGGGACGTTGTGGGAACGTGCCTTGGTCATTTTACTCGCGCCGGGATCGGCGCCGGCGACGACGAAATCGGTGTTGCCGCTGACCGATCCGGTGACGTTGCCTCCGCAGGCTTCGATCTTCTGCTTGGCTTCATCCCGGGACATGGACTCCAGGGTTCCGGTCAGGACGAGCTTTTTCCCTGAGAGGGGGCTGGAGGACTGTCCTTGCCCGGCCGACATGGCTGACCGGGGGTGAATGTCGAGTTCGTCCAGCCGTTGTCGCAGTTCCTTGCCTGCATTTGAGGCAAAGAAATCCCGGATACTGTGGGCGACCACCGGCCCGATTTCGTCGAGCGGCACGTTTCCGCGGCGTTTTTCGAGCGCCTCCTCCAGCTCGGTGTATCGGCGTTTAAGCTGGTCATAGTGTTCGGCGCGTCGGGACCGCTCCTGCTCTTCGGCCGGCGGATTCTTGCGCGATCGGGGATTGATCGATTTCATTTCGCGCTCGATGTCGTCCTGTTCGATAATGGCTTCGAGAACATCGGAGTCGGCCACCTCCTCCAAGTTGGCGTGCAGCTTCGCCAACTGACGCGCGGTGCTGATGCCGACATGGGGGATGCCGAGGGCGTGCAACCAGCTTTCGAGCGGCAGCTCGCGGCTGCGCTCGACCGAACGCAGAAGCTTGCGGGCGTTTTTTTCGCCAAATTGACGGGGCTGTTCGGTCGTGCCCAAATTGAGTTCGGCCACGTCCTCGGTACGCAATGAAAACAGGTCCAGGGGGTGATGCACAAGGCCCGTGTTCACAAGCGCGCGCGCCACGGTTTCACCGAGCTGTTCGATGTCGAGAGCGTCGCGTCTGGCAAAGTGCTCCAGGCGTCCGACGGCCTGGGCGGGGCACCCAAGATTCGTGCATTGCCAGGCGACAAACTCGGGATCGCGGCTCACCGGTTGACCGCAGGATGGACAGACGCCGCCGATGTGCTCGACCAGGTTGAACGGCTGCGTTCCTTCCGGGCGCAAATCCGTCTCGACGGCGACAACCGCGGGAATCACCTCGCCCGCCTTCTCGATGACCACGGCGTCGCCGATCCGAATGTCCTTGCGTTCGATTTCGTCCTGATTGTGCAGCGTGGCGCGCCGGATCGTCGAGCCTGCCAACTGCACCGGCGCCAACTCCGCCACGGGGGTGAGCACGCCGGTGCGCCCCACCTGGACCGTGATGTCCTCGAGGCGGGTGACCGCCCGCTCGGCCTCGTACTTGTAGGCGATCGCCCAACTGGGCGCCTTGGCCGTGGCGCCGATCTTCGCGCGCACGGAAAAGTCGTTCACCTTGATCACCGCTCCGTCGATCTCGTAGGGAATGGATTCGCGCCGCTCGTCGAGCGACTCGACCGCCCGCCACAGCGCGTCGAAATCCTTGACCACCTCGAGAAACTCGCAGGTCGGCAGGCCGAAATCGTCGAACTGTTTCAGCAGTTTCGCCTGGGAATCAATGTCCGCATCCTGCAGTTCCCCCTGTGCGTAGAAACGCACGTCCAAGGGGCGCCTGGCCACTTCCCGCGGATCCAGCAGCTTGAGCGTGCCGGCGGTGGCGTTGCGGGCGTTGGCGAATTCCCGTTCGCCCCGCGCCTGGCGCTGCTCGTTGAGTTCGCGAAAGCGCACCCGCGTCATGAACACCTCGCCCCGCGCCTCCAGCACGGGCGGCGGCGCCGAACCGGCCAGGCGCAGGGGAACCCCGTAGATGGTGCGCACATTGGCCGTGACGTCATCGCCCTCCTGCCCGTTGCCGCGCGTTAGCGCTTGGACAAGCACGCCGTTCTCGTAGCGAATCGAGATGCTGACGCCGTCGATTTTTGGTTCCACGGCAAACGTGAGCTGCGATTGGCCGGCGCGCTCGTGAACCCGCCGAAAAAACTGCTCGAGTTCGGCCGAGCTGTAGGTGTTGTCCAAACTCAGCATCGGCACGGCGTGGGGGCGGGTCACGAATTCGTCGAGCGGTTCTCCGCCGACCCGTTTGGTGGGCGAATCGGGTGTTTCCAGCTCGGGAAACTGCTGCTCCAAGTCCTCCAGTTCGCGCATCAGCCGGTCGTATTCCCGGTCCGAGATTTCGGGTTGGGCCTGCTGGTAGTAGAGCTGATTGTG